>JAIMBB010000029.1 GCA_023511655.1 Anaerolineae bacterium
GATCGCCGCCTACTGGGACTTCTATCAAGACACGTATCGCACCTATCTGCAGGCCTACAAAGACATGGCGTCGTTCTGGTATAGCAACAATTTCTCGATGGAGTCGTGGTGGTGGCAGGCACAGCGCACGCTCAATCGCACGCGAGATGATGAACACCTCTCCAGCCGTGAGGCGTTTTTTCGCATCGCCTCGGGCTACGCCAATCGCGCCGAGTCGCTCTCATTGTTCGGCAGTTACCCCTTGCACGAGGCGGTCAAGCTGGTGGATGGTCTGTTCGGCGCACCGGTGGATCGGAGTGTCGTCGAAGCGGACTTCAATGGCCGCCCGCTGCGCCTGCACCCGCAGGCCCGCATCGGCAGTGGCATGTACTACTGGCAAGGCCAGGTGCGCACCACGCGTCGCATCACCGCGCCCGACGGACAGCGCTATCTGGATCTGCATCCGGGCGAGGAGGTGCTGATGCGCCTGTTCGATGGCCGGCACACGCTCGAAGAGGTGAACCGCGCAGCCGAGGAGATCAGGTCGGTCAAAGAACGCCTGCCCATTCGCAGTGGCACGGAGCTGGCCATTCAGCTCGATCAGATCGGTGCGCTGGCGCCGCAGGCGACGGGAGTTGCCTGACGCGACAGCGCGTGCAAAATCACGCCTATGGCACAAGTTGTCCTCGCCGACGTGCTCAAGCACTACGATACGCTGGAGAATGTCACGCTCACCGGCTATCGCAACCCGCCTGCGCTCAACCACGTCAGCCTCACCGTGCGCGATGGTGAGACGCTCAGCGTGGTCGGGCCATCGGGCTGCGGCAAGAGCACGCTGCTGAAGGTCGTCGCTGGCCTCGAATATCCCAACTCCGGCAAGGTTTACTTCGACGACGTGGACATGACCGACATCAAGCCGCAGGATCGCGGCGTCGGCATGGTGTTCCAGGACTACGCGCTCTATCCCTCGATGAAGGGCAGGGGTAACTTGCAATACTTCTTCGAAGTGCATCAGCGCACGCAGGAGGAGATGGACACCAAAGTCCGGGCGACGGCCGAGCTGATGGGAATGGGATTCGAGCTGTTGCTCGGGCGCATCCCCGACACACTCTCCGGCGGTGAGAAGCAGCGCGTGGCGATCGCGCGCTGTATCGTGCGCGACCCGACCGTGTTTCTGATGGACGAGCCGATCAGCAATCTGGATGCCAAGCTGCGCGAGCGCACCCGCACCGAGATCAAGAAGCTGCTACAGAAGTTCAACATCACCACGCTCTACGTCACGCATGACCAGCAGGAGGCCATCTTCATGAGCGATCGCATCGCCGTAATGCGCCAGGGCGTCATCGAGCAAGTCGGCACGTTCGACGAGGTGTATTTCAACCCTGCGAACCTGTTCGTCGCCACGTTCATCGGCACGCCGCCCATCAGCATCGTGCCTGCCACGCTCAGTGACGGCGCCGTGATCATCGGCGCTGCGCGCCTGCCGATGCCGGAGTGGATGCACGCGGCATCGTTGCCGCGCGAGGTTCGCCTCGGCGTGCGGCCGGAGGGCTGGATCATCTCGCAGAACGACGGCGCCGGCGTGCCAGTGAACGTTAGCCACGTCGAACGCTTGCCCACCGAGCGCGCGGCGTTTGTCTCGGGCACGCTGGCGAACACGACGGTGCGCGCGCTCGCGCCGCTGGATTACCCGCAGGTGGAGAAAGTCTGGCTGATGCCAGACTGGGAGCGGGCCTACGTGTTCGATGCGATGACCGAGGCTGCGTTGCATGTGCCGGGAGTGCCCGAGTTGTTTTGAGTCCGCCAGGCGCTGCAAGCGCCGGGCTGAGCGCGCACAGCCTGATGAATCGGGTTGCTAACAGAAACGATGCCGGTGATCAGTGTCTCCAATCTAACCAAACGCTTCGGCGAGAAGATTGCCGTGAACGACATCAGCTTCGAGCTGGGCGGGCAGGAATTTCTGGTGCTCGTCGGCCCCTCGGGTTGTGGCAAGACTACCACGCTGCGCATGCTGGCCGGCCTGGAGCCGGTGACCAGTGGCGAGATCCTCTTCGATGGGCGCAAAGTCAACGACATTCGACCCAAGGATCGCAACGTGGCGATGGTGTTTCAGGACTATGCCGTCTTCCCACACCTGACCGTGTTCGAGAACATCGCGTATGGCCTGCGCTCGCGCGGCGTGTCCAGCCGCATCATCAACGAGCGCGTTCCGGCGGCAGCAAAGATGTTTCGCATTGATCACCTGCTCAAGCGCAAGCCGCGCCAGCTCAGCGGTGGTGAGCGGCAGCGCGTGGCTCTGGCACGAGCGATGGTGCGTGATGCCGACGTGTATCTGTTCGACGAGCCGCTATCCAACCTCGACGCGCAGTTGCGCCACCAGGCGCGAGAAGACATCCTGACGTTGCACCGCGAGAAGAAGCGGCCCAGCGTCTATGTCACCCACGATCAGTCCGAGGCGATGGCGTTGGGCGACCGCATCGCGGTGATGCGCGCCGGCCGCATCGAGCAGCTCGGCACAGGTAGCGAGCTATATGAACGGCCGCGCAACCTGTTCGTCGCCTATTTCGTCGGCACGCCCAGCATCAACCTGTTCGACGCGACCTTGCAGGCGCAAGATGGCGCGATCTTCGCTGTGACGCCGGCGTTCACCGTGCGTCTGCCGGACGAAACCAAAGAGAAGCTGCAGCATCACGTCGGCCGGCCAGTCAAGCTCGGCATTCGCCCCGAGGACTTGCACGTGCCCAAGCAGGCGCCATTCGCGGTGAGCGACGACAACACGGTCAAAGGCGTGGTGAATGTGATCGAGCCGTCGTCCACCGGCTGCTCGGTGTATCTGAGTACGATGGGTGCATCGTCGCGGGACTTCGTCGCCACCTTCCGCGTGCGCGTGCCGGCCACGTATCTGGGGAAAGAGATTCCCCTCGCCATGAACATGCGCAAGGTGCACCTGTTCGACGCGGAGACGGAACAGTCGCTGATTTCGTGATTGGTGATTGATGACTTGGAGAGTGCCGATCATTCGTCATCAGTCATCAGTATTCTGACGATGCCTTTCCTTGACGATAGCGGCGTTCGCACCGAAGAAAAGCGCGGCCCGATCTGGGACGCATTCGCCACGCTGGCCGATCAGGTCGAGCGCATGATCGCATTGAACATCGGCTGGGCGTTGCAACAGGCGCCTGGCGCGGTAGCGCTGATGCTGACGGATTGGCCGATCTGGGTGCGGTTGCTGCTGGCGGGCTATAGCGCGCTGGCGCTTGCACCGGCGACGGGCGTGCTCTACGCACTCGTCGCGCGCGCGTGCGACGGCGAGATGCTGCGCTGGGAGCTGGTGGGCGAGGCGCTGCGCGCGGTGGCAAAGCCCAGCTTGTTCAACCTGATGCCGTTGTTCGCGGCGGCTGGCGCGTTGCTGTTCGTAGCGGTGTGGGCGGCGTCGGCGCGATGGATGCTGCTCGACGCGCTGGCGCAACTGGGATTGCTATTGCTCGCGGCGACGTCGTTGTACTGGGGAGCGTTGTTCGCCGAGCGGCCGCAGCGGTCGGCATTCGTCCTGCTGCGCCGTTCCCTCAGTCTGATCGGCCAATATCCGCTGCATACGTCGTTGCTCGCCGCGGTGAGCGCATTCGCTTTGCTGCTGGGCATCGTCTCGATCGGCGGCATGGTGCTGATCGTGCCGGTCGTTCTGGCGCTGTTGCAGACACACATGCTGCGGCACCTGAGGAGCAAACGCGATGCGTGATTTGCAATGCGCAAGACGCAACACGTAAAACGCAAAGTGAGATGGCCAAACTCGAAGTCAACAACCTGTCCAAGCGCTTCGGCGATCGCGTCATCGTGGACGAAATAAGCTTTCACGTTGATGATGGCGAGTTCTTCGTGCTGCTCGGTCCTTCCGGCGGTGGCAAGAGCACCCTGCTTCGGCTGATCTGTGGCCTGGAGCAGCCGGACAGCGGGCAGATCGTCATTGGCGGTCGCGATGTGACGCGCGTGCCGCCGCGCGAGCGCAACGTCGGCATGGTCTTTCAGGATTACGGCCTGTATCCGAACATGAATGTCTACCAGAACATCGCCTACGGCCTTGAGGCGCGTGGCATGGCGCGCGCTGAAGTGGAGCGACGCGTGACCAGCGCTGCCCAGAAGCTCGGCCTGGCCGACATGCTCAAGCGCTCCATCGTAGATCTATCTGGCGGCGAGCAACAGCGCGTGGCTCTGGCGCGCGCGCTGGCCAAGGACGCCGACGTCTATCTGTTCGACGAGCCGTTGTCCAACCTCGACCCGAAGCTGCGCACGCAAGCTCGCCGCGACATCCAGGCCGTGCATCGCGAGAAGGGCAAGCCTAGCTTATACGTCACGCACGACCAGACCGAAGCGTTCGCGCTTGGCGACCGCATCGCCATCATCCACGCGGGACGCCTGCAACAGGCTGCCCAGCCTGATAGCTTGCTCGCTTCGCCGGCCAATGTCTTCGTCGCGACGTTCATCGGGTCGCCGCCAATGAACGCTTTCCGCGCAGCGCTCGCACGCAACGGCGATGGCTACTGCGCCCGCTGCAGCGGCCTGCAGGTCCGCCTGCCCGAGCGCTGGCGGCCTGTGCTCGATCGCTATGACCGAGACGAGATCATCCTCGGCCTGCGCCCGAATGCGCTGGCTGTGGATGGGCCAACGGTTGGCTTCGAGGTGCAGCCGGAGAATACCTTCACCGCGCGCGTGCATGACGTCGAGCCGTTGATGGGTGAGATGATCGTCACGCTCAGCGTAGATGGGCCTGATGCGCCCGCCCACACGTTGAGCGCCGTCTTCCCGGACACCGGCGAGGTGATCGAGCCGGATCAGCGGTTGCGCGTCGCCATTGACGTCGCTGGCGTATATCTGTTCGACCCGCAGACCGAACAGGCGTTGCAGCCGGCATGAGGCATGATGAAGACAAACGGCAAACGCCCGGCACTGCTGGGTCCCGAGGAATCGCTGGCGCGGATGTGCCGCGGCATGGATCAGCTGGCCGATTTGATCGCGCTCACCCTCGGGCCGAACCACGGCCTCATCCTCAACGCGCGCAGCGGTATGGGCCAGCCGGAATTCCTAACTGACTCAGCCATCGTCGCGCGGCGCGTGGTGCAATTGCCGCGACGCGGCGAGGACGCCGGCGCGATGTTGCTGCGCCACATGGTGTATCGCGTGCACGAGCGCTATGGGGATGGCGCAGCCACAGCCGCTGTGCTGGCGCGCGCCTTGGTGCACGAGGCAGCCAGGCGCATCGCAGGGGGCGTCAACGCCATGCGCCTGCGTCAAGGCATCGAGCGCGGCACACAAGCAGCGATTCGCGCCTTGCAGTCACAGGCACAACCCGTAAGTGGCGGCGATGCGCTGGTGCGCCTGGCGACGGCAGCCACGCAAGACGTCAAGCTCGGTGCGTTGCTAGGCGAGCTGTTCGATGTACTCGGCCAGCACGCCGCAATCGTCATCGAGGAGTATTACTCGCCCTACCTCGAACGCGAATATCTCGACGGTGGGCGATGGACAGCGCGACCGGCGGGCCGGCACTTTCTGCCCGAAGGCAAACGCGAAATCGTCCTGCACGATGCCATGGTGCTGGTGGCCGATCAGACGCTCGAGTCGGCCGAGCATGTGCGCGCGGCTCTGGAATGTGCCCTCGTAACATCGCCGCGGCGCCCTTTGCTCATCGTTGCACGCGATATCAAGGGCGAGGCGCTGAACACGCTCATCATCAACCACACGCGTGGTACGGTGAACATCGCGGCCGTCGTGCCTGCGGCCAACCTCTCGCCCATGCTCGATGAACTGAGCGACATCGCGCTGCTGACCGGCGCACAGCTCTTGTCTCAGGCAAGCGGCCACCTGGCACAACACGCTAAAGCTGGCGACTTCGGCGCAGCGCGGCGCGCGGTGCTGGCGCGTCAGTCGTTGACGCTGGCCGGCGGCAGCGGCCAGTTGCGCGACCGGCCAGCGATCCAGAAGCGAGTCACCGAGCTGCGCGCGCGCATGAGCCAGCTCGACCGCGCGGACAAAGCATGGGAAGCGTTGCGCCTACGTGCCGGTCGCCTGGCCGGTGGCATCGGCATCTTGAAGATCGGCGCACATAGCGAGCGCGACCGCGAGCTGATGAAGGAAGCGGCGCGCAAGGCAGTGCGCGTGCTCGATCAGGCGCTTGAATCGGGCGTCGTGCCGGGCGGAGGCGTGGCCTATCTCAATTGCATCGTGCCCGTGCTCGACGAGCGGGAGGGATGTGCGTGCGAAGAAGAGCGGCATGGCATCGCCGTGCTCGCTGCGGCGTTAGAAGCGCCTTTCCTGCACATCGTACGCAATCACTGTCGCGTGCATCCGCCGCTGGCGCTGGCAATGGCGCGCGAGCGCGGGCCACAGTTTGGCTTCGATGCGCGCAGCGGCGACTGCGTGGACATGTGCCAGGCAGGCGTGCTCGATTGTCTGGCAGTGACGCGAGGCGCGCTTGAAGCGGCGGTGAGCGCAGCCGGCATGGCCATCACCACCGGCGCGATCGTCTTCACCAATCGCCGCTCCGCCGATCTGAAACCGTGATGGCTCCTGATGCGCATGATGCACAGCACTTGGCAGCGCTATCCCCCGATTGAAGCACCGCCAGCGGTGCTGGCCCTGGCCACCGATCCGCGTGGCCTGTGGGCGGGTGGGGCGGGCGGCCTGGCGCGCTATCACCACGAGATGGACGAATGGCGCTGGATAGTTGGTGGCTCGCCGTTTTCGACGATCACAGCGCTGGCGCTGGCCGGCAGATGGGTCTTCGCTGGCAGCGCCGAAGGGCTGGTGCGGTCGCCGGATGGCGGCGCGAGCTGGCAGATTGCGGACGACAATGCGCTGGGCGCGGCGCATCCAGTGACAGCGATCGTGCCCTCGCCGCGTTTCAGCGACGACGGCGTCGTGCTTGCGGCTACGCTTGGCGGCGGCGTGCTGCGCTCGGAGAACGCAGGGCGCACCTGGCGGCCGGCCAACTTTGGCCTGCAGAATTTCGAGGTAAACGGCCTGGCCTGGCACGCGCAGCGCGAGGATGTACTCGCCGCTACCAGCGACGGCGTCTATCACTCGCCCAATGGCGGGCGGGCCTGGCGCTCGACCGAAGGGACGGAGGGCCTGGCCGTTGCCGCGGTCGCCTTCCTGAACGGCAATCGTGCGTTGGCAGCACGCGAGAAGGGAGGTCTGCTGCAGTCGAACAACTGCGGTGCGAGCTGGTCACCACTGGCATCGAATCTTCCCGCCGAGATGACCGCGGCGACGCTCTTCGCCGCGCTGGATGCGATCTGGCTGGGTGCGAGCGAGGGCGCATTTCGTTCGGCAGACGGCGGCTACACCTGGGAGTTGGTGCTCGCCGAGCCGGTATTGTCCTTCGCCAGCGACGGCACGATCATCTATGCCGGCACGGCTGATGGCTTATATCGCTGCTCGACCGATGGCGCGGTGGCGTTGCCTGCGCCGCCGGTGCATGACTTGCGCTATCTGCTGATTGCGGATCGAACCCCCTGCGTCGCTGGGCTGCACGCCGGCCTGTGGCGATGGGACGAAGCACAGCGCGAATGGAAGCATCGGGTGCACGCGCCGGCACCACTTACCGCAGTCGAGGTGTCGCCGGATGGCGCACTGGTCGCCGCGGGCGCTGAAGGACTGCTGCGCTCGACCGACGGCGGGGAGTCGTGGCGACAATGTCTATCGGTTCAGGATGGCACCATCGCGCGCATCACGTTCGGTAGCGCTGGCCTGGGGTGGGCGGCCAGCAGCGACGGCGCGCAGCTATGGCGCACCCGCGACGGCGGCCACACGTGGCAGGCGCTTGACCCGCCATTTGGCGCGCTGCCCCTGGCTGCGTTGCAAGCCATGCCACATGGCTTGATCGCTGCGACCTACGATCGGCGTTTACAGCTTGCGCAACTGTGGCTTTCGACGGATGACGGTGCGACGTGGCGGCGCGGAGCAGAGGCGAAGACCAACTGGCCGGTAGTCGCCGCCTGCGCCGAACCGCTGGTGATCACGCTGGGCGATCAGGCGTTCGTGCACGAATTCGGCGGTCACTGGGGACAATACCCAGTCGGCGCAGATCGGGCCGGTGTGCGGCGCATCGCTGCTTGGGGGCAGAGCTTATTCGCGCTGACGGCGAGCCGGCTGCTGCGCTCAGCCGATGGCGGGTTGAACTGGTTGCCTGAAGCGGACGTCCCCATGGCGAACGAGATCCTGGACATGGCTGTCGCGGATGGCGTGCTGTATCTCCTGCTGTCGGGCGGCCGTGTGTGGTCGCGCCCGGCCCGAGGCGACTGAGGATCGCGGCTTATCCCTTCACCGCCCCCACCAGCAAGCCGCGCGCGATGTAGCGTTCCAGCACGATGGCCATGGCGATCACCGGCACGATCATGATCAGCACCAGCACCGACATATACCACCACTGTGGACCACGGGTGGCGTTTTGTGCGACCACGGCCAGCGGCATGGTTTGCGCGCGGGCGTTGGTGAGGAACAGGGCGAGCAGATATTCGTTCCAGCAAAAGACCAGGACGAAGAGGAAAGTGGCCACCAGGCCGGGCACCGAAAGCGGCAGCACGATCTGGTTGAAGATGCGGAAGCGCGACGCGCCGTCAATCTGTGCGCTTTCCTCCAGCTCGTAGGGGATGTTGGCGAAGTAGTCGCGCATCAGCCATACCACGATCGGCAGGTTGGTCGCCACGTAGGTGATGATCAGAGCGGCCCACGTATCCAGCAGGCGCAGTTGCTGAAAGGCGATGTAGATGGGGATGACCACGGCCACCGGCGGCAGGATGCGTTGCGAGATCAGCCAGAAGGCGATGTCGCTGTTGCCCAGCGCGCGCTTGAACCGCCGGGCGAGGGTGAACAGGCTGACGACGAACAGCGCGATGCCGACGGCGACCGAGAGCGGCCACGGCGCGCCCAGGGCAGTGAGCACGATTGCCAACACCACGCAGCCGATGAAAACGAGGATCGTGCCGACCTTGGGGTGGAAACGAAAGCGAGTGAGCGCGTAAGCTGCGCCGGAGCCGACCACCAGCGCCAACGTGGCGCTGATGAGCGACACGCCCACCGTGTTCGTGAACAGCCGGATCGTGTCGTTGCCCACCTCGCCCAACACGTATTCCCAGGCGTGCAACGACGGTTGAAAGTCCACGAACGGGATGTAGAACGGCCCATTGTTCACCGCCGCCGGCAGCTTGAACGCCGTGATGAACAGCCAGTAGAGCGGGAACAAAATCAGAAATGCCCAGAAGCCCAGGATGAGATACGAGACCAGCATCCTGAAGGGCGAGGGCTTAAGCGGCGAGCTGCTGCGAAAGAAAGACCTCATGTCGTCCCCAGGCGATTGCGCAACGTGCGCACATAGAGCATGGCGATGAACGTGACCAGGAAGAGCAGGATGTAAGCGATGGCGGCCGATCCACCGATGTCCAGCGCGCGCCAGATGCGATAGGCGTACAGGGTGAGCGTCTCGGTGGCCGTGCCGGGACCGCCATTGGTCAGGATGTTGGGCAGGTCAATGATCTTGAACGCCTCGATCATGCGAATGAGGATCAGCGTGGTGCTCACCGGCAGGATGGCCGGCAGCGTGATGTGACGGAAGATGTCGAAGCTACCCGCGCCGTCCACGATGGCGGCCTCCACCGGCTCTACTTCCTGCGCCTCGATGGCCGCCAGCAGCACGATGAACATGAACGGCGTCCACTGCCAGATGTCGCCGATCATCACGGCGACCCGCGCACCCCAGGCGTTGTTCGACCAGGCGAAATCCTGCATGCCCAGCGCGATCCACAACGGCTCCAGCGGCCCTTTGTTCGTGTCGGCTAGCATTCGGAAGAGATAGCCCACGCCCACCGGCGTGATCATCATCGGTAGCAGGAAGACCACGCGGAAGAAGCGCCGGCCCGGCAGCGGCTGGGCGCACAACAAAGCCAGCCCCAGGCCGATGAGATATTGAAGTGTGATGCCGACGGCGACGTAGAGCATGGTTACCACCAACGTGCCCGGCCGGCCCTCCGGCGCGAACAGGGTCGCTGCGATGAGATACGTCAGCCCCAGCAACACAACTGACGCCAACAGCCGACCGATGATCGCTCCAACCGACTGACGCCGAGCAGTGCGGTAGATCACCAGCCCCAGCGACGCTGCGACGCAAGCCAGGATCGCCCATCCGAAGAGCGACGGCTCGCCCAGCACACCAAAGAGCACCTTTTGCTCGTTGCCCAGCAGCAGCTTGCGGTAGTTGTCCAGCCCGACGAATTGCACTTCCAACCCGCCGGCCTGAAAGCGCAGCCGCGAAAGCGAGAGGAAGAGCGAAAGGATGAGCGGGAAGATGGAGATGAACAACACCACCAACACCGCCGGCAAGATAAAGACCGCCGGGGCAAGTCGCTCGCTGCGCGAAATGCGAGCCCGGGCTGCGGGTATGCTCGCTGAGGAAGTGATCGTGGCCATCCGCGAGTTGAGAATTGAGAATTGAGAAAGGGTGTCTTTCTCAATTCTCAATTCATCATTCTGAATTCCTTACTTCTGTACGCCGAGCGTGGACCTATAAGCAGCCAGTTGCTTATCGCGGCCCAGCTCCTCGGTCTTCTGCTCCCAGCCGTCCTCGATCTCCTTCATCGTGGCGGCGAGGTCCTGCTCGCCGGCCAGGAACTTGGCAATCGCGCCGTCCAGCACGATACCCTGATAGTACTGGTTCTGCGGGATGCGCAGGTCCAGCACCATGTTCGGGCTGTTCAGGCTGGCTTCGATCGCGCCCAGGTAGTCCTTGGCCGCCTGCTCGCTCATGCCGGCCTTGAGCCAGTTATCCAGGTTCTTGAACTGCGAGACGCGATAGGGGTTGAAGCCAGTCTTGCCGATCGTCACGTCCACGTTGCTCTGGGCCGGCTGGTTCATGTACGAGAGGTAGGCGAAGGCGGCATCTTTCACCTCCGGCTTGCTGGCCTTGTTGATGGCGCCCGACCAGCCGCCGAACGCCGCGAACGGCGCGTGGTTCACGCCATCAATCGCGTGCGGGCACAGCTCCGGCGTGCAATCCACCAGCTTGCCGGTCTTGCGGTCGAGCACCTGCTTGCTGCCCGGCAGGATGACCGCGCCGGTCTTGTCCTTGGCCTTGCTGCCTTCCTCGATGGCCAGCGTGCCGATGTCGCCCCAGTCAATCGTCAACGCGCATTGGCCGGCCGTCCACAGGCCGCGCGTGTCACCCACGTCCAGGTTGATCTCGTCGGGCGGACCAAACTGCGTGGTCTCCTTGTAAACCTCCAGCGCGCGGGCGAAGGCCTCGTTGTTGTAGAGCGGCTTGAAGGTCTCCAGGTCGAAGAACGCACCCTGGCCGGTGCCCTGACTCTGGATGAAAGCCGAAGCAACCGAGGTGATCATCCAGTAGGACTGGGCAGCCTTCTTCTTGGCGATGCACGAGCCATACACCGGCTTGCCGTCGTCGGTGGTCAGCTTCTTCTCGCTCACCGCCTTGGCGAAGGCGATGTAGTCATCCCAGGTCTTGGGCGGCTGCAGGCCCAGTTCCTTGGCGATGTCGGTGCGGTAGTACACCATCTGGAAGTCGCCGTCCAGCGGGATGGTGTAGATGCGGCCGTTGTAGGTGGCGGAAAAGTCGCGGAAGAACAAACCGATGTCATCCCACTGAAGGTCGGAGTCGGCCTTCACGCGGTCGGTCAGGTCCTCCAGGTAGCCCGGCTCGATGTAGTCCACCATCCACTGCGGGGCGAACACGATCACATCAAAGCTGTTGGTGCCGGTGGCGAAGTCGTTGAGGATCTTCTGATACAGGTCGGCGAACGGCACGGTGACCACGTTGATCGTGGCGCCGGTCATTTCGCTGAACTCCTTGCCCCGCCGCTGCATCGGCTCGGCGATCTGCGGGCCGGAGAAGGTGATGGCGTTGACGGTGACGCCGGCGAACTTCTTGCCCGGTGCGGCCGGCTGCTGTTCCGCCGGTTGAGCGGGCTGAGCAGGTTGTGCAGGCGCCGCTGCCGGGGGCGCGGCGCAGGCAGCCAGGATCAGAGCGCTCAGGGCTGCCAGACTCGCGATTTTCTTCGGGTTCATGTGTTCATCCTCCTCTTTGCTGATCGAGTTGATCGAGATCGGTTGAATCGTTTGGATTCGCTATGAGGCAGAGTCAATGCTGAACAGGGTGAACGTCTTCGGAAGTCGTTTCTCACCTCCTTCTCGCGGGTGCCCCGCATGGCTTTCAGATCGGCGTGGGCGACGCGACCGAGTTGCGGATGATCAGCCGCGGCGCGAGCTTGACCTCGCACATGGGCTGACTATCGCCGTTGATGCGCGCCAACAACATGCGCATGGCCGTCCGGCCCATTTCGTGAATCGGCTGCGCGGCCACGGTGATGCCCGGTGCGAGCAGTGACATCCATGGCATCTCGTCGTGACCGGCCACGGCTACGTCGTCGGGGATGCGCAGGCCGCATTCCTGGATCGCCTTGAGCGCGCCCAGCGTGATCAGGTTGTTGCCGGTGAAGATCGCCGTCGGCCGTTCGGGTAGGTGCAGCAGGGCACGAGCGGCATGCGCGCCAAATGCCTCGATGCCTTTGCCCTCGTGGATGAGCGCTGGATCGGGGGCGAGGCCGGCTTCTTCCATCGCTTGCAAAAAGCCGGCCAACCGCTCGCGCCCGGAGGTAATGCTGAGGTTGGGCAGGATGGCGCCGATGCGCCGGTGGCCATGATGGATCAGGTGCCGGGTCAGGTCGCGCGCGGCAGCCACGTTATCCAGCAGCACCGTGTCCACCGGCGTCAGCGCGGAGCGGCGATCCACCGAGACCACTGGAATGCCGGCGTCGAACAGCGCCGCGAACGAGGTCTCTTGTTCCGACGCCGGCGAACCGATGACGCCGGCCACCCGCTCGTCAGCCATGAACTGGATATAGGTGCGTTCTTTCTCCAGGTCTTCGTCCGAGTTGCACAGCAGCAGGCTGTAGTCATGGGCGTAGGCCACGTCCTCGACGGCGCGCACCAGGCTGGTGTAGAAGGGGTTCTCGACGTCGGAGATGATCAGCCCGATGAACTTGCTGCGCTGGGCGCGGAAGCTGCGCGCCATCCGGTTAGGGCGGTAGCCCAGCGCGCGGATGGTGTGCTCCACCCGCTCGCGCACCTCAGCGCTCACCGGCCCGCTGTTCGACAGCACGCGCGACACCGTGGCCGTCGAGACGCCGGCGTGCTGGGCAACATCCCGGATGGTGACGGTGGCCTTATCCTTCATGGGTATGGGCTGGAATCGTTACCACGTTGGCGCAATCAAAGAGTGTAATCGTTCTCAGCGGCTTGTCAATCGCAGATTTGCCCTGCAGCAGGGCTGTGATAATCTGCTGTTATGGCTTACATCCTGGCCCATGATCTGGGCACATCGGCCAACAAGGCGAGTTTGTTCGATGAGACCGGGGCGCTGCTGGCCAGCTACAGCGAAAGTTATCCGGTGAGCTATCCACAACCGGGCTGGGCGGAACAAGACCCGGACCACTGGTGGCGTGCCGTGTGCGCAGCCACGCGCGCGCTGCTGACCCGCACCGGCATCGCGCCGCGTGACGTGGCCGCCGTCACCTTCAGCGGGCAGATGATGGGCGTGGTCGCCGTGGACGAGATGCACCGCCCGCTGCGGCCGGCCATCATCTGGGCCGACCAGCGCGCCGTGGAGGAAGCGGCGCTGCTGGCCGAACGCTGTGGGGCGGATGAGGTCTATCGCCGCACCGGCCATCGCGTCAGCCCGGCCTACACCGCGTCCAAGATGCTCTGGCTCAAGCGCCACCAGCCTGACATCTATGCCCGCTCGCGCTGCTTCCTCATGGCCAAGGACTATGCCGTCCTGCGCCTGACCGACCAGGCGGTAACTGACCACTCAGATGCGTCGGGCAGCAACGTGTTCGACCTGCAAACGGGGACCTGGTGTGCGGACTTCCTGGACGCGCTGGAGCTGGACGTGGCACGCCTGCCCCGCCTGGTTTCCTCCAGCGCTGTGGTGGGCGAGGTGACGCGCGCAGCAGCCAAGGAGACTGGGCTGGCGGCCGGCACGTCAGTGGTGATCGGCGGCGGCGATGGTGCGTGCGCCACGGTGGGCGCGGGGTCGGTGGCCGAAGGCGATGCCTATTGCGTGCTCGGCACCTCGGCGTGGATTGCCTTCACCTCGTCGCAGCCGTTGCTCGATCCGCAGCAACGCACCTTCACCTTCGCTCATCTGTTGCCGCAGCGCTACATCCCGATGGGCACGATGCAATCGGCCGGCGGGGCGCGCGAGTGGCTGGTGCGCGCCATGGGCGAGCTGCCGGACGAAGCCATCGCGCAGGTCGAGCCGGGCTGCCGCGGGCTATTCTTCTTGCCTTATCTCATCGGCGAGCGCAGCCCGTGGTGGAATCCGCGGGCGCGCGCGGCGTTCGTGGGCTTGACGATGGGCCACAGCGCGCCGGAGATGCATCGCGCAGTGTTGGAGGGCGTCGCCTTCAACCTTAAATTGATCCTGGACGCCCTGGGCAGCCACCGGCCGTTGCCAGCGTTGCGCCTGATCGGCGGCGGGGTGCGCAGCGCCATCTGGCCGCGCATCCTGGCCGACGTGTTGGGGCTACCGTTGGAGATGCTCGACCTGCCGACTGAGGCCACCTCGTGGGGGGCGGCCGTCGCCGGCGGCATCGGCATTGGTTTGTATGGCGGATGGGACATCGCCAAGACGCGGGCGCGCGTTGCGACCGTGATCGAACCCGATCCCCGGAATGTTGCGCGCTACGCCGAAATGTGCGCCTCTTTCATCCAGGCTTATCGCGCGCTTGAATCTCTGTCGCTCTAAACTATAGACAAGCGATGGACAAACCTTGTCTGATGGGTTTGTGACATTCTCGCGCGAGTTTTGTAGGATGATTTTTCACCCGCCAAATGTCATGCTGAAATCATGACATACACCTGATTGTTGAAAGGAAGTGTTAACCATACTCTAAGAAGCGTGATTGCTCGCCAGGTTCGCCACCCACGTTGGGCGGTCTGGAACTCGGAATGCCTCGCCCGGCATCTGAGCAGCGCCAGCTACCAGGACCGGCTGTTCATGGCGCACTTTGCGGTGATCACCTTCGGCCTGGTCGCTTTGCTGGGCGCCTGGCACGATCCGTTGCTCAGCATGTGCGTCGCATTCGGCTTGAGCGCGTTGCTGATGTTCGTCTACCTCGGCCTGGCGAGTTTCACCAGGCAATGCCCGGTGATTTATCTGTGGCCGGATGCATCCTTTATCTACTGCCCGCGCCAGACGCGCCGCGCCTGGGCTTTGCGCATGTTGCTTGAGTTCATCCGCCGTGCGCATCTGTCATGCGGTGCGCCACCGCGCCTGTCTTCACCTTATCGGGTTCCCAAAGGGTGGGGATTCAATGCCACGCGTGCTGCATTGAATCCTCATCCTTTTTTGATTTTTAGCTTCAGGAGGTAATTCATGTCGTCATCTATCGTTAGCACGTCCGAAGGCGCACGCAGCCGCGTGAGAGCTTCGACTGACCGGCTGCCCATGTTGGCGATCGCGCGTTTGACGCTGCCCAAGCTGGGCGTCGCTTATCTGTTCACCCTGCTGCTCAGCGTGTTCAACCGCGTAATGATCAACGAGCTGCAAATCGCGGCTGCCGTGATCGGCGGCTTGTATTTCGCCTACCGCCTGATGAACATCTTTCAGGTGTCGGCCGGCCGCTATGCCGATCGGCGCGCCTTCTTCGGCCTGCGCCGCACGCCGGTGATGGCCTTCGGCCTGATGCTGGCCTCGCTCTCGCTGGTGCCGTTGCCATTCTTCGCCGTGCGCTACGCCGAGGGTGAATTCATCGCCTTGTTGTTCATGTTGCTTTGCTTGATCGGCTTCGGGTTTGGCTTTGCAGCCAATGGCGACGCGCACAACACGCTGATCGCCGAGATGACCGAGGGCAAGAAGAACCGCCCGGCGGTGGTAGCTACGGTGTGGCTGTTCCAGATCGTGTTCATCGTCATCAGCGGCATCGCCAGCTCGATCATTTTGCAGATCGCCGACACGCAGGCGGGGGCCCCGCCCACCTGCACCACGGCTGAATGCGCCGCCATCCGCAGCCAGGTGGCCGTGCAGATGATGCCGAAGTTCTTCCTGGTCGGACCGATCGTGTCGCTGGTGGGGTTGCTCTCGTTGATCGGCCTGGAGCGACGCCTGACGCCGGCGGAGATCGCCCTGGCCGAGCAGCGCCCGCCGCTGCGCCTAGGCGAGGCCTACGCCCGCATCTTCACCAATCCCCAGGCGCGCGTGTTCTTCTTCTTCATCGTCATCGCCATCTTCGCCCTGTTCGTGCAGGACAGCATCCTGGAGCCGTTCGGGGCCGACGTGTTCAAGCTTGCGCCGCGTCAGACCGCGCAGTTCCAGCCGATCATGGGCGTGGGCACCATCCTCGCCATGCTGGTGATGGGCATCGTGGCCAGCAAGCGGCCCATCCCCAAGCGGCGGATCGCCGATTGGGGGTTGGTGGTGTCCGGCACTGGTTTTGCGCTGTTGTTCGTCTCGGCGCTGGCGCATCTGCTGCCGGTGATGTATGCCGGCATCGCCATCCTGGGCATCGGCATGGGCGTGTTCAACGTCGGCGCGCTCTCGATGATGATGGACATGACCGTGCCGGGCGAAACCGGCTCGCTGATGGGCGCGTGGGGCATGGCGCAGGCCCTCTCCAACGGCTTCGCGCAGTTTGCCGGCGGCGCGATGCGCGACATCGGCATCCAGGCCACCGGCAACTATGCCGCGTCCTACGGCTTCATCTTCATCGTGGCCATCGCCATGTGCTTCATCGCCATGAACCTGATGGCGCGGGTGAGCGTGGAGCAGTTCCGCAAGCTCACTCGCGAGCAAATGGCTATGACGATGGAAGCGGCCTGACTCCACATCAAGGCAGGTCGGCCCGGCTGGTTTTGCCGACCTGGCCGACCTGCCTGAGCTAACCGATTATGGGCTACACCCCTGAACAAATGGCGCGTCGCAACCGGTCGTTTTGGACGCCGGTGCAGGCCGTCGGCGCGTTGATACAGTTCCTGACCTTCCTGGCCAGCTTGATCCTGGTGATCCGCTTTTTGAACACCGGCGAAGGTTACGAGGTCACCACGGTGGCCAACGTGGCCAAGGTGCTGATGTTGTACTTCATGACCGTCACCGGCATGGCCTGGGAGGATGAGGTATTCGGCCGGCTGTTCATGGCCAGGGAGTTCTTCTGGGAGGACGCCGGCAATCTGCTTTCGCTGACCGGCAACACCGCTTACTTGGTGGCCCTGTTTGCCGGCGCCGAGCCGCGCGCCCAGATGTGGGTGATGTGCGTGGCACTGGCGACCTACGTCGTCAACTTCATCCAGTTCGCCCTGCGCGGCGCACGGTCGGCCCGGCAGAAGCGCGCCCAGGCCATGGCGGCTACCGCTGCCGGCGGGAGATGAAGATGCCGACCACGGTTGTCCGTCCTTCCACACTTGATGGCCGTCAGAACGGCAAAGCGCCTCCCCCCACGACGGTCAACTATCCCTTCACGGCCATCGTTGGCCAGGAAGAGATGAAGCTTTGCCTGCTGCTGAACGTGATTGACCCGCGCATCGGCGGGGTGATGATCATGGGGCACCGCGGCACGGGCAAGAGCACTGCGGTGCGCGCGCTGGCCGATGTGCTGCCGATGATCACCCGCGTGGCCGGCGATCCTTACAACCGCGAGAAGGTCGAAGAAGGTGATCCGCTCGGCCTGGGCCATCGCAAGCGCGAACGCATCCCCGTGCCGGTGGTGGACCTGCCGCTGGGCGCCACCGAAGACCGGGTGTGCGGCACGATTGACATCGAGGCAGCGCTGACCCAGGGCGTCAAGCGCTTTGAGCCGGGCCTGCTGGCGCGGGCCAACCGCGGCTTCCTTTACATTGACGAGGTGAATTTGCTCGACGACCACCTGGTGGATGTACTGCTCGACGTGGCGGCCAGTGGCTGGAACGTGGTCGAACGCGAAGGCATCAGCGTGCGCCACCCGGCGCGCTTTGTGCTGGTCGGTTCCGGCAACCCGGAAGAAGGCGAGCTGCGCCCGCAGTTGCTCGACCGTTTCGGCCTGCACGCGCGCATCGTTACCATCACCGATATCGAGCAGCGCATGGAGATCGTCCGCCGCCGCCGCGCCTTCGATGCCGACCCGCTGGCCTTCCTGGCGGCCTGGGAGCCGCAGCAGCGGGCGCTGCGCCGGCGCATTGTCGCCGCCCAGAAGCACGTCACCGAGGTGGAGATGCCGGACGACGCGCTGATGTTTGCCGCGCGGCTGTGCATGCAACTGGGCGTGGATGGCCATCGCGGCGAGCTGACTCTGGCGCGGGCAGCGTGTGCGCTGGCGGCCTTCGAGGGCCGCCGGCGCGTCACTGCCGACGACGTGAAGCGCATCGCCGTGCCGGCCCTGCGCCATCGCCTGCGCCGCGATCCGCTGGAGACCACCGACGCCGGCGAGCGCATCGCCCAGGCAATGGAGAAAATTTGAATTGCGAGGTGCGAGTGGCGAGTCGGGAGTTACCATCCGCCGCCATCTCGGCCCTTCGACGTTAAACATCATGTCGCTCTCGTTCACCGAACTTGTCGGCCTGGAACTGGCCAAGCAAGCCTTGCTGCTGCTGGCGGTGAATCCGGCGCTGACCGGCGCCGCCATCGCGGCTGCGGTAGGCAGCGGCAAGTCCACACTGGCGCGCGGTTTCGCAGCTTTGCTGCCGTCGGGGACGCCGTTCGTCGAGCTGCCGGTGAACGTCACCGAGGATCGCCTGCTCGGCGGACTCGACCTGGAGGCCACGCTGACGGCCGGCCGGCGGGTGATCGAACGCGGCTTGCTGGCGCGCGCGCATGGTGGCGTGCTCTATGTGGACGGCCTGAACCTGCTGGATAGCGACGTGGTGGCGCGCCTGCTGGGCGTGATGGCCGACGGCGTGGTGAGGGTCGAGCGCGAAGGGCTGAGCGACGTGCATCCGGCCCGCTTCGTGCTGGTCGGCACCTACGACCCCGCCGACGGCGAGGTGCGCCGCGGCCTGCTTGATCGGCTGGGGCTGATTGTGCCGTTCGCGCCCCAGACCGACGAGCGCCTGCGGGCCGAGGTGGTGCGCCGGAACATGAGCGCGTCGGGCAGCGGCGCGACGAATGAGGCGTTCGAGGACGACGCAACAGAGATGCTGCGCGCGATGATCGCCGACGCGCGCGAGCGCCTGCCCGGTGTGCGCATCGAGGAAGAGCAAATTCGCGCGCTGATCCACACCGCGCTCAGCCTGGGCGTGGAGGGCAATCGAGCCGATGGGTTCGCCGTCCAGGCGGCGCTGGCCAAGGCAGCCCTCGATGGGCGCGGCGCCGTGGACGATGACGACCTCCGGCTGGCCGTCCGGCTGGTGCTCCTGTCACGCGCCACGCGGATGCCGGAGGCAGAAGATCGCCGCAAGGCAGATGACCATCCGCAGACGCCGGAACGAGGCGAAGAGGAAGAAGGGAAAGATGGGGATGAGTCGAACGCCGCGCCCGAGCCGGAGTCGCAGCAGATCGAGGACCTGTTGCTGAGCGCGGCGGAAGCAGAGTTGCCGAAGAACTTGCTCGACTTGCCGTTTGCCATGCAGCGGCGCGGCAAGAGCGGCAGCCGGGGCACGGCGCTGAACAGCCGACGTGGTCGCTTCGTGCGAGCTGTCGAGGGCGACCCGCGGGAGAACCGCATCGCCCTTCTGCCGACCCTGCTGGCGGCGGCGCCGTGGCAGAAATTGAGAATGCAGAATGAAGAATTGCGAAAGGGGAAGCGAATTCTCAATTCTCGATTCTCAATTCTCAGTTCTGACATTCGAGTGAAGCGCTTCCGTGATAAGGCCGGCATGCTCTACATCTTCGTGGTGGACGCCAGCGGCTCGATGGCCATTAACCGCATGCGCGAGGCCAAAGGAGCCGTCGTCCGCCTGTTGCAAGATGCCTACGTGCACCGCGATCAGGTGGGGCTGATTGCCTTTCGCGGACGGCAGGCGCAGGTGTTACTGGCTCCGTCGCAGAGCGTGGAGCGCGCCAAGCGCGAGCTGGACGTGTTGCCGACCGGCGGCGGTACTCCCCTGGCCTCGGCGCTGTTGACGGCCTGGCAGATGGCGCGGCAGGCGCGCGAACGTGGCATCGCTCAGGCCACCCTGGTCTTGATGACGGATGGTCGGGGGAACGTACCGCTACAGGTCGAAAACGGCGAGGTGCCCCCGGCCGCTCAAGCGCAGAAGGCGCAGATTCAGGCCGAGTTGCAGAAGCTCGCTGCGCTCATCCGCGCAGACCGGATCAACGCCATCGTCATAGACACCCAGGCGAATTACCTGTCGCGCGGTGAAGCGCCGAAGCTGGCCGAGTGGTTGGGCGGTCGCTACATCTATTTGCCCAACGCCAAAGCAGAACAAATCGCGAAGGCCGTGTCATGAGCACTTATACCTCGATGTCCTATCGCGCAGTTGCGTCGCGCTACAACGCGATCAATGCCCTGCCGCCCCAGGCTGCGCTTCGAATCGGCAGGGCCATCGCTCGCTATGCCGGCGGCCAGTTGTTGCTCGACTTGGGGGCCGGCGCGGGACGTCTGGGGATCCCAGCCGTGCTGGCTGGTTGCCGCGTTGTCGCATTGGACCTGGAGCTGGCCATGTTGTGCGCAGGACGCAGCGAGGCTGAGTTGCAGGCTGCCGAGTTGCCTTCGATCCAGGCGGATGCTG
Source organism: Anaerolineae bacterium (assembly GCA_023511655.1). GTDB lineage: Bacteria > Chloroflexota > Anaerolineae > J036 > Brachytrichaceae > JAAFGM01. Next base: position 20,683 of record JAIMBB010000029.1, read on the forward strand.
TGCATCTGCCGTTGCGTGATGAGTGTTTCGCAGCGGTGATGATCAACAACTTGCTGCATCTGGTGCCGGCGTGGGAGTCGGTTCTGGTCGAGGCTGTGCGGGTGATGCGGCCAGGGGGCGTGCTGATCCAGGGTCGCGACTGGCTCGACCCACAATCGTGCGCGGGCCGCATTCGGGCGCAATGGCGCGAGGTCGTCGCATCGCTTCAGCCGGATATGCGTCCGACGACGGCAGCCGGCCCGGCCCTCGCTCGAACCTTGGCGCACATGGGCGGCCAGATCGAGCCGGAGATCATCGCTGCCGAATGGACGGAGTGCCTCAGCCCGGCCCGCATCTTGCATCGCATGCGCCATCGCTTGCACAACGAAACGTGGTCGTTGGACGATGAGCTGTTGTCCGCCGGTCTGGCGGTGTTGGAACCCTGGGTACGCTCAACGTTTGCCGATGTGCACGCCGAAGAAGATGTGACCTGGCGCTTCATGCTGACGGCGACCAACGGATTGAAGCGCCCTTGAGCAGCGCAGGAACGTGAAGCGATGAAGACGAAATTGCAATTCACCCTCTCCAAGCTGGGCATCGCGTGGATGTTCGCGCTGGTGACGATCAATTTCAACCGGGTGACGATTTATGAGCTAGGTATCTCGGCATTGCTGATCGGGGTGATGATCGGCCTGTATCCGTTCTTCGGCCCGTTTCAGCCGTTGTTCCGACGCATTACCGATCGCTATCCGATCTTGGGCTATCGCCGCTCGCCGTATCTGGTGATCGGCATGATGGCCGGCAGCCTGGTTTTCCCGCTTCTGCCGCCGGTGGCCGAGGCGATGGCCGCCGGTTCGGCCTGGGCCACCGTGGCGGGCTTCGTCCTGTTCTTCATCTTCGGCGCAATGATCGCCCTGATGGCCAACACATATCTCGACATGATCGCCGAGTGCACCCGCGAAGAGGAACGCAGTAGCGTGTTCGCAGCGGCGTGGACGGGGCAGACGGCCATCATCGTGGTCTGGGCGCTGGTGTTTCGCCTGCTGATGCCGACGCATGCGCAGTCGCAGATGCAAACGCTCTACGCGCTCACCCCGTTCGTTGTGACCATCCTGGCCATCGCCAGCGTGTGGAAGCTGGAGCGCAAGCTCGCCGCGGAAGAGATTGCCCGACTGCGGGTGATGCCGCCCGATCCGTTATCGAACACGATGAACTCGCTCCGCAGTTCGCTGCTGCTCACGCGCACTAACCCCACGGCCCGCACGTTCTTCGTCTTCATCGCGTTTACCTTCCTCGGCATCTTCACGCAGGATCTGTTGCAAGAGGTGTGGGCGGGCGATGTGTTCGGTCGTGCTGTTGGCGAGTCCACCACCTTTCAGCAAATCTTCAACGGCATGGTGACCGTCGGCATGGGCCTGACGGCTGCGTTCGGCGCGCGAGTGCTGGGAGCGAAGAAGCGCACCGACGCGCTGCCTATGGAAGGGAAGAAGCGCATTGCAGCCATTGGCGGCGCAGCCGCAGCGGTTGGGTTCATCTTCCTGGCAGCAGCCTCCCTCTCGGCCCAGCTTGCCCTGGCCAACCTGGGATTTGTGCTGATCGGGTTGACCGTCGGCGTGTTCACCTTCGCCGCGGTCACCATGATGAGCGACATGACCGTTGAGGGTCAAACGGCTTCGTATCTTGGCCTGTGGAGCATCGCGCAGGCCATCGGCCTGGGATCGTCGTTCATCGTGGGCGGGGCATTGCGCGCCATGCTGATCGAAACCGGCTGGATGCCCGCGCCGGCCGGCTATGCCGTGATCTTCGCCATCGAAGCGGCGTTCATGATCGGATGTGTGCTGTTGTTGCGCGGCGTCGGCGTGGAAGGGCTGCGGCGCGATGCGCGCCGTTTCGCGTCCGAGGTCGGCGCCGTCGCCGCCTGACGGACAAGAGGAAATGCATATGAGCGACAAACCGAACATCGTCGCCATCGTCGGCCTGGAACACTTCAACAAACGCGTGTGGGATGAAGTGAAGGCCGATCTGGCGACCGAGGCGAATCTGACGCAGTTCACCGAGTGGGAGCTGGAGGCGCGCTCGCCGGAGGCGGCGCAGGCCATCCAGGAAGCCGACTGCCTGTTCGTCAGCATGATCAACTTCAAGGATCAAGCCGACTGGCTGCGTGAGCAGGTGGAGCGGTCGCGCGCCAGAGCAGTGTTCGCTTACGAGTCCATGCCGGAGGTGATGGCGCTCACGCGGGTGGGCGACTATGTGGTGGCCGACCGGCCAGGCGGCAAAGGCGGCATGCCGGAGCCGGTCAAGAAGATCGCGCGCATGCTGGTGCACGGCCGCGATGAAGACACGCTCTACGGCTACACCAAGCTGATGAAGCTGATGCAGACCATGATGCGCTTCATGCCGGCCAAGGCGCGCGACTTCAAGAACTGGATGCAGGTGAACATCTACTGGAATCAGCCGCTGGCGCAGAACGTCAGCAGCATGTTTAAGTTCATCCTGCGCGAGTACTTCAACCAGCCGGTGGAGGTGCCGCCGGTGGTAGAGGTGCCGATGATGGGCCTGTATCACCCCGCCGCCGAGGGTTTCTTCAAAGACATCAAGGCCTATCGCGACTGGCAAAAGAAGCGCGCTGCGCGCCGCAAGGCCGATGATGCAGGGCATGCCATGCGCAACGGACGCACCGCTGCAGGCGCGGCGTATCGCGTCGCCGTGCTGTTCTTCCGCAAGCATCTGATGCAGGATCGCGGCTACATCAACGACACGATCGCTGCGCTGGAGGCCGCCGGACTCGATGTGCTGCCGCTGTTCGTGACCGGCGTGGAAGGGCATGTGGTGGTGCGCGACTGGCTGGCCAAAGAGCGCGTAGACGCGGTGGTGAGCCTGATCGGTTTTGCGCTGGTCGGCGGCCCCGCCGGCTCCACCTCGCCTGGCGCGCATCGCGATGCCGCTGTCGAGATCCTCCAACGCATTGACGCCCCTTACATCGTCGCCCAGCCGCTCTACGTGCAAGACTTCGTCTCGTGGCAGAAGATCGGCGTCGGGCCGATGCAGGCCGCGGCGACCTACGCCCTGCCGGAGATGGACGGCGCGGTGGATCCGGTGATCCTGGGCGCTATCAACGACGGTCGGTTCCAGACCGCGCCAGATCGCTTGCAAAGACTGACCACGCTGGTACGGCGCTGGGCGACGCTGCGTCACACCCCCAACCGCGAGAAGAAGGTTGCCTTCGTGGTCTATGACTATCCGCCCGGCCTGGGCAAGAAGGCAACCGCTGCCCTGCTGGATGTGCCCCGTTCGCTGTTGAACATCCTGCGGCGCTTGCAAGCCGAGGGATACGACGTTGGTCGGCTGCCGGCGACTCCGGAGGAGCTGTTGCAACAACTGGAAGAGGCCACTACACCGCAGCACGGCGGCCTGCGCGTGACGTGGGAGGAGTTCAAGCAATGGACGACGCCGCGCGAGCGCGAGCGCGTGGAGGAGCGCTGGGGGGCATGGCCGGGCGACATCGCCCCTGCCGGCCGCGAGGCGGTGTTCATCGGCGGGTTGTGCTTTGGCAACGTTTACATCGGCGTGCAGCCGCGCTTCGGCGTCACCGGCGACCCGATGCGCCTGCTCTTCGACAAAGACAACACGCCGCATCATCAGTACCTGGCTTTTTATCGCTGGATCAGCCGCGGCTTCGGCGCCCATGCCCTGATTCACGTCGGCATGCACGGCTCGGCGGAGTGGATGCCCGGACTGCAGCTCGGCCTGACGCGCAGTTGCTGGCCCGATGCGCTGCTGGGTGAGTTGCCGCAGCTCTACCTCTATCCGATGAACAACCCCAGCGAAGCCAACATCGCCAAGCGCCGCGGCTACGCGGTGATGGTTTCGCACGCTGTGCCGCCCATGACGCGCGCCGGCCTGTACAAAGAGCTGGCCGCGCTCAAAGACATGCTCCAAGACTATCGCGAGCGGCAGATTGAGCGACACGGCCAGCTGGCCGACGATGGGCTGGAAGAAGCCGTGATGAACAAGGTGGCGCTTGCCAACCTGGACGCCGACTGCCCGCGCTGGCAGGGCGAATCGTTCGCCGACTATGCCGCGCGGCTCTATGCCTACCTGCGCGACCTGGAGCAACGGCTCATCACAGCCTCATTGCATGTGTTTGGCGAGGCGGCCCCGATGGGATCGCAAATCGTCACGGTGACCGAGGCGCTCAAAGCCAGAGGCAACGGGCATTCGCTGGCAAGTGTGATGATGAGGGAAACACCGTCAACCTCGGCGACGTCGCTGGCAGAGTTGACGTATGCCAAGTTGGTTTCGCTGGCGAGGCAGGGCGATCCAGAAGCGTTGCGTGCGCGTGAGCAGGTGGACGAGGCATGTCGCCAGTTCGTCGAGCGCGTCGTGTTCCGCGGCGAGTCACCGGCGACAGCCTTGCACCAGACGACTCACAATGGCATGGCCATCGCTCCTGATGACGCCGCCGCGCTGATGGAAATGGCCCAGGTTGGCCGAACCATGGCGCGCCTGCTCAGCGACAACCGCGCCGAGCTGGAGGCCATCGTGCGCGGCTTGGGCGGTCGCTACATCGCGCCGGCGCCGGGCGGCGACCTCATCCGCGACGGCCTGGGCGTGTTGCCCACCGGCCGCAACATCCACGCCATTGACCCCTGGCGCATCCCCAGCGAGCTGGCTTACGCCCGCGGCGCACAAATTGCCGAGGCGCTGCTGGCCAGGCATCTGGCCGAGAACGACAACCGCTACCCGGAGACCATCGCGCAGGTGCTGTGGGGTCTGGACACCATCAAGACCAAAGGCGAGGCCGTCGGCACCGTGCTGCGGCTGATCGGCGCGCGGCCCTATCACGACGGCCAGGGCAAGATCAGCCATTATGCGCTGATCCCACTGGAGGAACTTGGCCGGCCGCGCATTGATGTGCTGATCAACCTCAGCCCGATCTTCCGCGACACCTTCGAGCTGATCATGGATCACCTGGATCGGTTGGTGAAGGAGGCTGCTCGCGCTGATGAGCCGGCTGAGATGAACTACATCAAGAAGCACGTCCAGGAGGCCATGCGCGACGGCATGACCTTCGAGCAAGCCACGGCGCGCCTGTTCACCCAGCAGCCCGGCCAATATGGCACCTACGTGGATGACATGGTGGAGGACTCGGCCTGGCAAACGCAAGACGACCTGGAGCAGCTGTTCGTGCGGCGCAATGCCTATGCCTATGGCGGCGGGCGCAATGGCCAGTCGGCGCCGGAGGTGTTAACGCGCATGCTCGGCACGGTGGGTCGCGTGGCTCAGGAGATTGACTCGGTGGAGTTCGGTGTGGCCGACATTGACCACTACTTCTCGTCGTCCGGCGCGCTGCACCTGGCCGCACGCAAGCACAGCAAGGCGCCGGTGAAGCTGAATTACATCGAGAGCTACACCGCCGAGACGCGCATTGACGATCTCGACCGCGTGCTGCGCACGGAATATCGCACCAAACTGCTCAACCCGCGCTGGTACGAAGGCATGTTGCAACACGGCTACAGCGGCGCCACCGAGATCAGCAACCGCTTCACCTACATGTTGGGCTGGGACGCGGTGAGCGATTGCTTGGACGACTGGATTTACACGGCTGCGGCCAGGACCTACGCGCTCGACCCGGTCATGCGCGAGCGCCTGACCAAGGCCAACCCACAAGCCATGCGCAATATCGTCGGCCGGCTGTTGGAGGCCAGCGGTCGCGGCCTGTGGCGCGCCGACGACGACCTCATCGAGCAACTCAAGGAGCTGTATGCCGATCTCGAAGATCGCCTGGAGGGAATAACTGCGTGAGGGATGGTGAGCTGATGTCAGCAAGGATGGCGATCTGAGGCTATGGACACCAAAGCGATCGTGATGCCCGCTGCAGGGCAGATAGAAGTCCGGCGTGTGGAGCTGAAGCCGCTCGGCCCGGATGATGTGCTCATCCGCACGTCGCTCACCAGCATCAGCGCCGGCACCGAGCGCATGTTGTTCAAAGGTGTCATGCCGCACCCCATGCTGCAATTTCCGGTGGTGCCGGGCTACGAGACGGTGGGCCAGGTGGTCGAAGCCGGCCAGAACGCGCGCGACTGGCTAGGCAAGCGCGTGTATGTCGGCGGCAACTATGGCTTCGTCGGTGTCAACCCCGCCTTTGGCGGACAGAGCGAATTCATCGTCGCGCCGGCCTCGCACCTGACCGAGCTGCAGTCGCTGACCGATGAGCAGGGGGTGCTGCTGGCGCTGGCGGCGACGGCGCTGCATGGGGTTGACGTTGGGGGAATCAGTTCGACAGGTCAACAAGTCGCCAGGTCGGATCAAGTCGGACTCGACAACATGCGACCTGCCGACCTGACACGACCTGCCGACCTGACGCGACCTGATGACCTGACAACGTTAGTGCTTGGACAGGGCATTGTCGGTCAGTTGGCGGCGCGCTTTGCCAAGGCATACGGCGCCGTAGTGCACGTGACGGATCAAGCCCAGGCGCGCCTGCGCCACTCCGTGGCCGATGCCATCGTCCCTGCGGAACCGCCGCCGGGCCCGCCCCGCCCCGGCGCCTACGACGTGCTGGTAGACGCAACCGGCAAGATGGAGGCCATCGCTTCTCATCTGCTGAGCGTGAAGAAAGGCGGGCGTGTGGTGCTGTTGGGCTACTACGATCGCATTGATCTGCCCTATATGCCGGCCTTCCTGCGCGAGCTGACGTTCGCCGTCAGCAAAGAGTGGGCGCCGGGTGACTTGGCGCGCGCCCGCGATGCCATCGCCAGTGGGCTGATAGATGTATCCAACTTGATCACTCACCACCTGCCCGCCGACGAAGCGCCGCGCGCCTTTGAGCTGGCCTTCAACGATCCGGAGTGTTTGAAGATGGTGTTGGTTTGGAAATAACGTTACGCATTGCGTATTGTGCAACATGTAACACACAGCACGCGATGCGAAATACACAACAGGAGACCGTATGACCCCACGCATGATTGCAATCTACGGCAAAGGCGGCATTGGCAAGAGCTTCTTTACGGCCAACCTGAGCGCAAAAATGGCGCTGAAGGGGCTGCGCGTGCTGCAACTCGGCTGCGACCCCAAGCACGATAGCTGCAATGCGCTATTCGGCGGGCGCAGCCTGCCGACCATCGGCGATCAGTGGCGATTGTTCAAAGACACTGGCCGCGAAAAGGAGCTGGACGTGCGCCACATGATCTTCAAGGCCGACCTGGGCCGTGGCGTCCAGCTCTTCGGCGCCGAGCTGGGCGGGCCAGAGGTGGGGCGCGGCTGCGGCGGTCGCGGCATCTCGTTCGGCTTCGGCCTGCTCGAAGAGCGCGGCATGGCCAATTGGGCGCTGGATTACATCGTGATGGACTTCCTGGGCGACGTAGTGTGTGGCGGCTTTGCCACGCCCATCGCCAAGAGCCTGGCCGAGGAGATCATCATTGTGGCCAGCCATGACCGCATGAGCCTATACGCAGCCAACAACATCGCCCGCGCCGTCAACTACTTCCAGTCCATGGGCGGCAGCACACGCGTGATCGGCATGGTGCTCAACCGCGACGACGGCAGCGGCGTGGCTGAACGCTTTGCCGCGCGGGTCGGGTTGCCGGTTCTAGCCAGGATCCCGTATAGCCCGGCGGCCCGCGCCCTGAGCGACCGCTGCCAGTTGCTCTTTGAGCTGCCGGAGATGGACGCCATCTTCGATGAGTTCGTCAACAAGATTCATCGCCGCGAATACGAGGTGCCAGCGCAGATCACGCCGCTGGAGTATGACGAATTTCTCGGCGTGTTTGGGGCCAGTGAACCGCCGGACATGCCCGCCGGCGCTGATCTCGACGACCTGATGGGGCGCAACAGCCAGACCGTCGTCGGTATTGACCTGAACAGCCCGGAGTACAGCGCCGATAGCAAGCAGCTTGTGCGCCGCATCATGCAGGAGATGGGGCTGAAGGTGACGCGGCTGGTGGAAGAACCGGAGCGTGGCGTGGTGGTGACCACCGAGGCCGGCTGGGAGGCCATCTTTGGCAATCCGTGCGAGGACATGGATGCCAAGATTGCCATCCTCTCCGCGATCGGCCACAGCGGCGAAAAGTTCCGCCTGGCCGACTTGCGCTTCACGGCTGCACCGTTTTACGAGTGAAGGTAAGGAATCAGAAGACGCTTCTCAGCCTGGAGGTTTGCGATGAACCCTTATCCTGACTTCCCGCTTGTCATGGCGTTGCAGAACTACATGCCAGTCGTCTTCTCCGCTATTGGTCTGATCTGGGTGGCGCAAACGATCGGCGCAGTAAATCTATCTGCCGGCCGCCTGGCTTTCGCCGGCGTCGCCCTGATCGTCCTAGCCGGAGCGTTGAAAGCGACCTGGAAGCTGGCGATGGCCGTGGCACGCCTGGACGTGCCGTTGTTCAGCCAGTCCCTCTTCCCCTTGATCGCGCCGGGGTTTACGCTGGTCGCGTGGTCGCTCTTTTGGAGCAAACGCGAGCCGGGCCGCGCTGTGGCCTGGTGGCCGCCGGTCCTCATCAGCGCGGTGGCGCTCCTGGGCGCGTTTGTGCTGGCCTCGACGCGGCCAGACCGCACCTGGGTGTTTGTGCTCATCGGCGTTTCGACCGTCGCCAACGTCGCGCTGGCGTCGCTGTTGATCCATAGCGCGCTTCGGCAACACAATCGCCTGGCGGCCAGCTTGTTTGCGCTTAATCTGCTCATCACCTTCGCCCTCAGCGGTATTGCCGGCATGCCGAACAAGCCGCTGGAGCTTCACTGGACGGAGCAGATCATCAGCACCGTCTCGAACGCCGGCTTCGCCTGGGCGGCCTGGATGCTGGCCCATTCCATGCGCACGCTTCTGCGGGCCGTTCCGGCTCAATAGCGCAACCCGCGCTCATTCATCGTCCGAGAGGAGAGAATATCCCATGACCCCCATGACCGTCCCCGAAGGCAACCTGATCACGCCGGGCATCATCGAAACGCGAGACAACTCAACCCTTAAGCCTCAACCTGCCAACCTGCCTGCTGGCCACAGCGTCTCGCCCGATCATCACCTGACGCCGCAGACGATGTGCCCGGCCTTTGGCAGCCTGCGCGTGCTCACCCGCATAGACGGCGTGCAAACGGCAATGGTGACCGACACCGGCTGCTTATACGGCCTGACCTTCGTGACCCACTTCTACGCCTCGCGCAAAAGCATCGCTGCGCCGGCTTTCGGCACTAAGGAGTTGGTGGCCGGCAACGTGGCCGAGGCGGCCGTCGCCGCGTGCGCCGAGGCCAGCAAGATGCCCGGCACCAGGCTGATCGCCGCGATCTCGTTGTGCGTGGCCGAAACCGCCGGCCTGACCGAGGAGATGCTGCCGCCGCAGGTGAACGGCGTGGACGTTATCCTGGTGCGCGTGCCAGCCTACGCCATCCACTCTCACCCCGAGGCCAAAGACGTGGCCATCAATGCCATCCTGAAGCGCTATTCACCGCCCAAGATGGAGGTGACCGGCGATGGCGTGGAGAAGCCGCTCACCTACGATGGCAGCAACGAAGAAGAAGAGGCCCTGCGCCGCAAGGTGATCATGCTGGGCGAGGTGTTCCCTGCCGATCCGATCTCGGTGGACACCGTGCTCAAACGGCTGAGGAGCGGACTGGCAGCCAATCTGCCCTCGCGCAACCTGGACGACTACAAACTGGCCCGCCGCGTGGGAGCGATTGCGGCTGTGCATCCGTTTTACGGCGGCAGCGTGGCCACTCTGCGGGCAGCCGGCGTGCCCATCATCAGCGGGGCGCCTGTTGGCCCAGAGGCGGCATACAACTGGATCAGAGCCGTGGGCGCTGCGCTCAAGCTCGACCCTGGCCTGACCGAGCAGGTGGCCGCCGAGGAACGCGATAAGTGCCGGGCCATCATTGGTCAATTCCCGCTCAAAGGCAGAGTACTGGTGTGCGGCTACGAGGGCAACGAGTTGCTTTATGCGCGCTTGCTGGTGGAAGCCGGCGCGGAGGTGCCCTACATCAGCACCAGCATTCAGAAGTCGCTCTACACTGCCGCCGACGAGGCCTGGCTGAAGGCGTGCGGGACACGCGAGATCATCTATCAGAAGACGCTGGAGCAGGACGTGCGCGCGCTCGATATTTACAAGCCTGACCTGGTGC
>JAIMBB010000295.1 GCA_023511655.1 Anaerolineae bacterium
TCGGCTACAGCGCGTGGAGGGCGATCAGGTCAGCCACGACGCTGACGACCGCGCCCCAAGTCTCCACCGACGGCGCGCACTCGGTCACCGAGCGGATCAGTTGCTGCAGCTCATCGAGTGGCACACGCTCGTCGCCGGACGATGCCGGTCGGTGTTTGTGCAGGAAGTGCAGGTCGCGCCGAACCTCGGCCCACTGAACCTCATATCTCAGGTGGCAGAAAGCCACGCACAACAACGGCGCCAGCGCCACCAGCAACGCGATGACTCCGCGGCACACCGTGCATACCAGGTCGAACGACTGGCACCCAACGCGATCCACGCCCACAACGGCAATTATCCTACTCGTAGCGAAGCGACGGCGCATTTGGGTGCGTTCACGCACGAGGGCGTTTTCTTGTAGAGGCAGGCCTGTGCGCCTGCCTGCGTTTGGCGCATATGGGCGGGCGGCCACGCAGGGCCACCGCTACATCACACGCCGCCTGCTGTAGGGACGACCCTATGTGGTCGCCCGCGCAACCAGAACAGCGACAACCTCCCCGCAGATCTGCGGCTAAACTCAAGCGAGCAACCTGCAGGGGGCTTGTCCCCATTTGTGAATACACCGACGAGGCGTTCTCGTTTACAAGTGAGGCATCTGGTCGGATAATGTCTTCCGGCAGGGCCAGCCGACAAGATGTACGAGTCGCTCGAAGATCTGCGCAATCTCACGTTCTTGCCTGTCGGCTTGCTGCGCGACGGCGACCTGTACCTATCCCTGGCGGCAACCGAGCCGTTGAATGTGGAGATGGGGCGGGTGCCGGCCTATCGCTTCGACATGCACCTGCGAGGGATACGCCGCCCGGTCGGCGGCATCAGCTTACGCATCGCCAACATCGCACACATCGTGAACTACCTAGGCCACATCGGCTACCACGTCGAGCCGGCTTACCGCGGACGTCATCTGGCGGCGCGAAGCTGCCGGTTGTTGGTGCCCCTGGCGCGCCAACACGGTTTGAACCCGATCTGGATCACCTGCAACCCGGACAACTGGGCTTCGCGTCGCACGTGCGAGCTGGCCGGAGCGTATCTCGTGGAGATTGTGAACGTCCCGCCGGACAACCCGATCTACATCGGCGGCGAGCCGCAGAAGTGCCGATACCGGCTGGATACGATGGCGTGACGCACACGCCGCCGACCCGGCGCGGTCATTGGCGATCATTTGCGTCCCGGGCCGGTTTTGTCGTCGTCGTTGCTGACGATCTCGTTGATATCCGCCTGACAGGTGCGTTCGCGGACGTCTTTGACCTGCAGCGTGATTGTGTTGCCCGCGATGGCGGTCACGGTGGCGCGGTCGGTCACGATGATGCCGTTCTCTTTGTGTCGCCACATGACCGATGAGCCGACGCGGATGCCGCGTTCCTCGGGTGTGCGTTTATCTCGGAGTTGCTCGGCCTGCCAGTCTTCGAACGTGCGGTAGACGCGAGGTTGGGCGGAATTCAACGCGATGGACCTGGATCGGGAGTTGTTCATAAGGAACCGCATTGTAACGCACGTTGCCCCGATCCCGATTCAGCGCTCACGTCCCGGGTGGCTGCACGAAGAAGGTGACACTCACCGGCCTCGGCGTGGGCAGCTTGACATGCGTGCCGTCGGCCATCACTGCCGTGATGGTGTGGACGCCGGGCGAGAGGGTGAGCGTGCGCGTGGTGAACGGCGGCGCGCCCATATGCACGTATTTGTCCGTCTGGTCAAGCGGGATAATCTGACCGTCAGCGATCGCGCTGGCCGGCACGTCAATGAAAAGGTGCAGGTGACCTTCGCCCGGCTTCGGCGCGCCTGGCCGAACCAGCCGGAAGTTACGCACCTCCACCTGCACCGACACCTGCGCAGATGGCACACGCGCGCCTTGCTCGGGATACACGATGCGCATCTCAGGCTCGCGCGAAGCCGGTGCACACGCGACCAGCGAGCCGGCCGTAGCGACACCAAAGGCGATGCCGGCCATGCGAATGAACTCACGGCGGGGTAAAACGAGACGTCGTGCGGGGGACAATCGCTTCATCATCACTCCTCCTGATCGAACAAATCTTCTCCGAACCAGACAACAGCTCTGTGATCGCGGCAACGTTTCGCGATTATAAAGTCAACCCACTCGCGAACCGTGATGGGTGCGTTCACGAATAGGGGCAAAAACCTCCCGCAGGTTGCTCGCCCAAGTCGTGACAGCCAGCAAAAAACCTGCG
>JAIMBB010000296.1 GCA_023511655.1 Anaerolineae bacterium
GGCTGCTCATCCAAGTCGTGACAGCCAGCAAAAACCTGCGGGAGGTTGTCACTGCCCCCGGCCGTGAACGCACCCATTGATCGGCTTCCAATCTCTAGTACAGGAACATCGGCTTGCTCTCGACGTTGCGCACCCGCGGCCGGTAATGTTCGGCGTCGTATAACTCAGCGACGTCGAGCGCGCGCGGGCCGCCGCCGACTTCCGTTAGCGGCACGCTGGTGTATTTGCCGCCCTGCAGCGCGACCATCTGACCGCACCGACCTTGCAAGATCAGATCGGCGGCGAGCGTGCCGAAGTTGCTGGACACCATCACGTCCAACGCGTCCGGCGCGCCGCTGCGCATCAGATACCCCACGTTCTGATACATGGTGTGTTCGCCGGTCAGGCGCTTGATCTGCTCGCTGATGTAATCGCCGATGCCGCCCAGCTTGCGATGCCCATAGGCATCAGCTTCGCCGCGCTCGATCACCGAACCGTCCTTCGGATGCGCGCCCTCCGAAACCACCAGCATGGCATAGTTGCTGGGGTTGCTGCGCTTGTCGCTGAGCAAATAGTCGCACAGCTTCTCAATGTCGAAGGGCACTTCGGCGATCAGACAGCGATCCACATTGCCGAGGTATGAGGACACCAGGGCGGTCTCGCCGCTATTGCGCCCAAACAGCTCGATCACGGCGATGCGCTCGTGGCTGCCGGTGCAGGTGCGCATATTGTGGATGAAGTCGAGCGCGCGGGTGATGGCCGTGCTGAAGCCGATACAATAGTCGGTGCCGCGCACGTCGTTATCCATCGTCTTGGGAATGGCCACGATCGGGAAGCCCTCGTTGTGCAGCCGCAGTGAATAGCTCAGCGTGTCATCGCCGCCGATGGTGATGAGCGCGTCAATGCCGAGGAACTTCAACACGCTCAAGACGTGTGCGGTAAAGTCGTAGCGGTCGGCCAGGCCGCTGGCGAACACCGTGGCGTGCTTGAGGAATTCCGGCACGTCCTTTGGCTTCACGTTGGCGGGGTTCGTCCGGCTGGTGTGCAGGAACGTGCCGCCCGTGCGGTCCACGGTGCGCACGGCGTTGCGGTCGAGCTTCATGGTGAACTGCCGGGTGCTGGTCTCGTCATCCATGTTGAAGTGCAACAGCCCGTACCAGCCGCGCCGGATGCCGATCATCTCATGGCCAGCGTCCAACAACCGCATCGTGGCCGCCTTGATGGCCGAGTTCAATCCGGGCACATCCCCGCCACCCGTCAAAATTCCGATTCGCATCTTCGTCTCTCCTTAACGTCCCGAGAACTGGATTGCTCGGATGAATTTCGCACTTCTGAGATGGTCTAAATCAGTTTAGCCAACCGGCCGGTCATCGGCTCAGGGAACAGCATCACATAGAAGAACAACGATCCGGGAGGAAAGTGGCCGACGCGACGCTACGCCTGCAGCAGTTGTTCGAGGCGCGCCTTGACCGCCGGCCACTCGTCGTCAATCACGCTGTACATCACCGATGAGCGGTGATAGCCATCGGGCATGATCATGTTCTTGCGCAACACGCCCTCGCGCACGGCGCCCAGGCGCTCAATGGCCTGCTGGCTGCGTTCGTTGCGCAGGTCGGTCTTCAGTTGCACGCGAATGCAACCGAGCACCTCGAAGGCATGTCGCATCAGCAAATACTTGCACTCCGTATTCATGGCCGTCCGCCGGAACCGGCGGCCATACCATGTGCCGCCGATCTCCAGCCCGCGGTTGGGCCGGTCAATCGTCATATAGCGGGTCATGCCGGCTGCGGCGCCCGTCGCCAAATCAAACACCGTAAAGGGCAGATCGGTTCCGCGCGACTGCCGGCTGAGCAAATCTTCGATCACTGCCCGCAGTCGCTGCAGGGAATTCACTTCACCATACGGCATGTAGCGCCAGATGTCCGGCTCGTCGGCTTGTGGCCACAACGCCTCGGCATGCTCAAGGCACAGCGGTTCCAGCCTGACCCAACGTCCAACCAGCGTGACCGGCTGGATGTCCATGACCATGGCGCCGGATTATAGTCAATCGGACACCAAGTGGTCATGTTGAGGAGCGCCGAGACCTCGTCGAGGATGCTATGATGCGCGCTGTTCGCCACGACCTCGCCGCAGCCGTCAATCACTTTTCGCGTTCGGTGGTAACTGCTCAGGCCGTCAGCCTGGGCATGAGCGGCTGACCGGCGAAAACGCTGGTGAGACCCTCGAGGACCGAATA
>JAIMBB010000297.1 GCA_023511655.1 Anaerolineae bacterium
TGAGGCTGCCGGCGGAAACTAATCTTTGTGTCCACTAAATCGATACAGGCCCATTAGGCGCTAAGCTATGCTCCGATAGGGTAGGCAGTTACGTCGTCGGACATATCAATGGGGTCACGCTTCATGCGAAGCGTGGAGGCGATAGACAGGCGTGATGCCTAGTTGAAATGAGCTAGCACGGATAGCACTGCGCTTCAATGGGGCTATGCCGAACCTCGCTCGGCACAGAAGTAGCGGATGCGTCTCCTGGTGTTCCAACCAGTTCATCAAGCCTCATGCTGCGTCATCATACTCATCAGTCGTCGGTGCCCACAAATAGCCCCAGTCCCACGTGACGTCCTGTGCCGAGGGCAAAAGGACCTGGGATCGCCCGCTTGAAGGCGATCCGCACGTGCCAGGCCGGTTTGTCGCGCAAGTGAGCAGGGCGAAAATAGGCGCTAACGTGCTCCGAGCTGCGCAGGAAAGGCGACTTGCGCAGCTCCAGAGAGGCGACCAGATCTGTGCTCAGGCCGGCTTGTCGGATCGCCTTGTACACCAGGCTGGCCGCTTTGTCCTCCCGGCCGTCATCATAGCCCGGCAGCAAAACTGGGGTCACGCTCACCCAGTCCCGCGAACGTTCAACATACCGTCGCACTAGCTTTTCATCATCGTCTGCGAGGCGCGTTAGATAGGCGACAGGAACCTGGGAGTGATGCTCGATCAGGCGTCTGTTGTTCAGCTTTCGTTCTGCCCAGTGAATATGGGCTTCGTCGCTGCCATAGGGAGCGGCAATGAGCACGCGGCGGATCAACCCGTCGGCGTAGGGATGGCCGACCGATGGCAGCGCCAAGTATGAGAACCGGTTTGAGTCGCCCTCGGCGGGCAGATGGCCGGCCACGAACTGTTCGGCACCATTCGGGAACGAATGGCTATCCTTCTTGGCCAATTCAAGGGTGACGTGGCGCAACATGGCCGCAACCCGCGCGGCATCGCTTTGCCAGAAGGCGCGCCGGCGATACGGGCTCATGTCATCGGGCGGCTCCAGCGCAAAGGCGACCCAGGGGCGTCCCGGCAGATCATTAGCTCTCCGGTATGCGACTGGTGTGCCAAGGATAACCGACTTGCCGAGCCGAACTGCTGAACTGCCATCTTCGATGCCATCGCCGGCGCGCTGCCGTTGCGCGTGAACGAACTGGGCATCCTCCAGCGTGCCTGGGCATGGAACGCGCAACGTGCGATCGCCGCCACCTGGGGTAGGCTGCCAGCGTTCACCCGCCAGCTTGCGCGCTTCTTCTCTCGACAGTAGGCAACCATCGCCAACCACCACGTCAATGCCCCAGCCCAACGCCAGGAGCCGGCGGGCCTCGCTTGCGATCAGCCTTGCTTCGTCTGATGGTTGTTCGAGCGACCATAGGTAGTGGACGGTGGGCGCGCCGATCAGGTAATGCGGGCGATACACCTTGCCCGTTAGGCGCTCCTGACGATCCAGATTTGCATCGCTGTCGTTGTTGGGCACAAAAGCTCTGTAGCCCCGGGTCAACTGAGCCTGAGACTTCGGCGCAATGATCTCCGGCGGCGGCAGCGCCTCCAGCCAGCGGAAGGCGTGCTCCTTCTGAGGCCAGCTCTGAATGTGGCAGCCCGCGCAGGACCCGTTGACCAGCGCGCTGAACAAGCGCAACGGCGAGGGCGGCCACTCTGGGCTGCTATCTCCCCGGCCATGAAAGAATGGGTCGAGAAAGGTTACCGAGATACAGAGATAGTAGTCGCTCATGCGCCCTCCTCGGAGCGAGCGGCTTGCCGACGCTGCCGCTTGACTTCCTCTTTTGTTTGCGAGAGCAGCACTTGGGCAGCGCTCTGCTCGAACACCTCCGCGCGGCCCTGACCCACGCCGAATGCAGAAGCAGCGCGCTGAGCAAAAGCCAGCGCCGTGGCGTGATCAAGCTCAAGTTTGTGGCGCATCCCGTCGTGGGACACCAACTCAAAAAAGGACGGTCGTTCAGCGTCAACGACCAGCAAGCAGCCCTCGCGCAGGTTGGTATCTATCGGCGCGGTGGTAGCAACCAGCGCCAGGCCGAGAATGTAGCGGCGCAGCGCCAGCGTGCGCGATCCATCCGGACCGTCATCGGCGGCCAACGCGCGGATGGCGACTAGGTTGAGGGCGATGTCGCGGCGTATGTC
>JAIMBB010000298.1 GCA_023511655.1 Anaerolineae bacterium
TTTTTGGGACTTCCGGGCTTTGAGCGCGTTAGGCGCTAAGCTATGCTCCGATAGGGTAGGTAGTTACGATTATAGAGAGAACGATCCGTATGTTACAATGCCACTCACCGCACGTGCCCCCATCGTCTAGCGGTCCAGGACGCGGCCCTTTCAAGGCTGAAACACGGGTTCGAGTCCCGTTGGGGGCACTCCCTCCCAGGCGGTTGACTGTCCCGACGGCACCCATGAACAACATCCGATGGCCTCGCCCACTGTTCGAGTCAGGCCGGATTGCCATCGGGCAAAATTGTCTGGTTGAGGATAGCAGTCTTCAAGGCTTCTTCCGACAGCCGAGCGTTTCGCAGCGTCGCCCCGCTCAGGTTGGTGCGCGCAAAGATGGCATCGGCCAGATTCGCCTCCCGAAAGACGGCTCGGCTGCAATCAGCTTCGGTCAGATCGGCGCGCATCAGGAGCGCATCGCTCAGGTTCGCGCCTCGCAAGTCGGCGAAGGACAATCGCGCTTCGATCAAGCTGGCGCGATGAAGATAGGCATGGCGCAAGACGACGCGCTCGCACAGCGCTTCGTCCAGGTTGGCTTCGTTTAACTCCACTCCTTCAAGCATCGCCGCGGTCAGGTCGGCGTTGCCGAGGTGCGCGCCGGCCATGCGCGCCTGGGTGAGGTCGGCGCGCGTCAGGTCGGCCGACCGCAAATCGGCTTTTGGCAATCGCGCTCGGTTCAGCCTCGCGCCGCGCAGGTCCGCACCGATGCAATTGGCCGCTTCGAGGCTGGCCTCGGTCAGGTTGGCGCCAGTTAAGCGCGCCTGGACGAGTTGGGCCGACGACAGATCGGCGCCCACCAGGTCACAGGCTACAGCGTCAACGTCTGCCAACTGCGCGCCGACCAGCACTGCGCGCGTCAAAATGGCCTGGCTCAACACGGCATTTGCCAGATTTGCACCCCGCAGGTCGGCGCAGGTGAAGTTCAGGCCGCGCAAGTCCAATCCGCTCAAGTCCACACCCGAAAGCCGGGCACCCCACTCCCCTTCACGCGATCGCGGCACAGCAGCCAGGATGTGGATGACCTCGCGGCGCGTTAGCTCTGCCATGAAGAACTGAGAATTGAGAATTGAGAATTGAGAATTGAAAGTTGAGAATGGTGGCTATGATTTGGCGGGGCTTTGTGATTCTGCGCTGGCAATCGCGGCTTTGCCGATGAGTTCAAGCGCGCGGTCGTCCTGGGGCGGATGCATCAGGCCGGCGCGCGCATCGCGGAAGAAGCGTTCCAGGGGCAGGCGACGATCGAGGCCGCCAGCGCCGGCTGCACGCAGGGCAATGTCGGTGGCGGTGATGGCTGCGTTGGTGCACAGATGCTTAGCTGCGGCCAGCTCGGCTTCCATCCTCGCCCGCTGCGCCGGCTGTGTGGACCACTGCTGAGCGGCGTCGTACAACACCGCGCGCGCAGCACGCAACACGACGTCCATCTGGCCGATGCTGCGCTGAATATGCGGCAACTCGGCGATCGGCTTCCCGAGCGCCGTCGGCACGCGTTGCCTGGCGTAGCAAGCGAGCGCGTGCAGCGCCCCTTCCCCCACCCCGAGATAGACCGCGGCGAATGCGCAGCTCGCCCAGCCGGCAGGCAAGCCACCGCGCCGCGCCTGACCTGCTGGCCTTTGTTCCACATGCCAGAATTCCGGCACAAACACGTTGTCGAGTTGGACGTCGAACGAGCCGCTCGACCGCAGGCTGAGGCTCGATCCCCAGTTGTCAATCAGCGTCAAGCCGGGCGAATCGCCGGCCACGGCGAACACGTCGATCGCCCCGTCGAGCGTGGCCGTGACGAGAAAGTAACGCAGGGCCGGCGCATAGGTTACCCAGCTTTTGCGTCCGTTGAGCACATAGCCGCCTGCGACGCGCATAGCGGTCGTGGCGGGCAGGCCGCCGCGCGAGGGGCTGCCCATCTCCGGCTCGCTGGCCGCACTGTTGACCAGGGCGCCATCGCGCACGATCTCTTCGCACAACCGCGCATAGGCCGCCTCGGGCCAGGTGCAATTCTCGGCCAACGAGCCAACTACGTGAAAGTGCATCGCCAGGCCGAGCGCCGTGCTGGCATCGCCGCGGGCAAGATGCTGCAACACGCACACACACTGGAAGAGGTTGAAACC
>JAIMBB010000299.1 GCA_023511655.1 Anaerolineae bacterium
GGGGCAGGTGAGTATTAGTCATACCCCCATTTTGCCCCCGATGCGCTCACTCCACGCTGTCTTGTGGTGCTACCCCTGCGAGTTGGTTGCAGCGTATAAAAGCCGCTGAGCTGTCCGGTGCACCTCGGCGCGTTAGCGATCCATGAACACCGCCATCGAAGCACCTATGATCTGTTTGTGCGCCTGATCTCGGTCATCAAGTTATCCGGTCATGTCCGACAAAGCTCAACGATTGGCCGACAAGCTCGTCGGCGAAGGAGAGAAGACGCTGGCTTTCTTCCGGTCCTTGCCCGAGGAAGCCTGGAACGTGCAGATCTATGAAGATGGCGCGATGTGGCAGGTGCGCGACGTCTTCGAACACCTGTGCATCTCCGAGCATAGCCTGCGCCGACTCTTCGAGCGCGTTCTGGCCACTGGCCAGGGCGCACCGGAGGGCTTCGACGTGGACGCCTTCAACAAAGAGAAGACCGGTCGCTTCGCCTCGCTCTCGCGCGATGAGCTGTTTGCGCTTTACGCGGAGACCCGTCGGGCGACGATCGCGTTCACGCAAGGCCTGACCGGTGAACAACTCGCCGTCCGCGCCCGGCATCCGGCCATGGGTGACGCCTCGCTCGAGGACATGATCAAGATGATCTACCTGCACCACCAGATGCACATGCGCGATGTGAAGAAGGGACTGAACATTTGAGGGCATCAGCGCTGAACGCACCCACCGCAGGCACTATAAAATTGCCCTCGCGATGGCCGGCAAATACTACGACGACCTCGAAGTAGGCATGCGCGTGCAGCACACCACCGGCCGCACGATCACCGAGGCCGACAATGTGCTGTTCTGCGCGCTCACCATGAACACGCAGCCGCTGCACCTGGACGAACACTTTGCCCGGCAAACGCAGTTCGGCACGCGCATCGTCAACGGCCTGTTCACGCTCGGGCTCGCGGTCGGCCTGACCGTGGCCGAGCTGACCGAGGGCACGATCATCGCCAACCTCGGCTACGACAACGTGAAACATCCGAGGCCGATGTTCCACGGCGACACACTCTACGTCGAGAGCGAAGTGATGAGCAAGCGCGATTCGCAGTCGAACCCCGGCGTCGGCATCGTGCGCCTCCGGCACGTCGGGCGCAACCAGCGGGGCGAAGTGGTGATCGAGTTCGAGCGCACGGTGATGTTTCGGAAACGCGCCGGCGAATGAGAAACGATTGCGCATCGCATAACGTCAAGCAGCGGCCATGACCCACCTTCGTCGCTCTCTTCTATTCATGCCCGGCGACAGCCTGCGCAAGATCGAGAAAGGCGCGCAACTGCCCGCCGACAGCATCGTGATGGATCTGGAAGACGCGGTCGCGCCGGGCAACAAAGCGCTCGCCCGACGCACCACGCACGATGCACTGCGCACGCTGGACTTCGGCCGGCGCGAGCGGTTGGTGCGCGTCAACGCCTGGCCCAGCGGCTATTTCCAGGACGACGTGGCGGAGACGATCGCCGGCCGACCGGACGGCTACGTCATCCCCAAGGTGAGCAGTGCCGAAGACCTGAGCGCCGCGCGCGACTTCATTGCCGCACAAGCTCACCGGCACGGCCTTGACGCAGGCGCGATCGCTCTGTTGGCCATCGTCGAGACGGCCAGGGGCGTGATGAACCTGCGCGAGATCGCCCAGCTCGGCCCGCCTTTGCAAGCGCTAATCTTCGGCGCCGATGACCTGGCGGCCGACATCGGCGCGGTGCGCACACCGTCGAGCGTGGAGGTGCTGTATGCGCGCAGCGCGGTCGTCATCGCCGCAGCAGCCAACGCGCTGCAGGCGATTGACATCGTGTTCTTCGACCTGAACGACCTGATCGGCCTGGAGGAGGAATGTCGCTTTGGGCGTCAACTCGGCTACACCGGCAAGATGGTGATTCATCCGCGCCAACTCGACGTCGTCAACCGCGCCTTTTCGCCAACGGCGGAGGAGATCGCGCGCGCACAGCGCATCGCGCAGGCGGCGCAGGAGCATGCGGCAGAAGGCGTCGGCGCATTCGCTCTCGACGGACGCATGGTGGACGGGCCGATCATCAAGCAAGCCGAACGGGTATTGATGCGCGCACGGGCAGCAGGGCTGCTCTGAGTGCGGTCGGCGCCTAGTTGTGC
>JAIMBB010000300.1 GCA_023511655.1 Anaerolineae bacterium
GTCAGTCTGCGGGTGAGGCGGGCGATGCCCGGCACGCCGGCGATGGTGATTGCCAGCACCACGTTTACCGCCGAAGGCCCAAGCGCAGCGATGATGACCAGATAAAGCAGGATTTGCGGGAAGGCCAGCAGCGCATCCAGGAAGCGCATCACCACCTCGTCCACTGCGCCCCCGAAGTAACCGGCCAGCAATCCCAACGTGCTGCCGATCAGCAAAGCGATGCCTACTGCGATGGGCGCGAGCACCAGAATGATGCGGGCGCCGTGCGCCAGGCGCGCCCACAAGTCGCGCCCCAGCCGGTCCGTGCCCAGCCAGTGTTCGGCCGATGGCCCTTGCAGGCTGGCGCCGCGGAACTGTTCCAGTGGATCGTAGCGCGCCAGCAGCGGTGTCGGTTTGAAATCTTTGCCCCCGAACCAACAGGCCGGGTTGATCAGGCAATCGTCGGCGAAGATCGCCACGATCACCCAGAACATCACCAACGCCAGGCCGACCATCGCGGTCTTCGAGCGCCTCAAGATGGCGAAGTTCTCTCTGGCGCGCTGCCAGCGCGAGGGGCGGGCAAGCTTTGGTAGCGTGGTCTCAGCGATAGCCATCTTTCATTCGTGATCTTTCATCTTTCGTTTCTCGTTCGCCACCGGTTGCGCAGGCGTGGATCGAAATGAAAGATGAGCAATGACAAATGTGAAATCAGGCATATCTGATCCTCGGATTGAGGTAGGTGTAGATGATGTCGGCGATGAGCTGGGTGCCGACGGCCACCACCACCAGCACCATCGCCGCGGCCTCGATGGCGAACACGTCCTTGAACAACGCTGCTTCGAGCACGTAGCGCCCCAGGCCGGGAAAGCCGAACAGCGTCTCGACCACCACGATGCCGCCGATCAGCCAGTTGACGTGCAGGATGATGATAGTGATCGGCGCCATGAGCGCGTTGCGCAGGGCGTGCCGGAACACGATCTGCCAGCGCGGCAATCCTTTCAACGTGGCGGTGCGGATGTAGTTCGTGCGCATCACTTCGACCATGCTCTGGCGGGTGATGCGCAGCACATAGCCCAGCTCCACCAGGGTGAGGGTGATGACCGGCAGGATCAGCAGTTGCGGCTGCTGGAAGATGGACGTGTCGCTGGTGACGACCACCGCGCCGGGGAACCAGCCCAGCCAGGTGGAGAAGATGAGGATGAGGAAGATGCCGCTGGCAAATTCCGGCGTGGCTGCCGCGATTAGGCTGCTGACGGAGAGCAGGCGATCAATCGCCCTGCCCTCGTTCAGCCCGGCGATGATGCCCAGCAGCAACGCCAGTGGCATGACGATCACAAAGGCGATGGCTGCCAGGAAGGTGGTGTTGATCAGGCGCGGCACGATGGTCTCGGCCACCGGCCGGCGGGTGAAAAACGACACGCCTGGGTCGCCGCGCAACAGTCCAAGCTGCAGGGGAATGTATTCGCGCGGCGCGCCCTTGCTGTTCTTCCAGGTGGCCTTGGTCAGCGTCCAGGCTTCGTTCTGCTCGCCCTTCACCCACATGGCGGCGCGTCCCTCGACATCCACGCCCCAAAACACGTCGTATCCTTCGGCGTCCTTCTTCCAGATGTCGTCGCCCAGCGTCACTTCGCGCGTTGTGCCGTCCGGCTGACGCTCGATGCGGATCATCGTCTCGCCATCCTCGGTGCGGTTTTGATACAACACGCCGTCGTCGCCCACCGCCCACCAGGTGTAGCGATTGTTGGTGGCGTCATACAGGCGGGTGACTGGATTGCCGATCCGCTGTGCGGCTTGCCAGTCGCTGCCGATCATCCAGCGGATGTAGCGCGTCAGCACCGGCTGGTCCAGCCCGTTTTGCGCGTTGAACGACGCCTCCTGTTGCGGGGTGATGGTGTTGCCGAGCGAGTTGATGGCGATGTTGCCGGGCGCGACTTCGCTGATGAGGAAGATGGCGATCGAGACGGCAAACAACGTCAATACCAGCGAGAGGCTGCGACGAAGAAGAAAACGGGCCATCGAAACGGGAATTGAAAATTGAGAATTGAGAATTGATAATTGAGAAAGCGGAAGGTGCTTCGGTAGCACCACAAGACAGCGTGGAGTGAGCGCATCGGGGGCAAAATGGGGGTATGACTAATAC
>JAIMBB010000301.1 GCA_023511655.1 Anaerolineae bacterium
GGGTTTGCCACCTACTTCACACACGTGTACCTGGAACATACCTACGGGCCGGAAAGAAGAAAGGAAGGCATGCTGCGCGACCGGCAGCAAGTTATTCGTCATTGTGCAAAATCGCCCGCACCCGTTGTGAATTCCACCATCAGCAACTACAACGAACTGCTGTCACCGCATGTATATGAAAGAGCCTCCTGGGTGTTGCACATGCTGCGCCGGCAACTGGGCGACACCGATTTGCATGGCGGCGATTCTAGGAGCCTGTCGGACTTGAACCGAAGCCGCGCGACAAAGGCGAGGCTGCGGGTTCTTCAAAACGCCGCAACGGCTGCCGATGCCTTTTTGCGGTCGTGAAGGCCTCATCGATGACCCTGGCGGGCTTTGTGTGATCGGTTTTGACCGCGTTTTTTCTGCCCACTTGCTGCCCTCACGCTGCCCGCAGCACGTGCAGGCGTTTGATGTTCCAGGCCATGGTCACCAGATTCCACTCGCCCTGGGCCTTGTCCAGGCCGCGCATGCTCATCTGGCGCCAGCCCATCACCCGCTTGATGATGCCAAACACCGGCTCGACCGTCTGTTTACGCAGCCTGTACAGCGCCCGCCCGGCCTGCGTGCCCAGCTGGTGGGCCATGCGCGTGAACGGGTCTATCGTCTCGGGCGCTGGCGCCTCTGGGGCAAAGCGCTCCATCACCGGCAGGTGGTGGCGCTCGCGCCCGATCGCCAGCAACGGTGTGATGCCCGCATCGCCACAGGCCTGTGCGTTGGCCTGGCTACAGTAGCCGTTGTCGGCAATGAGTGTCTGCACCCAGCCCAGCACCTCGGGCAGCGCCCGGATGGCCTCGATCGTGGGCTGGACTTCACGCTTGTCGTTGCAGGCCTGCGTGACGTGCGCGGTGACAATGAGCATCGTCTGCGTGTCCACGCCGGCTTGGACGTTGTAGCTTTGTGCGAAGCCACCACCGGAGCGCGGCATGATGCGCGAGTCTTCGTCCGTGAGGTTGACCTGATCGCTGTCCTTGGGGCCAGCTTGCGGTGGCTCGGGATCGGGGCCTCGGGGCTTCTTGCCCGCCTCGCGCTGGGCCTGGCGTTTGGCGGTCTTGGCAACAAATTCCTGCTGCTCGCGCTCGTGGCGCTCGGCTGCGCGCTGCTCGATCTTGGCCTTGGCCTGCGCCAGGGCACGGAGGCGGTCTTCGCGCCGGGCGATCTCAGCAGGCACATCCATCCCGTCGGGCACGGCCTGGGCGTCCCTGCTCTCGGCCAGCGCCAGCAGGGTCTGCACTTCTTGACGCAGTTGCGCTTCGATCTTGTGGGCGTGCCCCCACGAGAGGGCCTTGTGCTTGCTGGCGTTGGCATCGATCCTGGTGCCGTCGAGCGCAATGTGGCCCAGCTTGAGTAGCTTCATCTCGCGCGCCAGCACCAGCACCTGCACGAACAGCGCCTCGATCTCCTTGAGAAAGCGCCGGCCAAACGTGGCCAGCGTGTCATGGTCCGGGTGGGTGTTGGCCGCCACGAAGCGAAACGCCAGCGAGTCGTAGGTGGCACGCTCGATCTTGCGGCTGGAGTGCACCCCAGTGGCGTAGCCATAGATCAGCAGGCCCAACAGCACCGCCGGGTGATGCGCAGCTGAGCCGCGTGCCCCGTACTGGCGCGTCAGTGCGCTCAGGTCCAACTGTTCGATCACTTCCACCACGAAGCGCGCTAGGTGGTTGGCCGGCAACCACTCATCCACGGAGGGCGGCAGCAGGTAGCTGGTGGAACGGTCAACGGAAATGAAGCGGCTCATGGCTGGTGATCAACTCGACGCAGCCGTCATTGTCCGATCTGAAAGGCGCCAGGAGAAGACGGGAAAGTCCGACAGGCTCCTAGGCAGAAGTGCGCCAACCGATGTCACACTACGGCCCATCGTTCGCTCAAGCTCGGAGGATCCGATTCGTATGACAACCCGATGGCACACAGTGGCGCTCGTGGGCGCGCCCACCGACGTTGGCGCTGGCGCGCGTGGCGCCTCCATGGGACCGGAGGCGCTGCGCGTGGCCGGGCTGCAGGCGGCGCTGGAGTCGCACGGCCTGCACG
>JAIMBB010000302.1 GCA_023511655.1 Anaerolineae bacterium
ACTCTCACGCAGTTTCACTGCCTTTGCCTTTCTACCTCTCATGACTCCCAATTATGCGATGTTTTCAACTGAGCAATCGTTCGATGAAAACGATGGGGAGGGGGCGTCGCCCCCTCCCCATACCCCTCCCCCAGAGCGCAGCGTCCCAGAGTCCAGCGTCCAGAGTTTCAGCGACCAGAGGCAGAAAGATGGGGGCGCGCCGCCACCCGAAAACCGCCGTAGTCATAGCTGTCGACGGGAAGATTCAAGAAGCGGCAGGCGGCGCGCGCGTCCCAGTGAGGGTTGAAGAACGAGCCGCCGCGCAGCGCGCGATACGTTCCCCGCGATGGCCCCGTCGGATTTCTGACCTCCCGGCCTGCGCGCCCCTTATACTCGTCCTCAGCATACCAGTCCGCGCACCACTCCCACACGTTGCCCGCCATATCCGCACAACCACATGGGCTGTCCCCCTGCGGGCTGTATCGGCCCACCGGCGTCGTGTCCCCGACCTTCAAGTTGAAGTTGCAACGCCTGCTGTCAGGTGGCTGATCGCCCCACGGATAGATGCGCCCGTCGGCGCCGCGCGCCGCCTTCTCCCACTGCGCCTCGCTCGGCAGAGCGATGCTGCGCCCGCTCGCCTCGCTCAACCATCCGCAGAACGCCAGCGCATCATCCCAGCTCACGCACGTCACCGGATGATCCTGCTTCCGGCTCACGTCGCTGTCTGGCCCCCGCGGGTGCTGCCAGCTCGCGCCTTTCGCATAATGCCATGAGGTGCCGATATAGACCCAGCTACTCCCTTCCCGCTCCGCTGTGGTCTTGTAGTTCGTCGCCCTGACGAAGGCCGCAAACTGCGCCACGGTGACCGGATATTTGCCGATGAAGTATTCGTCGAGATAGACGCGATGCTGCGGCAACTCGTTGCCGCGGGCTTCCTTGTCCTTCGCCCTGTCGCTGCCCATCAGGAATTCGCCCGCCGGCACGCGCACCAGCTCGAGGCGAAAGCCCAGCCTCGGCAGCTCGATCAGCAGCGGTTTGGCAACGGCAGATTGCGTGGGCGGCGGTTCAGGTCGCGCCGCCGGACGCGGTAACGCCGCTCCGCGCGCCAGACGCGGCTCGACCAGCGATCTGAGATAGTCCACGGCCTGCATGAAAAGATGGTCGGCGCGGTTGCCGATGATGCCATCGAGCGCCCTGCCACCCACATACGCCGCGACGACGATCAGCAGTGTTCGTAGATCGCCCGGTCGTCGCGGCGGACGCCGGTCGCGTTGCGTGAGCACTGCGCTGAGCCACGGCCAGCCGCCCTGCTCATCGCGCAAATCCTCGAGCAGATTCCAGATGCCTGGTGCGTACTTCTCGGCGGCCAGGCTGGTCGTTAATTCGACCTTTACTCGCAGCGGGTCGCGATTTGTGCGCACGGCGCGGACGGTGCTGACGAGCACAGCAAGCTCGGGTGACGAGATGTGCCGGAATGCTCTAAACCAACCGTCCGGTAGATCATCAGCAGTCACCAGCGGCCAGCATAGTTCTACCGCGAACATCTGGAGCAGTTGCCTGGAGGTAGGCCAATCTGCGGTGGACGCCGGCAGCTTCATGTGCGCAGCGCCCTGCGCGATTTTGAGGCGCACGATACCCAGGGTATCACTCGACTGAGCGAGGCCTTCCAGAAAAGCGACGTTCCGCTCTACTTCGGCGAGATCGTCCCGCGATTCCGGAAGCCTTGCGCGCAACTCACCCGCAAAGTGGCGCAACCAATCGAGCAGTTCGGCTGGATCGGTTGGATTCGGTGAAGTGTCACGATCCTGTTGCCCCATTGACGGCAACTCCCTTTCATACCGGCCACCAATGAACGTTGACGCAGGGTTGAGGCGATCTATCGCATCTGGTCAATCACCTGCTGCAAAACAGGGGGTGATCTGCGGCGCATCCCCCATGCCCTGCAATTGTAGTGCCTTCGACGCCGGTTCGCATACGAGGGAGTGCGTTCACGAATAGGGGCAGGAACCTCCCGCAGGCTGCTTGCTTGAGTTGCGCGGGCGACCACATAGGGTCG
>JAIMBB010000030.1 GCA_023511655.1 Anaerolineae bacterium
ATACAGATCCACCAACTGCAACAGGTCGGCTACCAGCGCAGCGCGCTCCTTGGACGGCACGTCGTAGCAGGCGGCGAAGAACTCGACATACTCGGCGCAGGTCTGGTCGGGATAGACGCCAAAGTCCTCGGGAAGATAGCCCACCCATTGGCGCACACGCAGCAGCCCTTCTCCCACGATGGGCAGGCCGGCGATGAACACATCGCCCTCGTCAGGCGCTATCAGTGTCGCCAGGATCTTCAACAGCGTGGTCTTGCCGGCACCGCGCAGACCGACCAGGCCGAAGATAGCACCCGACGGCACAGATAAGCTTATCCTGTCGAGGGCCACCCGTTCGCCATAGCGCTTGCTGAGCTCTCGGATTTCGATCACCGGGTGCAGATTAGATCGCGCAGATTAGAGCGCAATGAGTAGCAATGGACATGCACTTGTCCGGGACAGAGACAAGCCCGGCGCAATCCAGACGACCAAGCCAGGTGTCGGCTCATCTCGCGCCTGGACCCGCGACTCACCCTTTGACGAAGGCTTCCACCGTTCGGCGGATGCCTTCTTCGAGCGAGACCTTGGGCACGTAACCGAGGCGTTCCCTGGCCCGCTGCAAGTCGGCGCACAGCCGGGATACGCCGCCGCTTTCCGCCGTCACGCGCAGCGGGGTAAGTTCCTTGCCGATCACCCGTCCGACGGTCGCCACCAGCTCGTTGATGCTGGTGGGGACGCCGCTGCCGACGTTGATGATCAGGCGATTGACGTTGGGGGCGGTGGCTGCAGCGATCAATGCGCTCACCACGTCGTCCACGTATACGAAGTCACGCTGCTGGCGGCCGTCGCCATGCACGATGATCGAGCCGCCGCTGAGCGCCTGGCGCACCACGGCCGGCACGACCGGCGGATGCGAGGCCCGCAGCGGCTGACCGGGGCCGTAGGCATTGAACACGCGCAGGATCACGGTATCTATGCCCCACAGCGCGCCGATGGTGTTCACGTAGTGCTCGGCCGCCAGCTTGCTCACCGCATAGGGCGAGCCCGGGTTGGGGATGGCATCCTCGCGGACCCGCTCGTCGGACTGCTCGCCATAGATGGCGCCGGACGAGGTGAATACCAACCGGCGCACGCCGGCATCGCGCACTGCCTGGATCAGCGACACCGTCCCTCCCACGTTTGTCGCGTTGTACTCGCGCGGATACAAAACGGATTCGGAGACGGAGACGCGCGCGGCAAGGTGATAGGCGCAGTCCACCCCGTGCAGGAGCGACCACAATTTAGGGATATCGTTGACGTCGCCGCGCGTGAAATGCACGGCCGGGTCGAGGCGAGCAGGGTCGCCTGTGCTGACGTCGTCGAGCACGCGCACCACGTGGCCCTGGCGCGCCAGTGTGTTGGCGAGTGCGACGCCCAGGAAGCCTGCACCGCCGGTGATCAGGAATTTCATCTTTGCTTCCCTCGAAGGAGCTCACATACTCGCAAGGTTCCAGACACCCGGACTTCCAACGGGAATTCCAAACGCGTCCGCAGCGCGCAGCCCGCAGCGCGCAGCCCGCAGCGCGCAGCCCGCGGCGCGCGTTCATCCCGGCGGCCAGGTCATCTTGCGCCCGCCGAGCAGATGGATGTGCAAGTGATACACCGATTGTCCTCCATCGGGGTTGCAGTTCACCACCAGCCGATAGCCACCTTCGGCGATGCCGATTTCCTTAGCCAGCTTCTGCGCCGTCAGCAGCAGCCGGCCGAGCAGCGCCGCGTCGTCATCGGTGGCGTCGTTCATCGTGGGGATGATCTTGTTTGGGATGACCAGGATGTGCGTCGGCGCGACGGGATTGATGTCGTGGAATGCCGTCACGGCTTCATCTTGATACACGATTCGGGCAGGGACTTCCCTGCGCGCGATCTTCGCGAAGAGCGTATCGGTTGGCATGGGTTGCGATTTTATAGGTGATAATCGCGCCATGCAGCGTCCGTTGCTCACACGATTCGCCTGGCTCTCCATCGCTGCAGCAGTCGCTACGATCAGCTTGAAGGCGCTGGCCTACTTGCTGACCGGCTCGGTGGGCTTGCTGTCTGACGCACTCGAATCGCTCGTCAACCTGGCCGGCGCGCTGATAGCCCTGGCAATGTTGAGCCTGGCGGCGCGGCCACCCGACGAGGAGCACGCCTACGGTCACACCAAAGCCGAATACTTCTCGAGCGGCGTCGAAGGGGCGTTGATTACCCTGGCGGCCATCAGCATCGGCGCAGCCGCCGTGGATCGGCTACTCCGCCCGCAACCGATCGAGCAGCCCGGGCTGGGCCTGGCCGTTTCCACCATCGCCTCGCTGATCAACCTCGGCGCTGCGCTCGTCCTGCGCG
Organism: Anaerolineae bacterium; assembly: GCA_023511655.1. Classification (GTDB taxonomy): domain Bacteria; phylum Chloroflexota; class Anaerolineae; order J036; family Brachytrichaceae; genus JAAFGM01. The sequence continues at coordinate 2,341 of JAIMBB010000030.1, forward strand.
ATGCCGGTCGCCGACACAACTCGATCACCCTGGAAGCCAACGCCAAGCATCTGTTCACCGATGTGCTCACCTCGCTGGCTGTGCTGGCCGGTGTGCTACTGGTGGTAGTCACCGGCTGGCTATGGCTCGACCCGGCCATCGCGCTGGTCGTGGCCGCCAACATCATCCGCATGGGGGTGCAATTGCTCCGCCGCTCGGCGAACGGCTTGCTGGATGCCGCGCTGCCCGACGAAGAGGTAGCCAAGGTGCGCCGGGTGCTGAGTCGGTATGCTGGCGACGACGGCGTTCAGTATCACGCCCTGCGCACGCGACAAGCCGCCGCGCGCAGCTTCATTTCGGTGCACATCCTGGTGCCGGGCAGGTGGAGCGTGCAGGACGGACATCACCTGCTCGAGCGCATCGAAGCCGACATCCGCAGGGCCATCCCCAACGCCACGGTATTTACCCACCTCGAACCGCTGGAAGACGTCATCTCATGGCAAGACCAGGGGTTGGAGCGGAGTGACGATCCGGTCAAGAACCGCAGCGCCGGATGAAACCGCGCGATTCAGCGGTCGGAAAGCCGTTTGGCATACGCGCAGTATAGTAACGACTCATGCCTGGTGATCCCACCTCCGCGTCTGCAGCCGGTCGGCACTCTAAGCGCCGCGCGTTGATCCTGCTGGCCGGGGCCTTGGTGTTGCTCTTCGTGCTCGCCATCGGCATCACCGACCTGCCCTTGCAGCCCGGCGAACCCTTCGCCGTCAACATCCCGCCGCTCGGACGATCGAGCGGCGGCAGCCTCGCCGGAGGAGAGGCGATCATGCTCTTTGTGCGGGTGATGCTGGCGCTGGCGTTGCTGCTCCTGCCGATCAACCTCGTCCTGGTGATTGTCACGCGCGAGGGACGCCGACGCTTGCTGATCAACTTCGTCACGGTCATCTCCCTGTGGCTGTGGCTGACGGCGCTATCGCGCATCATGCGCAATTTGCCCGAGGAGCTGTTCAGCAATGAAGGCGGCTTGAGGCCTGCCGGCGAGGCGCTGCCGCTGCCACCGCTACCCGATTTTGTGCCTAACCCGCCCGACTGGACGGTGCTGGCGGTGGCGCTGGCCATTTCGCTGCTGGCCGTCGGGCTGGCAGCAGCCATCGGATGGGCGATCTGGCGGCGATGGACGCGGCGGGACGAGCCCCTGGCCCGCCTCGGCCGACGGGCGCAAGCGGCGCTCGACGAACTCCAATCAGGCGGAGATTTCAGATCTGCCGTCATCCGTTGCTACCGCGACATGACGCGCGTGCTGCAACAGGAGCGCGGCATCCAGCGCGAGATCGCCATGACGCCGAGCGAATTCGAACTGGCCTTGCGCGGCAAGGGATTGCCCCACGACGCCGTGCACCAGCTCACGCGCGTGTTCGAAGACGTGCGCTATGGCGGACAAGCCGCGGGCGAACGCGAGGAGCGCCTGGCCGTGGATAGCCTGGCCGCTATCGTCGCCGCATGCGCGCAGGCCAGGGAGACAGCATGAACACGATCAAGCGCATCCAGCCGGCGCGATTGCTGATCGCCGCGTTGACCCTGATCGGCGTCGGCATCCTCACCCTCGTCTTGCGCGACATCGTCCGCGAGGCTGTGGTGATCCCGCTGGCCTATGCCGCCTGGATGGCCGACCTCGTGCTGAAGAGCCTGCCTCAGGGCGTCTTCCTGGCCGTCTTGGTAATCGCCGGCCTGTTCATCGTCCTGCGCGGCTTTTCGCAGGCCGGCGCGCGCCCCGCCGCGCCGCCGTTCCGGCCGGTCGCCGACACCTTCCGCTCGCGGCTGGGCTTTTGGGCCCGGCAATTCAACCACCTGGACATCAGCCCGTTCGCGCGTGAGCAGGCTGCGCAGGAGATGCGCAACCTGGTGTTGAGGACGCTGGCGCACGTGCATCAGATCGAACCGGGCGAGGCCATCCGGCGCGTGCGCAGCGGCTCGCTGAGCGTGCCGGCGGAGATCGCACAGTTGCTGTTCGACTGGCAGGGCTGGATGGAGAACGCACAGCACGGCACAACGCGCCCATCACCCACGCCGTGGCGCCGCTTGCGAGACGCGCTCGTCCCGACACGACGGCTGTCGCGACGGCTGTCGCGACGGCTGTCGGATCGAACGGCGCGCTTCAACGGCAAGATCGAGGCCGTGATTGACTACGTGGAGGCCCAGTTGGGCGATTCGACATGACCGACACACGACTCGACAACAAGCTAACCGGCGAGGTCGCCGAAACGACCAACCGCGTCATTGCTCAGGTGGAACGCGCCATCGTCGGCAAGCGCAGCGTGCTGGAGATGATCATGGCTGCCTTCCTGACCGGCGGCCATGTGCTGCTGGAGGACTACCCCGGCCTGGCCAAGACGTTGATCGCCAACAGCTTCGCCGCGGCGCTGGGCATGCAGTTCAAGCGCATCCAGTTCACACCTGATCTGCTGCCGGGTGACATCACCGGCGGCTACGTCTTCGATCGCGCACAGAACCGGTTCGTGCTGCGCACGGGGCCGATCTTCGCCAACATCATCCTGGCCGACGAGATCAACCGCGCTTCGCCACGCACACAATCGGCGTTGTTGGAAGCGATGCAGGAATATCAGGTCACGTTGGAAGGCGAAACCATGCGCTTACCAGAGCCGTTCATCGTTATCGCCACCCAGAACCCGATCGAATACGAGGGCACCTTTCCCCTGCCCGAAGCCCAGCTCGACCGCTTCATCGTCAAGCTCTCGATCGGCTACCCGACCGCGACCGAAGAGCAAGAGATCCTGAGGCGGCGGCGCGACCGGCAGCAGGATGCCGTCGCCATCGAAGCGGTCACCGACGCCGAAGGGCTGTTATACCTGCGACACGCCGTCGAACAGGTTTACGTGGACCCCGACGTGGAGCGTTACATGGTGGAGCTGGTTGCGCGCACGCGCCAGCACCGGCAGGTCGCCGTTGGTGCCAGCCCGCGCGGCACGCTGGCGTTGCTCAAGCTGGCGCGCGCATGGGCAGCAATGCGCGGTCGCGGGTATGTATTGCCCGACGACGTGAAGGCCTTCGCCAAAGCCGCGCTCTGTCATCGGCTGATCCTGCAGCCTGACCTGTGGACGGTGTCGCAAGCTGCCGAGCGCATCGTGGCCGAGGTCGTCCAGTCCGTCCCCGTGCCTGTGATCAGGGAGGGCGGTTAGCCGCGCGAGTGGGATGACGGGCAGAGCTACGCTGTTGATCGCGCTGGTCGTGGCAGCCTTCTTCCTGGGCCTGGCCGCGCTGAACGGTGGGGTCATCGTGCTGACGATTCCCCTGCTGATCTACCTCGGCCTGGCGCTCGTCCGGCGTCCCGAGGCCATACGGCTGACCGGCAAACGAACTATCGGCGCGGATCGCATCGCGGTGGGCGAGCCCATCACCGTTCGGCTGCACCTGACGAACGACGGCCCGCCCCTGGGCGAGTTGCGCGTGGAAGACAGCGTGGCGCCGGGGTTGGAAGTGGTGGCCGGCCAGACGCAGGTGCTGGCTTCGCCGGCAACCGGCGAGTCGGTCTCGCTCGAATACTCCGTGCGCGGTGGCCGCGGCGCCTACCGCTTCCAATACGCACTGGTGACCGCGCTGGATGACTTTGGACTGTTCCAACGCCAGGCCCGGATTCCGACAGCAGCGTCGGTGCTGATTCACCCGACGACGCAGAAACTGCGCCCCATTCCCATACGGCCGCCTCGCACGCGCGGGTTCGCCGGGCCGATCCCGGCGCGCCAGGGCGGATCGGGTACGGACTTCTTCGCGGTGCGCGAATATCAGACGGGCGACCGCCTGCGGGCAGTGAACTGGCACGTCAGCGCCCGACACGACGACCGCATCTTCAGCACTGTCTTTGAGCAGGAGCGCATCGCCGACATCGGGTTGATCCTGGATGCGCGCCAGCAGCATGACGTGCGCACAACGCATGGTTCGCTGTTCGAGCATTCGGTCCAGGCGACGGCTTCGCTGGCCGAAGCTTTCCTGAACGCCGGCAACCGCGTGGGGCTGCTCGTCTACGGGAGCGGCATCGAAGGGGTCTTTCCCGGCTACGGGCGCGTGCAGCACAACCGTCTGCTCCGGGCGCTGGCCCGCGCCGCCATCGGCCACCACTTCGTCTTCGAGAAACTCGATCGGTTGCCCACTCGCTTCTTTCCCGCCCAGTCGCAAATCGTCTTCGTCGGCCCGCTGGTGAACGACGACGTGCCGACGCTCGGCCGGCTGCGCACGCTGGGCTACGGAGTCATGGTCGTCAGCCCCGACCCGATCGCTTTCGAGATGCGGGCGTTGGGCGCGCCCCCCCGGACGCAATATGCTTACCGGATCGCACGGGCCGAACGCAGGCTGAACCTACAAACGCTCAGCCGCCGGGGCGTGCAAGTGGTGGACTGGGACGTAGCGCTGCCGCTGGATGCCGTACTGCGCACGGCGCTGGCGCGCCAGCCGGCCCAACGCCGGTCGCCGATGCGCATGCCATGAACGCGAGTCCGCTGCACCTGACCACGCGCCTGCTTCCGGCGTGCATGATCGCCGCATTGAGCGCGCTGTCGCTCGGCCTGGCCTTGCGAGGCGCGGCGATTTTCGTTCCCCTGTTCGTCATCCTCGGCGTGGCCTGGGGATACAGCCGGCATCGCAGGCAACATGGCCTGGCAGGCATCCTGGCCGACCTGGTGCTCGTCGTCGCCATGGCCGGCGCTGCGATCGGCCTGTTGATCGGCGCGCTGCCCGCGCTGATGTTGCTGGCAGTCGTCATGGCGCTGGGGACATGGGATCTCACCCACTTCGAGCGCCGCCTGCGGGCGATCGCACGGGTGGAACGCGCCGGCGATCTGGAACGGCGACATGTGCGATGGTTGCTGGTCGCCGTCGTGTGCGGGTCGGCCATCGCCTCGTTCGCGCTGGCGATTCGCACCACGCTCGGCTTCGGGGCGATGGTTGCGCTAGGCTTGCTGGCCGCGCTCGCTTTGAGCCTGACGATCAGCACATTGCGCCGCGAATCGTCGGGCGCTTGACAGGAGTTTCGAAGTGTGTAGACTGGCGCGCAGCGATGAAGCTCGCTATCGCCGATGGCCCGCAAGGCCGGGCGAGAACCGTCAACCTTGACCGATAGCTTCTGCCAGGACACGCATGTGGCAGAAGCTTTTTTGTTGGCATCACGCATGGATAACATCGTATTCAATCGGATCGCGCTGGTCGGCGTGGGCGGTTGCCTCGGCGCGGTGCTGCGCTATTTGATCAGTGGCTACGTGCAGGGGATATTGCAAAACGTCCAGTTCCCATATGGAACGATGGTGGTGAACTTGAGCGGCTGCTTCGTCATCGGCCTGCTATCCCAGCTGGCCGACGCGCGCGGCGTGTTCACTACCGAGTCGCGCCTGTTTGTGTTCACGGGTATCCTGGGCGGGTTTACGACGTTCTCCACTTTCGCCAACGAGTCCATGAACCTGTTGCGCGACGGCCAGGCCATGGGCACATTCGCGAACGTCTCGGCGCAGGTGTTGTTCGGCTTGGCCGCAGTCTGGCTGGGGCGCGTGACGGCGGCCTCAATCTGGAGGTGAACCGATGGTATTGCCGGAAGAAGGCTATCTGCTGCGCATCTTCATCGGCGAGAGCGATCGCAAAGATGGCCAACTGCTCTACGAATGGATCGTGCTCGAAGCGAAGCGGCAGGGGATGGCAGGAGCGACCGTGCTGCGCGGCATCATGGGGTTCGGCGCGAACAGCCGCGTGCACACCGCCAAGATCGAGCGCCTGTCGGAAGACCTGCCCATCGTGGTCGAGATCGTGGACACGCAAGAGAAGCTGGAGCGCTTCTTCAGCAGTATCGAAGGAAGCATCCGAGAAGGCCTGGCGACGTTGGAGAAAGCGCACATTCGCTTTTACCGCAGCAAAGACGCTAGAGGTAACTAACACCGCCGACACTTTCGACACTACCGACACTACCGACACCATCCCCCCATGCTCACCAACGCCAGAGACATTTCAAAGTCCACCGCCATCCGCTTCGTCATTCTGCTCGGCCTGGTCAGCCTGTTTGCCGACATCACGTACGAAGGCGCGCGAAGCATCAGCGGCCCGTTTCTGGCCGTTCTCGGCGCCAGCGGCGCGGCCGTCGGCATCGTGGCCGGGTTCGGTGAACTGCTCGGCTATGGGCTACGGCTGGCCTCCGGCCTGATCAGCGACCGCACCCGGCGATATTGGGCGTTGACGATGATCGGATATGCGATCAACCTGCTGGCTGTCCCATTGATGGCCCTAGCCGGCCGCTGGGAAATCGCAGCGCTGTTGATGATGGCCGAACGCATCGGCAAAGCGATCCGCACGCCGGCGCGCGACGCGATGCTCTCGCACGCCACCCACGCTACCGGGCGCGGTTGGGGGTTCGGCCTGCACGAGGCCATGGATCAGATCGGCGCAGTGGCCGGGCCGCTGCTCGTTTCGGCTGCGCTGTTCGTGCGCGGCGAGTACCAGGCTGCCTTCGCCTTCCTGGCCATCCCTGCCGTGCTGGCCATCGGCACGCTCGCGCTGGCGCGGTTTCTCTATCCCCGCCCGCGCGACCTGGAAGTAGCCTCCGCTCGGTTGGAACCGCGCGGCCTGCCGAAAGTGTATTGGATCTACCTGGCCGGCGCGGCATTGGTTGCGGCCGGGTTCGCCGACTTCCCGCTGATCGCCTTTCACTTCGAGAAAAACGCCATCGCGCCGTCGAGCAACATCCCCATCCTATACGCCATTGCAATGGGAGTGGACGCGATAGCGGCATTGATCTTCGGACGGTTGTTCGATCAAATCGGGCTGGGCATCCTGGCAGGCGTGACGGCGATGAGCGCGCTGTTCGCGCCGCTGGTCTTTCTGGGCGACCTGCCGTCGGCAGTCGTGGGCATGGTGTTGTGGGGCGTCGGCATGGGCGCGCAGGAATCCATTTTGCGCGCGGCCGTGGCCGAGATGAGCAGCGCCGACCGGCGGGGCACAGCTTACGGCATCTTCAACACCGGTTACGGTGCGGCCTGGTTCCTGGGCAGCGCGTTGATGGGTGTTTTGTATGACGCCGTGCTGCCGGCGTTGATTGCCTTCTCGGTCATCGTCCAGCTTGCGTCGGCGATCATCTTCTCGCGGGTGGGACGGACGACCAAACGGAGTTGAGGCCACAGCCGCAAAGCACGTCGAGCGAATTTCGCTTTAAAAGTTGCCAGCGCGCGCAGAATGTGGACAATAGGCCCCGTGAGGAACTTGATGGCGGTGATCGTCGCGATCACTGCTCTTCTGATATCCCCTGGCTGGCTTTGGGCGGGTTCGTTCGATTCACAGGCTAATGACGCACACCATGTGCGCCGCGGCAAGTGGATCGAGGTCGTCATTGCCGAACAACGGTTGATCGCCTGGGAGAACGGCCGCGCAGTGATGTCCGCGTCGGTGTCCACCGGCACGCGCCACACGCCGACGCCGCGGGGCACCTTTCGCATCTATAGCAAGCACATCAAACAGCGTATGCGCGGTCCAGACTACGACCTGCCCAACGTGCCTTACGTGATGTATTTCCGGAAGGGCGGCTATGCCTTGCATGGCGCCTACTGGCACAGCCAGTTCGGACGACCGATGAGCCACGGTTGCGTCAACCTGCCGACGAGCGTGGCGGCCTGGCTATACCGCTGGGCACCGATCGGCACGCCCGTAGTGATCAGGTGACGCCGACGAATGACACTACCCCCTGAATCGAGGATCAGCGATGACAAGCGGCGATATGAAAGTGACGCGAAGACGATTGTTGAAGATCGGCAGCGGGTTGGCAATTGCCGTGCCCTTTGTGCGACTGCGCTCGACACATGCGAACGCGCTGGACCCGGCCGCAGGTGAGCCCATCGAGTCCAACCCACCGGTTCAACCTTTAGACTACGCTTTCGGTCGCGCATTCCGCAGTGACCTGATCATTCGCGAGCGACCGAGCGTAAAGTCGGCCGAAGTGCGCAAGCTGCGCGCCAACGAGGTGATACCGCTCCTGGGCCAGGTCACCGGCTTCGGGCCAACGGCTTACAACCCGATCTGGTATCTGACTACCGATGGTTACGTGCATTCGGCCAACGTGCAGCCGTGCAATCACGCGCTGAACGAACCACTCGCAGAAATAGACGAAGGCGGCTTGTGGTCCGAAGTCACAGTGCCGTTCACTGAGCTGCGCGCCGCCGCCGATCCCCAGGCCGGCGTGCGCACATTGCTCTACTTCGGATGCGTCTTTCGCATTCTGCAGCTCGCACAGGGCACAGACGGCAAAATCTGGTATGTGATCGCCGACGGCAACGGTGGCGATGTCGGCCTTGGCTTCGTGCGCGCCGAGCACTTGCGACCGCTGGGACCGGAGGACTTCGCGCCAATCTCGCCGGACGTGCCCCTCGACAAGAAACGCATCGAGGTCAACCTGAAGGCGCAAACGATGACGGCCTACGAGTACGACAAGCCAGTGTTCACCACGCGCGTCGCAACCGGCGGGCAATATCGCACCCCAGAGGGAGTCAAGAACTTCTTCACCATCCCCGGCGAACATCGCATCTTCAGAAAGATCGCCGGCACGCGTATGGCGGGCGGCACGCCGGGCTATGACTACTACAACCTGCCGGGCGTGAGCTGGTCGTCGTTCTTCACCAGCAGCGGCATCGCCTTCCACGGCACGTATTGGCACAACGACTACGGCCAGCCGCGCAGCCACGGTTGCGTCAATCTACTGCCGGCTCAGGCGCATTGGGTCTTCCGCTGGACGATGCCGGTCTATCCCCACACGGCGCGTTCGAACCTGCGCACCAGCCGTGAAGAAGGATCGCTCGTGCGCGTGTTCTAGCGTTACACCCGGCAGCCCACGTTGACAAATGGCGCGGGCTGTTTTATCATGCCGACGCCTGAATACTTATTCAGATGTGCAACGCACGATGGCGAAGAAACATGAGCGGCGAGTGCTGGACGAACGTGAAGCCACCCAGCTTGCGGAACTCTTCCGCGCGCTGGGCGACGCCAGCCGCGTGCGCATCCTCTCCGCCATCGCCAAGGGTGAACGGAACGTGGGCGCCATCGCAGACATCGTCGGCATCAGCGAATCGGCGGTCTCGCACCACTTGCGCGGACTGCGCCAGATGCGACTGGTGCGCGCACGCAAAGACGGCCGTCAGGTGTATTACAGCGTAGACGACGAGCACGTCGCTACGTTGTTCAACCAGGGCCTGGAGCACGTGAGGCACGGATGATTGAATTGCACTCTACAATTACCTGTCCCAGTTGCGGCTTTAAGAAAGAAGAGCTCATGCCGGTGGACGCCTGCCAACGCTTCTACAGGTGCACAAGCTGTTTGAGCGTGTTGAAGCCGAAGCCGGGCGATTGCTGCGTGTTTTGTTCGTACGGCAGCGTCCCCTGCCCACCAAGGCAGCAGGATGAGCAACGCGATGAACGGGCAAACTAAACCCCGTCATACATTCCGCATCACCGGCATGGACTGCGCCGATTGCGCGCAGGCCATCGAGCGTGGCGTGAGCAAGCTGGAGGGCGTAGCGGCCTGCACCGTCAACTTCGGCGCAGCGCTGCTCAAAGTCGAAGGCGACGCTTCGCACGAAGCCGTCGTCCGATGCGTGCGCGAGCTTGGCTACGACGTGGAAGCGGACTCGCGCGACGCTTTATCAACCCCCAATTCTCAATTCTCAATTTTCAATTCTCAATCCTCAATCCCCGATTTCCTCGGCTTCCTGCTCTCGCGACGCGACACGACGCTGGCCGTCGTCGGCGCGTTGCTAATCCTCCCCGGTTTGCTCTTCCACGAACTGCTGCCCTTCCTGGGCGTCGAGAGCGCCCTCTTCGACGTCACTTCCGTCGGTGCGCTGCTGGTGGCCGGCTACCCCATCGCCCGCAGCGCATGGCGCGCGCTCATCGTCCATCGCCAGATCAACATCAACACCCTGATGACGATCGCTGCCATCGGCGCAGTCGTCATCGGGGCTTACACCGAAGCCGGCCTGGTCATGGTGCTGTTCGCCATCGGCGAGGCGCTGGAAGGCTACACGACGGAGCGGGCGCGCCATTCCATCCGCAGACTGATGGCAGTTGCGCCCAACGAGGCGACGCTGCTGGCAACGGACGACGCCGGACGGGCGACACAAGACGGATCACCTCCAGGTCATCATTCGGCACCTGTCTGGCAGGAGCGACGAGTGCCGGTGAGCGACCTGCGCATCGGCGACCTGATCCTGGTCAAGCCCGGCGAGCGCATCCCGATGGATGGGCGCGTGGTGAACGGCGCTTCGTCGGTCAACCAGGCGCCGATCACCGGCGAGAGCATGCCCGTCGAGAAGCGCAGCGGGGATGAGGTCTTCGCCGGCGCCATCAACGGCGAGGGCGCCCTGGAGGTCGAAGTGACCCGCCTGGCCGCAGACAACGTCATCGCGCGCATCGTCCGCATGGTGGCAGAAGCCCAGGAACACAAAGCCCCCGCCGAGCGATTCGTGGATCGCTTCGCCCGTTACTACACCCCGGCCGTGGTCGGGCTGGCGATCGTCATTGCCATCGCGCCGCCGCTGTTGCTGGGCGCGCCGTTCATGCCCACGACGAGCGACCAGGGATGGCTATACCGCGCCCTGGAGCTGCTGGTGGTGGCCTGCCCGTGCGCGCTGGTCATCAGCACGCCAGTCACCATCATCAGCGCCATCGGCAACGCCGCGCGCCACGGCGTGCTGATCAAAGGCGGCGCTTACCTGGAAGCGCTGGCCGGCGTAAAGGCGGTCGCCTTCGACAAAACCGGCACCCTGACCGAGGGCCAGCCCAGAGTGATCAAGGTGAGATCGGTGCGCTGCGCCGATCCAGAGACCGGCCGCTGCGAACACTGCGCCGACCTGCTGGCGCTGGCCAGCGCGGTCGAGCGGCGCAGCGAACATCCTCTGGCGCGCGCCGTGGTTGCCGCTGCCGAAGGTGAGCGCCTGACAGCGCGCTACCCTGCGGCGCACTCGGTGCAAGCACTGGCCGGCCGCGGCGTTCGCGGCTGGGTGGCGGACCGCGAGGTGCAGATCGGCAGCCATGTGTATTTCGACGAGGTGTTGCCACACGACCAGGCCGTGTGCGATGAGGTCAACGAGCTGTCGGCCAATGGCCTGACGCCGGTGCTGGTCGGCGCCGATGGCGCATTCGCCGGCTACCTCGGCATCGCCGACCCCGTTCGCGAGAGCAGCCGGCGCGCTGTGGACGAACTGCACCGCAGCGGCATCCGCGCAACGGTGATGCTGACCGGCGACAACGCACAAACGGCACAAGCTGTGGCCAGCCAGGTGGGCGTGACCGATGTGCGGGCCGGGTTACTGCCGGAGCAAAAGTTGGCAGAGATAAAAGCGCTGCGCGACCAGCACGGCGCGGTGGCGATGGTCGGCGACGGCGTGAACGACGCGCCGGCTCTCGCCACGGCCACGGTCGGCATCGCCGTCGGCGACGGCACGGCCCAGGCCCTCGAGACGGCCGACGTGGTGTTGATGGGCGATGACCTTTGCAAACTGCCCCTCGCGCTGCGCTTGAGCCGGGCAGCCATGCGCACGACCCGAAGCAACATCGCCCTGGCCATCGGAATCAAACTGGCCATCCTTGTGCTGGTGCTGCTCGGGCTCGGCACGATGTGGTTGGCGGTGCTGGCCGACGTCGGCGCCTCACTGCTGGTGACGTTGCGTGGGATGCGACTGTTCTGGCGCCGCCCCTGATTTCCCGCGGATCTCATGGCGAAGCGGCGAGCAGATCCGAGGACGGTTCCACGGTCGTGGCCGCGGCCCGGCGGGCCAACTCGCGGCCGGCGTCGGTTAACGCCAGGTGACCGTCCGTCAACTGCACCAGTTGGGCGCGCTGCGCCAGGCCGATGACCCGGCGGGCGAAGCCAGTCTGCCAGCGCAGCTCGCTGCTGAGGTGGTTCACCTCGGCCTCATGCTCTTCGTAGGCGACGTGCTCGTGGTTGAGTAGATGCACCACCAGATTCTCCATCGCCAGGCGCATGCGCTGCCGGCGCAGCCGCTTGAATCTGGTCACCAACCCATGCGACGGCGAGAACAACAACGCCAACAGGAAGCAGATGCCGGCCATCGTCGCCATTGCCCCGGCCACCGAGGCATCGAAGATAAACGCGACGACAAAGCCGCCCGCCGCCGACAGTATGCCGACGCTCACTGCAATCGCGATCATCCGCCTCAGATCATCCGTCAGCAAATAAGCCGTCGCCGCCGGCACGATCATGAAGGCCACGACCAAGACCGCGCCAACGGCGGTGAACGCGCCGACGGCAGTGATCGAAACCATCGTCATCAGCGCATAGTGGATGAGCGCCGGCGAAAAGCCAAGCGCCGCGGCCAGGCCCGGATCGAACGTCGCCAACTTCAATTCTTTGAAGAAGAGCACGACGAACAGCAGGTTGACGACGCACAGCGCCCCCAACACCCACAGCGACTGCGGCCCCCAATTCACGCCGTTGATGATCAGGACGTCGAAGGCGGCAAATTCGATGTTGCCGTAGAGCACGGCGTCGTTGTCGAGGTGGACGTTAGCGAAATATTTCGACACGAAGAAAGTGCCCAGCGCGAACATAGCCGGGAAGACGATGCCGATGGCCGACTCTCCGCCGACTCTGCGCGTGTTCTGCAACGCCTCCACCACCGCCACGGTGACGGCCGCGGCCAGCGCTGCGCCAGCAAAGCCAGCGAGCAGGTTCGGCCCCTGGGCGAAGAAATAGCCGGCCACGATGCCCGGCAAGATGGCGTGGCTGATCGCATCGGCCAGCATGGCCATGCGCCGCAGCACCAGAAAGCTGCCAAGCAATGCGCACGCCGCCGCCACCAGCGCGCCGGTCAGGACGATGACAAAGATAGCCGTCGTCATTTTGCCAATGCCGCCCTCTGCCTCGTCCGGCGCAGCGCGTCCCAAACCAGCCCGCGCGCCGGCGCGAAGAACAGGGAGCACAACACGATGACCGTCAGGCTGAGGATGATCATCGGACCCGTCGGGATGCCCTTGTCGCTCACGCTGATCAACGCGCCGGCCACACCCGCCCCCGCGCCAAACAGCGCTGCGAGGATGATCATCACGCCGAGCCGATCCGTCCACTGGCGCGCCGCCACCGCCGGCCCGATCAGCATCGCTGCCATCAACACCACGCCGACCGTCTGCAGGCCGATCACGATAGCGATGACGATCAGCGAGGTGAGCAGCACGCTCAGCACGTTCGTGTCGAAGCCGAGGCTGGCCGCGAACGGCGCATCGAACGCCAGCAGCTTGAATTCTTTATACAACAACGCCACCATGCCGAGCGCGGCACCGCCGAGCGCAGCCATGGTGATCACGTGCTCCTCCACCAACGTCGCCGCCTGGCCGAACAAGAACTTGTCCAAGCCGGACTGATGGGCATCGCTGCGCTTGGTGATGAAGGTGAGCAGGACGATGCCGAAGGCGAAGAAGGTGCTGAGCACGATGCCCAGCGCGCCGTCTTCGCTGATGCGCGTGTGCTTGACGATTTGTAAGATCAGCAAGGTCGCCAGCCAGCCGGCGACCGCCGCGCCGAGCAGCAGCACGACCGGCGTCTTGGAAGCAGTGAGCAAGTAAGCCAGACAAATGCCGGGCAGCGCGGCATGCGCCAGCGCATCACCCAGCAGCCCTTGCCGGCGCAACACGGCGAAGCACCCCAACACGCCGCTCACCACGCCCAACAAAGCTGACCCAAGCGCAACGTTGCGCAGCGTGTAGTCGGTAAAAAGCTCGATCAGGCCACCCATCAAAATCCTTAATTTTCAATTTTCAATTCTCGATCCCCGCCGGTCTTCCTCGAAGTGTTGAAAGTGTTCGATGGCCGCCTTCATTGTGCCACCATAGGTTTTGCGCAGGTTGTCAGCCGTGAAGGTCGTCTCGAACGGTCCGCTGGCGATCAGCCTGACGTTGAGCAAAGCCACCCAATCGAAGTAATCTGGCGCAGAATCCAGGTCGTGGTGCACGCAGATGACCGTCTTACCCTGCCGTTGCAACTCGCGCAGCAGCGCAACGATGGCTCGCTCAGTCACCGCGTCCACGCCGACGAACGGCTCATCCATGAAATAGATGTGCGCGTTTTGAGCCAGCGCGCGTGCCAGAAACACGCGTTGTTGCTGGCCGCCGCTGAGCTGGCTGATCTGCCGGTCGGCGTATCCGTCCATGCCGACCTGGGCCAGGCAGTGCATCGCGAAATCGCGCTCGGCTTTGCCCGGTCGTCGAATCCAGCCCAACCGGCCGTACGTGCCCATCATCACCACATCGAGTGCCGTGGTTGGGAAATCCCAATCTACGCTGTTGCGCTGCGGTACATAGCCGATCAGGCGGCGCTGTTGAGCATAGGGTTTGCCATAGATGCGCACGCTGCCGGCCACCGTCGGCACCAGACCAAGCACCGCTTTAATCAGCGTGGATTTGCCCGCGCCATTCGGGCCGATGATGGCAGCCAGCTTGCCTTCGGGAACCGTCAGGTCAATATCCTGCAAAACCGGATTGTCGCGATAGGCGACCGTCAGGTCGTTGATTTCGACGGGGTTAGCGACGGCGGCATCCATACGCGGCACCGCCGTGGACGACCGCTCTTCGACGATAGACTGTGCAATCATGTCGAGCACCCTCTCCCTACAAACCACGAAGCGCGCTACGCAACACGCACCACACATTACCAACCATCAGCGCCCCACGCTTCCCCATCACCGCAGCGCCTGCACGATGGTATCCACGTTGTGCCTGACCATGCCGATGTAAGTGCCCTCCGGCGTGCCCTCGTCGCCCATGGCATCAGAGAACAACTCGCCGCCGATTTCCACATTCCACCCCCTGGCCTGCACCGCAGCCTGCACAGCTTCGATCGTCGCACGGGGCACCGATGACTCGACGAAAATCGCTTTGATCTTCCGTTCGACGATCAACCGGGCCAGCTCCTGAACGTTGCGCGCCCCGGCTTCGGTGGCCGTGCTGGTACCCTGTAACCCGCGCACCTCCACCCCGTAACGCCCTCCGAAATAGCCGAACGCATCGTGCGCCGTGATCAGCACGCGGCTCAGCTCTGGAATTTCGGCGATCCGTGCCGCAACATACGCATCCAGTTCGTCGAGCTGCGCCAGATACGCCTCGGCATTGCGCTCGTATGAAGCGCGCGATTCCGGGTCGAGGTAGCTCAATTCCTTCGCTACCTTCCTCACCGCCTCCTTCCACAGCGTCACATCGAACCAGATGTGCGGGTCGTAGCTGCCCTCGAACTCAGCGACCTTGCGCAACCTGGATCGGTCAATCTCCTCGCTGACGGCAAAAGTGGGCTTACCCGCCTCGACCATCTTCTCAAACAGCTCAGCCATGCGGCCTTCGAGGTGCAGGCCAACGTAGAAGATGATGTCGGCGCGATCGAGCTTGAACACATCGCCGGTGCTGGGTTTATAGAGATGCGGGTCCACGCCCGGCCCCATCAGGCCGGTGACTTCGACCCGATCGCCCCCGACGTTCTTGATGATGTCGGTAAGCATGCCGACGGTCGTCGTCACCCGTAGCTTACGCAGCGACAAATCGGATTGAGCCGGGCGGGCCAGCGTTCCACATCCAATCATCATGATTGCCAGGAACACCGCACCGGCCGTTCGAACCATGCGCACAAACATCCTTTTAGGCAAAACTAAACATGGCGACCATTATATTTAGGCAAACCTAAAAGTCAAGTGCTTTATCCCACACGATATCCCACATGGCGTGTGGGATACCTTCGCAAGGACACGGTCAGCGAGTCCAGCCGGAGAGCGATCGCATGGCCGGCAGGTCATCCATCTTGCGCTCGAGCGCAAGCAACACGGCCGGGCCGTAGCGGTCTTCACTGAGCACCGACTTTGACAGGTCGTTCATCTCGATGGAGAGCGACATGGTGATCCACGGGACGCCGGGTGAAGGATAGACGTTTTCCAGCTCAAAGAAATCGGGATGGGTGAAGTCCGCCAGCATGTCCAGCACCACGTCCGGCGGGATGCGAAAGGTATGCACGCCTCGCACGCGGGTATATTCGCCGCCCTCGTAGGTCAACCGGCCATCGCTCGTGAGCGTGATGGTGTAGTTGGGACAACCGATGCACGTGCGCCGGAGCTTCATCACGATTGGCCGAGAGGGGAGGAGGGAAGAGGCGAGCGATTGACCGATGTTCGTCACAGCCAGGCAGGCCATGCCGCTGAGCACCACAGCCCAGATCGCCGTCACATGCCGACCAGTTGCCGCCACGACTCAACATTATCCCGCGCCTCGCGACCCCGTGCCCCGCGCGAGCATCAGCGGATCTTCGCCGTTCCAGGTTCCCTCGGACGATACGGGCGCGAAGCGGGCGAACAAATCTTCGGCGTACCAGGCCTCATCGCGCGTCCGGCGGACCACCTCGGCGTGGACGGGCGTGCGGTAAGCGAACGCGCGCATCTCGGCCTCCGAGCGCCACAGGCTGAACGTCGCCTGGCGCACGATCGGCGCCTCGCCGATGCCGACGGATAGCACCAGCCCGGGCACGCCGTCCAGCGACCGGTTCGTGGCGGGCACGCGCGACCAGAATGCTGCCAGGCGACGCCACCGGATGGTCGCCCGCGTCAGCACAGCCAGCGGTCCCGCGCAGCATGGCGCCGCCGGCTCGAACGGATTGACGCCCGACCACGAGCCGCGCGCCTGGATCGCGACCATGTGAATAGTCCAGGTCTCGTCGGCCCGGCGGCGAAAGCGGCGCATGATCGGCGCCTCGTCGAAGAACGCTTGTGCGTCTTCGGGCGACTCCCACACCGTGAGCAGGCCATAGCGGCTGAGGTCGGGGCGCAGGCTGAAACCGTCGCCGGTGCCCAGCAGCTTCCAGAAACGCAAGCCCGGGACGCGACGCAACGCCGGGCGCGCGAATGCCATCTGGGCCAGCATCCAAACGCGCGCCCAACCGCTGAAACGCATCAGCGTGAGCGAGGTGAACGAACGAGTCGAGTACAATTGAGGTTCCACGGAGAGGTAGCATAGCCCGGTCTAATGCGCGCGCCTGGAGAGCGCGTAGGCCTAACAAGCCTCGCAGGTTCAAATCCTGTCCTCTCCGCTCTTTCTTTTCCTCTGAAAGCCCATGCACTCACCTTCCTCAGCGGAGTCCACACTCAGCAATGCACAGGGGCCGCTCAGTTCGACCCGATACGAAGATCGGCGCTCGTTCCATCCGACAGCGCGCCGGCGACCGCTCTTGACTCATCCCCCTAATACGCTGCCGACCAGATCCGGATGGCCACGCGCGAACGCTTCTCCATCCATAGCGCGCTTGCCCTCGAGTTGCACCTCAACCAGGCGCAGCATCCCGCTGCCACACTGGACGTAGATATGGTTGCGGTCGGCAACCACAGCCCCGTTCGGCCACTTGTTCTTGTGCTCGACGGAGGCCAGTTCGGCGCGCAACACTTTCAACTGGCGCCCTTGCCAGGTAGTGAATGCCGAGGGCCAGGGCGACATGGCGCGCACGTGCCGTTCCAGTGCAACGGCGCTTCGCGACCAGTCCAGCCGGCCGTCTTCTTTCTTCAGACGCTCCGCCAGCGTGACGAGCGACTCGTCCTGCTTGCGGGGCACGATCCCCCCTGACAACCATTTCGGCAGCGTCTCGATCAGCAGCGAGGCGCCGATGTGCGCCAGGCGTTCGGTGAGTGTGCCGGTCGTGTCGTCGGGATGGATCGGTTCCTCGCGCTGCGACAGGATTGGCCCGCAGTCCAATCCCGCCTCCATCAGCATGATGGTGACGCCGGTGACGGCATCGCCGGCAGCGATGGCCGCGCTGATAGGCGAAGCGCCGCGCCAGCGCGGCAGGAGCGAAGCGTGCACGTTGAGGCAGTGATGACGGGGCAGATCGAGCACGTTGGGGCGCAGGATTTGCCCATACGCAGCCACAACGATCACCTCGGGTTCGAGAGCGCGCAACTGCTCGACAACTTCGGGCGGCTTGAGCGATGGCGGCTGCAGGACGGTGAGCCCATGCTGCTGGGCCAGCGCTTTCACCGGCGAGGGCTTGAGCTGGCGACCGCGCCCTGCCGGCGCATCCGGTTGGGTGACGACGGCGACGATGTCGTACTTCGCCTCGACGAGGGCAGCCAACGATGGCACGGCGAATGCCGGCGTGCCCATAAAGATCACTCTGGCCATGGCCACTATTTCACCACACTCGCCGACGCCGACGCGCCGGCGCAACCGAACGCGCGCACCGGTGGGCCAAATAGTCCAGGCCATGGGGCGCGCTTCGGGAGATGTGTACGGCGAAGCCCGAACGATTGTTGGTTAGCCGGCGCTTACAGTCCCTGCAGCTCCCGTTCACCCCTTGACGGCGCCTTCGGTCATCGCCTGGAAGAAGGTTCGGCGGGTGAGCAGGAAGAGGATCACCACCGGCGCGGCGATCAGCACGCAGGCCGCGGCGACGACCTGGTAGTTGATGATGTTCTGGCTGAGGAAGTCATACATGCCGAACATCACCGTGCGCAACTCGCGTTTGGTAATCAGCAGATAGCCGGCGATGAATTCGTTCCACACGTTGACGAAGCACAACAAGAAGGCTGCCAGCAGCCCCGGCATGGCCAGCGGCACCACGATGCGCCACAACGCGCCGATCGGCGTGCAGCCGTCAATGAAGGCCGCCTCCTCCAGCTCGCGCGGGATGGTGTCGAAGAAGCCTTTGACGATCCACACGCTGAACGGCAACTGGAAGCCGATATAGACCGCGATGATGAACATGCGCTCGTCGTAGCCGGGGATACCCGCCTTGCGCAAATCCACCGCCATCTGATACAGCGCCAGGAGGTTGGTCAACAACGGGATGCCGGTGATGGCGAGGATGGCCACCATCAGCGCGCGCCGGCCGCGGAAGCGATAGCGCGAGAAGGCGTAGCCGGCCAGCCCGGACATCACGAACACCAGCCCCGACGACGCCAGGGCGTATAGCAACGTATTAGGCACGTAGGTGCTGAACATGCGGCCGGTCAGCCTGAAGCCGAGGAGCGAACTCACATCCGGTCGCGGCGCAATCACCCGCTCGTATCCCTCGATATCGAAGCGACACTGCGACAGGCGAAACTGCCCATCCGGGCCATCGCAGGGAAGCAGCACTGGCGGCCGGCGCAGCACATCTTGCTCGCGCTTGAACGACGTGCTGAGCGTCAGCGCGATCGGCAGCATCAACAGAGCCACAATGGCAATCATCGCGCCGTTGGTCAGCCATGGCCGCAAACGCCGACGGGTTGCGTAGTCCTGAGGAGAGGGCAGGCGAGCTTGCATCAGGCAGTTCGCTCCTCCGTGCGCGAGACGCGCAGGGTGAGAATAATCAACGTCAGGTTAATGATGGCGATGAACACCGATAGAGCCGCAGCGCGCCCGAACTCCAGCCGACCAAAGCCGATGGTATACAGCAGGAAGCTGAGCACCTCGGTCGCCGTGCCCGGGCCACCGCGGGTGAGGGTGAAGACCAGGCCGATGCCGTTCATGCCGCCCAGGATCAGGTTGAACAATGCCACGACCAGCGTGGGCAGGATGAGCGGCAGGGTGATGAAGCGCAGCGCCTGAAAGCTGGAGGCGCCGTCAATCCGCGCGCTCTCGATGATCTCATGCGGCACGGTCTTGAGCGCCGCCAGGATCAGCAGGGTGACAAACGGCAGGGCGCGCCATGCAGTGGCCAGGATAAGGTAATACATGGCCGGCGCCGGCGGGAAGGGGAATCCTGAGATCCACGGCCGGGGTGCAGGATCGGACGGGATGGACAGACCGTTTGGTGGGAAGAGGGCCGGATTCGACAGGATGGGCGAGAGCAAGCCGTAATCCGGCACCACCAGTAGGCCGAACACCAACCCGGCGATCACATCGGCGATCACCCACGGGATAAAGATCAATGAAATGTAAACGCCGGAGAGCTTGAGCTTGCGGTTGAGCAGCAGCGCGATGACCAGCGACGCAGCCATGGTCACCACCACATAGCCAACCAGGAACACCGCCGTGTGCCCGATGCTCTCGCGAAACGCAGCGCTGCCGAATATGCGCTCGAAGTTGCGCAGGCCGACGAAATTCCAGACCGCTCCCTGGCGTTCCTGAAAGCTCAGCCAGATCGAATAGAAGCCGGGATAGAACTGGATAGCCGCGATGACGAGCAGCATCGGCAGCAGCAGCCAGAAAGGCAACGTCTGCGAGAAGAAGCCACCTTGTCGGATGCGCTTGCTCGCGCTGCGGGGGGATGTGCTCGCTGTCTGCGCCTGCGTCGCCATGTTTGAGATGATATACAACAGCAGGGGCGATGGGCCCGGCCGATCGCCCTTGCTTCGCCGTCCGAAGCCGAGAGGGCTAATTGCCCTTGTTGTATTCCTCTTCGGCCGCCTTCAACGTCGCCGAGATATCGGCGGTCGGGTCTTCCTTGATCAGCTTGTAGACCGTGCTCTGGATGATCTTCTTGGCCTCATCGCGGCGCTCCAACGAGCCATACCACGGCCGGCATTCGCTGGCAGCCACGGCGGCTGCGGCCTGCTCGTAGAAGGCCTTGGCGACCGGCGCGCGAGCCTCGATCTCCGGCAACATCGAGCGCAACGCGGGGAAGCCACCGCCCGGGCCAAGCACCCAGTCCGGGTTCTGCTCCTTGGTCATGATCCAGTTGATGTAGTCCTTGGCCGCTTCAGGGTTCTTGGCGCCGTTGGGGATGACGAACACCGAAACGCCGGTGCCGCAGCCGGGCTTCTTGCCTTCGGGCGCGAAGAACGGGGCGATGAAGACGTCGCCGGCGGTGATGGCATCCAGCATGTCTTCTTCGTTGCCCTTGTTGTACTCTTTGCCGCTCGGCGCCTTCAGCGGGTTGACGTAGCGATAGCCGAAGATGCCGGTGGGGAACGAGGCGGCCTCGGCGGTCTTCATCGGCTCTTCCTCGACGAATGGCGTGGTGGTGCCGTCCCACGTGCGCGGATGCACATAGCCGGCCGCGATGATCTCGCGCAGAAACTCGATCGCCGCGACGTTCTCCGGCGTGTCGAGCTTCATGTTGCCCTGGCCGTCGTCGAAGGTGCCGCCGAACGACTTGATGATCGTGTTGGTGAAGCGCGTGGTGCCCTCGCCGTCGAAGGCCGTCGAGCCGAAGAAGGTGATGGCCGCCACGTTCTTGGCCTTCAACTCCTCGGCGACTTTCTTGAACTCCTCGGGGGTCTTCGGGTAGCCATCCGGGAAGTAATCCTTCCAGGCAAATACGATCTGGGGCGTCATCGCCACCGGCACGCAGTAAATCTTGCCATCGGGACCGGTGCACGCTGCCACCGCCGATGCATCCAGGTCAGCGAACCACGGCTGCGCCTTGACCCAATCGGTGAGATCCTGCACGGTGCCGTTCTTGATGAACGGGATGATGGCCGAATCGCCGGCTTGCATCAGGTCTGGCACCTCGCCGCCGGCCTGCACGGCAGCCACCAGACTGGTGGCCATTTTGTCGAACGGCTGCGGCTGGTTGATCCACCGCCACTTATCTTTGAAGGCCTCGTTGAACAGGGGGATGGTCTTGCGCAGGTATTCATTACCCACGCGCTCGTCGGACTTGGGGTCTTCGTTCTTCTCGTCGTATTGATACCAGGTGATGAAGTCCTTGACCTCTGCGGCGGGCGCAGCGGGCGCCTCGGTGGCCGCAGGGGCAGCCGGTGCCTCGGTGGCCGCAGGGGCAGCGGGGGCAGCCGGCGCAGCAGGAGCGCAGGCCGCCATGAGAAGCGACAACGCAGCGAAGGCTGCGAGCGATGGAGTGATTCTTCTGGCGGAAACGGGACGTTGGTCGAACATTTCTCTTCTTATCTCCTCATTCACAAAACCTCGGACTTACCAAAGCGTGGCAGAGTTACTGCCTCGGTGGGTAAACACATGAAAGTCACATGGGGATCGGTATCGGCGAATGTCACCTCCTCCAAAGAAGACTCAAATCTCAGGTCGAGAAGCGTCGGACGGTCCTCGGCGGAGAGGGGTGCCGACGCAAGATCGGTGTGGCTGTGCAGTCTATCACAAACGCCGAAATGTGCTCTCGCCGGGCACCAGCCGTCGGCCATGAATGGCGCGCCGCATCGCCTCGCGGTCGTCCCAGGCATATTCGGTGACGCCGAAGCAAAGCGACTGTTCGTGCCCTTTGCCACACACGACCACCGCATCGCCGGCCTGGGCCAGCGCGCAGGCCTGGCGGATGGCCTCGCCGCGATCGGCGATGTGCATGACCTCGGCGCGCGGTGGCCGAGCGGCCGCTGCGCCGCGGTCCATCTCGGCGAAGATCGCGTCGAGCGATTCGCGACGAGGATCCTCGGCGGTGAAGATAGCCACGTCGGCCAGCTCGACCGCCACCTTGCCCATCAGAAAGCGCTTTTGCACGTCGCGCTCGCCGGCGCAGCCGAACGTCACGATCAGCCGGCCCGTCGTGATCTCGCGCAGGGCGGTCAAGGCGTTCTCCAGCGCATTGGGCGTGTGGGCGAAGTCCACCACGGCCAGGTAGGGTTGACCTTCGTCAATTCGCTCCATGCGGCCGGGGATGCCGTGCAGCGCTGCGACACCGGCTTGAATAG
This sequence comes from Anaerolineae bacterium, assembly GCA_023511655.1. Taxonomy (GTDB): domain Bacteria; phylum Chloroflexota; class Anaerolineae; order J036; family Brachytrichaceae; genus JAAFGM01. Next base: position 24,906 of record JAIMBB010000030.1, read on the forward strand.
CCTCCACCGGCACGCCGATGGCCAGCGCAGCGCCGGCGGCCCCCATCACGTTCGAGACGTTGTAATTGCCGAGCAGGTGCGTTGTCAACGGCAATGCCAGGCGCTCGCCAGCGCAACGAAAGGCGTAGGCTTCGATCCGCCCGGCCACCAGGTCCACGCGCGGCGGATACAACCACCAATCGCCGTAGGCGCCGTTGGGTTGTATCTCGCGTGAATAGAAGATGCGCCGTTCGGCCGGCAACCTGAGCAAGTAGCCAAACGAGAAATCGTCGTCAACGTTCAGCACGTGAACGGGCGCCATCTCGAACAGACGCGCCTTGGCTGCGCGATATGCCTCGCGCGTGCCGTGTAAGTCGAGGTGATCGTGGGTGATGTTGGTGATCACGGCCACGTCGAAGGCGCAGCCGTCCACGCGATGATGCGCCAGGCCGTGCGACGTGACTTCCAGCACGCAGTGCGTCACGCCGGCGGCGCGCATCTGGGCCAGGTAGTCTTGAACTTCGTCGGCATCGGGCGTGGTGACGTGCAGGCCGGTGTCGAGCGTGCGCTCGCCGATCACGGCGTTGACCGTGCTGATCATGCCTGCGTTGTAGCCGGCTGCCTTCAGGATGCTGAAGGTCAGGTTGGCTGTGGTGGTTTTGCCATCGGTGCCGGTCACACCGATCAGAGTCATCTCGCGCGAGGGGAAGCCGTGCCAGGCCGCGCACAGCAGGGCGAAGGCTCGGCGGGCGTTTGGGACGAGAATCGCGAATGGCGAATTGAGAACTGGGAATTGAGAATTGGGAGTTGAGGAAGTGGTGTTTTCGGCATCCCGTTCCCTTTCGCACACGATGGCGGCTGCGCCGCGGGCGAGCGCGTCGGGAATGAAAGTGCGGCCGTCGCGCTCGACGCCGGCATAGGCCACGAAGAGGTTGCCCGGCTGCACGCGCCGCGAATCATCGGTGACCCCGGTGATTGCGATGCGCTCGGCGCCGGGAGAAGCAGGGAGACCGGCGGCAACGAGCAATTGCTGAAGCGATTTGGGCATTACGGGCAATGTTACCAAGGGGCGCGTTTACGGCCGGGGGCAGCGACAAACTCCCGCAGGTTTTTGTGGCTGTCACGACTTGATCGAGCAACCTGCGACGGGTATCCCTGTTCGTGAATACGGCCCCAGACAGCGCCTGCGCGAATCTGGGTTACAATGCAAGCCGCTGTTGCCCATGCCGGCAACGCTTAGCACCGCTATCTTTTATGATGGAGGTGGTGTCACAATGAGTAGTACGCAACTAGGCGCCGTGGCATCACCTCTAGCTATTCGCTAGAAAACCACGGCGCGCGCCGCAGCCCCTTGCAAAAGGGGCTGCGGTGTTTTTCAGGTTCGGGGAGACGGGGTTTTTCAAGAGGCTTCTTGCCTGGCTACCTCTTCTTGAGCAGCGTCTGCCGCGCGGCCGCGGCCGCGCCGCGCATCCGCTCCACATCCTTGAAGCGTGGGCGCTTGGGCATCTGATATTCGTCCGGCAGCATGTCCATCAGGCGATCGAGGTCTTCGGGGGCAAAAGGCCTGGCGTTGTAGGCCAGGCTCTCGGCGAGCTGCGCCATGGGCAAAGCCCAGGCCATCTCTCGCCGCAGCGCGTCGGCCTTGCTGTGGTAAGCGCGTTTATCCCACGCGTTGGCGCTCTTCTCCGTGTCGGCATGAACGCGGCGCAGGTTGATTGCGATGACCGCACACATATCCTTGCACAGGTCGCTATCGTCGAGGTGCTCGAATAGATGCTCGCGTACGATCTCGACGACCATGCTCAAATCCTGATTTCGCTCTTTGACTGTCATGCTGCGAATTGTAGAACGGAAGTTCTAGTCGCCCGACATCGGCGCGGCACGTCGCCCGGCCGTCTTCGGTCGCCTCAGCGCAGCTCCGGCAACAGCAACCGCGCGATGGTCAGGTAGATGGCCAGGCCGGTGGCATCCACGAGCGTGGTGATGAGCGGTGCCGAGACCACCGCCGGGTCAATCTTGAAGCGCAATGCCAGCATCGGAATCAACGAGCCGATGGTATTGGCCCAGGTGCAGATGAGCAGCACAGACAGGCCGACCACCATGGACAGCGAGAGGCCACTCCCCCACACCTCGGCACGAGCGAAGGCGATGGCGCCCAGGCCGGCGCCCAGCAACAAGCCGGCTACCAGTTCGCGCCACAACACGCGGAATAGATCACCTGGCTGAATCTCGCGCAACGCCAGGCCGCGGATGATCGTCGAAACGGTTTGCGCGCCGGTGTTGCCGCCTGTGCCGATCAGCAGCGGGATGAAGAACGACAGCGCGACGACTGTGGCCAGCTCGTATTCAAAGGCACGCAGCACGCTGCCGGTGAACGTCTCGGCCACGAACAACAAGACCAGCCAACCGATGCGCGAGCGGACCACCCGCACGAGCGACGTTTTGAAGTAGGGCTTGTTCAACACCCCCGGCTCAACCGCGCCGAAGCGATATACATCCTCGGTAGCCTCTTCCTCGATCACATCCACCACGTCGTCCACAGTGATGATGCCAAGCAGCCGATTGTTCGCATCCACCACCGGCAGGGCCAGAAAGTCGTATTTCTTCATCAGGTTGGCCACCTCTTCCTGATCGGTGCCAACGGTCACGCTGATTACCTCGGGGTTCATGATGTCGCCGATCAGCCGATTGGGCGAGGCGACGAGCAACTGGCGCAGCGACACCACGCCAACCAGCCGGCGCTCGCGATCCACTACGAACAGGTAATAGGGCATTTCATCGTCGGGGCTCCATTCGCGCAGGGCGTCAATGGCCTCTTGGGCCGTCATGCCGGGGCGCAGGGTGAGGAAGCTGGTGGTCATCAGGCCGCCGGCGCTTTCGTCGGGATGGATCAGCAGCGGGCGAACGTCGTCGGCCTCTTCCATGTTGGCCAAGACGCGTTGCTGGCGTTCCTCCGGCAAGTCACCGATCACATCGGCTGCGTCGTCCGGTTCCATCTCGTCGAGGATGCGCGAGAGGGTCTGGTCGTCCACGCGCTCGGCGATGTCGGCCTGCTCTTGCGAGTCCAGCTCGACGACGATGTCGGCAGCCGTCTCGGGGGCCAGGCGGGGCAACAACTCAGCCTGATCCTCGACGTCCAGCTCATCGAAGACCTCGACTTGCTCATCTTGCTTCAGCCGCTCCAGCGCGGCGATCGCGCCTTGGACGTTGTTGCGATCGAGCGCAGCGCGCACCTGCGCCAGCGCGCGATCCACAGTATCGCGAGTCAACTCGGCCATAGCTCACCTTTTGCAACCCGCAAGGCAGGCAGCGCCCGGCCGAGCGCCCGCGCTTACGTGGCGCCCACTACGTGGCACGCACGAGGAACGTTCGGTCAGGCACAGCCCAAGGCTTGCGTCTGGGTTCTAAGCCCTCGGGATTCATCACGTTGTCAAGAGCCTGAGGACGACCCCCTCGCGCTCAGGGAGGAAGACGTTGCCCAGCGCGCCGTCAGTCACGATGTAATCGGCGTGCCGGCCCATCTCCACCTGCAGTCGTGCGCCCTCCGGCAACACATCGCGCACGACGATTTCCACCGTCGTGGCCGTCCCAGAGTTTAACGCAACAATCAGCTTTTCGTCGCCCCAGGCGCGCAAATAAGCGATCACGTCACCGGCAGCCAGCACGACCCGCCATTCGCCGTCGCGCAGGGCGCGATAGCGCTTGCGCAGTGCGATGCAGTGCTTGAAGTAGTCGCGCAGCTCAACGTTCCAGGTCGCTTCGTCCCAGGGGAAGGCGCGCCGGCAATCGGGATCCTTTGCGCCCAGCATGCCGACCTCGTCGCCGTAATAGACCGATGGCGCGCCCGGAAAGGTCATCTGACAGAGCGTGGCCAGCTTGAGCGCGGCGACGTCTTCGCCGGCGATGGACAAGAAGCGCGCCGTGTCGTGACTGTCGAGCAGGTTCATCTGCGCATCGCGCACGCCCCTGTCGTACATGTCGAGCATCTCCTGGAGCGCGCGCGCGAAGGCCGGCCCGTCCAGCACCGGCACCGGCGCGTAGCCCACGCCCGATACCAGGTTGGCATCCATCCGCGCGCCGACGAAGAAGCCGATGCAGGCTTTGGTGAACAGGTAGTTCATCACCGCGTCGAACTGGTCGCCCTGCAGCCAGCGCTGCGCCGGATGCCAGATTTCGCCGACGATGTAGGCGTCGGGATTGACGGCCTTCACCCGTCGGCGGAACTCCCGCCAGAATTCGTCATCGTCTATCTCGCCCGGCACATCCAGCCGCCATCCATCTGCCCCGAAGCGAATCCAGTATTCGGCCACTGAGAAGATGAATTCGCGCACGGCCGGCGTGGATGTATTCAGCTTGGGCAGCGCCGGAATGCCCCACCAGGCATCGTAGTTGATGGGCTTGCCCTCGTAGGCATGTAATGGGAAGCCTCGAATGTAGAACCAATCCAGATACGGCGACGCCGCGCCGTTCTCCAGCGCGTGGTTGAACTGGTAGAAGCCACGGCTGGCGTGGTTGAATACGCCGTCAATGATGATGCGGATGTCGCGCCGGTGCGCTTCGTCGAGCAGCGTCCGAAAGGCAGCGTCGCCGCCGAGGATGGGATCCACGCGATAGTAGTCGTGCGTGTGGTAGCGATGGTTGGCCGTGGACTGGAAGATCGGACACAGGTAGATGGCGTTGATGCCCAGGTCTTGCAAGTAGTCCAAACGCTCGGCAATGCCCAGCAAATCGCCCCCTTTGAAGCCATAGTGAGTGGGCTTGCTCTCCCAAAGCTCCAGATTGCTCGGCTTCGGAACGCGCGTGCTTTTAGCGAAGCGATCCGGGAAGATCTGGTAGAAGAC
>JAIMBB010000031.1 GCA_023511655.1 Anaerolineae bacterium
GCCCATATGTGCCAAACGAAAGCAGGCACACAGGCCCGCCCCTACAAGAAAACGCCCCCGTGTGTGAACACACCCATCCCGCCGAGCGCTTATATCCACATTTGCCTCCTCAGCGAGCAAGGAGGGTGCGTGCCCCAAGCGCGCCAGGCTCAGCAAGCAGTCAGCCCGCCTGCACAAATCGCTTGAGGTAGTCGGTGATGAGGTGACTCATCACGCTATGGGCGTCTTCGATATGACCGTAGTGTGAACAGCGAACGACGATGCTCTGGTCAACCAGAGGTTTTACCGCACCACCCTCGAACCCGAGCAAGGCCAGCGTATGTAAGCCCATCTCCCTGGCAGTGTGTACGGCTTGAACGATGTTGGGCGAATTGCCGCTGGCCGAGATCACGATCAACAAGTCTCCAGCGTGAGCCAAATTGCGCAATTGTTCGGCGAACACGCACTCGTAGCCGACATCGTTACCCCATGCCGAGAGCAAAGGAACGTTGTCGGTCAGCGCGATCGCCCTGATGCGCCGCGCCGGCAAGCAATTCCCCTTGCCCAGCGTGGTCTTGGCGAGGTCGCATGCCATGTGCGAAGCTGTCGCCGCGCTGCCACCGTTGCCAGCGATGAAGATTTGTCGGCCCGCCTCGAAGGTTAACCGAATCTGCTCGGCAGCGCATTCGATTTGCTCGGGCGCAATCGAATCGAGCACTGCACTGAAAGACGCTTTGTAGTCGTTGATGAAAGCTCGCAGGGTCATATGGCTATCCTTTCGATTTGCACCAGCGATTCGACAGCATCCGCCAGATCACGCGCGATGTCGAACCACGGCGTGCCGACGAAGGAACACAATTCGGTCAGGCCGCGGCCGGTCTTGACCAGGACGCCGCGCACGCCGGCTGCCCGCGCCGCCTGCATATCTGTGATCGCATCGCCGATCATCACCGACCGCGACAGGTCCAGGTCGAGATCGCGTGCGGCACGCAACAGCATCCCCGGCTTTGGCTTGCGACAGTCACAATTCTCATCGGGCCGATGAGGGCACAGATAAGCTGCATCAATGCGTCCGCCGTGGCGAACCACCTCGGCCACGACGCGTCGGTTGATCTCTTCCGCGGCCCTGAGCGTGATGAGTCCTTTGCCGACCGCGGCTTGGTTGGTCACAATGACGATTGCCCAGCCCGAAGGCGACAGCACGCGCAGCGCGTGCAATGCAGCCGGGATGAAGCTGACATCGGCCCAAGAACGCACATAGTCTTCGCGATTCTCGATGATGACACCGTCGCGGTCGAGGAAGATAGCAGGTTGCATATGTAGGTTAACCCCCTCCGCCCGATAGTCGAAGGTAGACGGGCAACCTGCAACGAAAAGCCCGGCGTTCTCAGAGAGGTGCGCCGGGCTTATGTGCCAACGCGTGCGACTGCGAACGCGAAGTCAAGCCTGCACAGCTTTGACCACAGCAGCGAACGCATCGGCATCCCGCACCGCCAGGTCGGCCAGGATCTTGCGATCGAGCTGGACATTTGCGGCTTTGAGGGCCTGGATGAGTTTGCTGTAGGTCGTGCCGTTCAGACGAGCCGCAGCGTTAATGCGGGTGATCCACAGGCCACGCAACTCACGCCGGCGGTTACGCCGGTCGCGCGTGGCATAAGCCATAGCATGCAAGCGTGCTTCGTTGGCCTTGCGGAAGTGCTTGTGACGCGCGCCGAATTGGCCCTTCGTCGCGGCAAGAACGCGGTTGTGGCGTCGGCGTGTCTTCACGCCGCCCTTTACTCTAGCCATTTCCCTGCTACTCCTTGGATCTTGGATGATGAAGGCCGTCCTCTGCACGAGAGAGCGGCGATTCTCAAGCTACTTGTTCGTCAAGTATGGGGCAAGCTCGTGAATGCGCTTCTGGATGCCCTTGCCTTCCACTTCGGTCATCTCGACGAAGAGCGCCTTCACGCGCGCCGGCTTCTTACGCCGGAAGTGGCTTTTGCCCTGCCGGGTGCGCATCAACTTGCCACTGCCCGTCACTTTGAAGCGCTTGGACGTGGATTTGTGTGTTTTGATCTTACCCATGACATTTCTCTCACTGACTTCACAATTTCGCCGCAGCCCGGAGACTGCGGCGAAACTCTTCGCTACCCGCTTTTACGCTGGACTGAGCGTTCTACGGTAATCCGAACTGTTCGTTGGCGCGTTTTTGCGCCAGCTTCTCGCGATTCTGTCGCCGGCGCATCTCCGCCTCTTGTTCTTTGGTGAGCGGTTTAGTCTGCTCAACTCCCACCAGCTCGACTTCGCGATCGCCCGCCTCTTCATCTTCTTCCAGCTCAGCGTCCTCGGCTTCCTCGATCTCTTCTTCTTCCTCGTTATAACCCGCTGCGCGGTCGGCGGCGCGCTCAGCCTCGATCCGTTGCTGCGTGGCTTTCGAATGCGCCGCGGCGAGCGTGGCCGGCGTGGGTGCGATGACGGCGATCATCGCTTTACCTTCCATGCTCGGCATCACCTCGACCAGGCCGATATCCGAAAGCTCCTGCACAAACCTGTCTATCAGTTTGAGCGCGACATGCTGGTGCGCCACTTCGCGGCCACGGAAGCGCAGGTTGAGTTTCACCTTGTTGCCGGCTTCCAGGAACCGACGCGCCGCCCGAATCTTGAAGGCAAGATGATGATCGGTGGTCTTGGGGCGCAACTGCACTCCTTTCACTTCGATCGTCTTCTGGCTCTTCTTCGCTGCCCGCTCCTTCTTATCTCGTTCGTAGATGAAACGCCCATAATCCATGATACGACAGACAGGCGGGTCGGCATTCGGGGCTACTTCGATCAGATCCATGCGCATATTGCGCGCCAGTTCCAGCGCGTCGCGCGTATCAACGATGCCCTTGTTTGTGCCGTCCGGCATGATCAGACGCACTTGCGGCACGCGGATCTGATTATTGACTCGACAAACTGACTGCGGAGACGCTCGGTTCGATCTTTGCTGCGCGATACTCTTATTCCTCCCCCGCCAACGCGGGACTGTTCAAAATTGGACAGAAACAAATTATAGCAACTTGCCCTCAGTTGTTCAAGCCAGGCACAGCCGAACTTTGGCTCGGCCATGCATATTCGAATGTCTGCTACCGCCCCCTGGCCCGCTGAAGCGCATCGGCTATTTCGCCAATGTCCCGGAAGACGTAATCGGAGCGGATCGCACCGTTGTACGCCTCTTCAGGCGAAGTGACGCCGGTGAGCACCAGGATGGTGGTCAGCCCGGCATTCTGGCCACCCAGGATATCCGTATCGAGCCGGTCGCCGACGACGGCCGTATTCTCCGACGTTCCGCCCATGCGCGCCATGGCCTGCACCATCATCTCCGGCTGGGGCTTGCCAATGATGATCGGCTCGACGCCGGTGGCGGCACGCAGCGCCGCCAGCGTCGCACCGTTGCCCGGCACGATGCCGCGCTCACTGGGATAGGTCACGTCCGGGTTCGTGCCGATGAAAGCGGCGCCGCGCCGGATCAACAAGCAGGCCTCGGCCAGCTTGTCGTAGGTCAGTGTGCGATCCCACCCCACCACCACGTGCGTCGCGCGTTCCGGCGCGTCGTTCACCACCCCCAGCCCGCGCGCGCGCAGCTCAGCAGCCAGGCCGGGCTCGCCGATGACGAACACGCGCGCCTGAGGTGCATGGCGCGCCAGATACGCCGCTGTCGCTTGCGGCGACGTCAGGATTTCGTCGAGCGATACCTGCACGCCAAACTTCTCGAGCTTGGCGAGGTACTCGTCGCCGCTCTTGCTGGCGTTGTTGGTCGCCAGGATGAAACGCATGCCCAGTCGGCGCATCGTCTCAAAGAAACGCCCCAGCCCCGGCAATGGCTGATCGCCGCGCCACAACACGCCATCCATATCAACGATGAGGTTTTCTACTTTCTCAAGCGGAATTGGCTTCACACATCACCTCGTTTTTACTACCCATAGTTTGTCACAAAGCCCTCGTGCTCATACTTCTTCGCCGAACCGTGGGCTGAAGTGACGAAAGATCAGATAACCGGCGACGAGCACGGCAATCGCCGTGGCGACCGTGCGCAACACGAAGTCCAGGTCGGTCGGTCTGCCCCAATACATTAGATCTTGATAGATATTGACCAGGGACGCCATCGGATTGAGCCGGCGCACCCATAAGCTGACCTCGCGCTGGGGCACGCTGTCAATGTCATACCAGATCGGCGTGAGGAAGAACAACGCCAGCATCGCCAACTCCAAGATGAACTGTGTGTCGCGGTAGAACACATTGAGCGTAGACAGCATGAACGACACGCCGACGCTAAAAATCACTTGAATAGCTATTACAAACGGCAGCAGCAACAGTGTGATATGAATCGGATGACCCGAAAGGATCGTGACGACCATCCACACTGGCAGCGCCAGCAGAAAGTTGATCAGGCTGGAGATGACCACCGATACCGGCAGGATCGAGCGCGGGAAGTACACCTTCTTCACGAGCGAGGCGTTCGCTACCACGCTGCCGGTCGCGCCGGTCACCGCCGCGGAGAAGAAATTCCAGGCCAGCAATCCCGATAAGATGAACACGCTGTAATGCTCGATAGTTGGCGGCGCCCGATTGATCACGCTGAAGGCGAACGTCATCACCACCATCATGCCCAGCGGCTGCAGAAAAGACCAGGCCACGCCTAACACCGAGCTGCGGTAGCGCGTCTTCAAGTCGCGAACGACGAGCATGTGCAACAGCGACCGATATTTCCAGATCTCTTGGACGTCGAAGAGGAATCGCCTCATGAAACGGTCTCGTCCTGACGCCGGTGGGAGCGCGCCGTCTGCAACTTCGGGTCGGCGAGTAACCGCTGATACACCGAGGTCATGATCACAGCGGCCCGATCCCAACCGAACTGCTGAACGGCGATGCGGCGCAGTTGTTCTCCGAGCACCCGCCGGCGCCCCGGTTGATCCAACAAGCTGGCCACGCCACGCGCCAAGGCCATACTGTTGCCGCTCGGCGCATATACGCCGAGCGAGCCGAGGTATTCGCGCTGAGCGGGCGTGTCGAACGCCACGGTCGGCAGAGCCATCGCCATGTAGTTGAGGATTTTGCCGCTGCCCTCGGTGAGCGACAGCTTGGGCGCGACGGCGACATCACCAAGCGCCAACATGAGCGGCGCGTTGGCATAAGCCACGCGGCCAGTAAAGACGATCTCCGGCAACACGCCGGCCGCCGACGCGACCTGATGCCACTCTTCCACACCTGGGTATCCCATCACCAACCAGCGCACACGCCGGCCCTCGGCCTTCAAGATGGCAGCTGCTTCGATCAGATTACCAATTCCCTGATGCCGCGCCAGCAAGCCGAGGAAGACGACCACCGGTTCATCGGGTGCGATCCCCCACCGCGCCCGTAACTGGACGCGCTGCTGCGCGGAGGCTACATCGGGCCGAAAAGTATGAGGGTTCACACCATCCGGCAGAGCTTCAACCGGCACGCGGCTGCCCAGCTCCGCGCGCAGCGTGTCGGCTGCGTGGCGCGTGCTGGTGAGCACGGCATGCGGCAAGCGGTTGGTGATGTGCTCGACGCGCCTAAAGAGCGCGCAAGCAGCAGAATGCGGTTTGATGAAGCGGTGCTGTAACAGTTCGTCGGTTAAGCTGCCCTGGTAATCGAACACGACCGGAATGCTCCAGGGCCGGGCGAGAACGCTCGCAATCAGCGCCCCTTCATGCAAGTGAGCGTGGATCACGTCAAAGCGATTGCGGGCCAGCACGCGCAACAGCCGAATGCTCAGCAACACGTCGAAGGCGAATTTGTGGCGCGATGAGCCAACTTCGTAATCGCGGTGCCACGGCGTTGGCGCAGTGCGGATGATGGGTATGCCAGGAACATCGTTCCCCTTGTAGTAGGTGACGATCGTCACGGCGTGTCCCAGCGCCTGCAATGCGCGCGCCTCCTCAAGGATGCGCACGTGGCAGCCGTAATCGCTGAAAAAAGAGGTCGGAGCGAGGCTGAGGATGTGCATGGCGGGAGAATGCTTTCCGCAACGTTCCGGCGTCGGCAGGATAGCCGACGAGCGCCGTCTGAACTTGATGCGCACTCGACGCTAGCGCTTCTTGTTGCCGGCGATGCGGCTCGCCATGCGTTCGCCTAAGAAGATCTTCAACAAACCGCCGGTGTCCCGCTCGATGGGGATATGGCCTTCAACCCGCCCCTTGCGCCAGTCGGCCAACCACTGCTGACGCTTCTCCTCTGCCTGAACCAGGGCGCGTTCGACAGCCTCGGCGTTACGCGCTGCAATCGCATCCCGCAATGCGATGCACTGCAATACGATCTGGTTCAGCCAATGCACAGCCACATCAGGCTGAGCGCTGAGCACCGCCGCAAATTTGTGTGCGTGTTCGACGCCGCTGACGGCCTGGCCGAAAGCTGCGCCGGCCATCCATTCGCGATCGCGCCAGGCGGCATCGCCGCTCACAGCGAGCATCAACATGCTGCTGATGACTGCCGGCATGGCATCCACGGCCACTGACATGCCATCGCGCTCGACCGGGTCTACGAAGATCGGTTTGGCACCTAGCTGATTGGCCAAAGCGACGAACATGTCCACCATCTCCGTGCTGGCACCGTGGCTCGGGACAACCGTCCAGATCGCATCGCGGATGCTGTCGGCATCGGGCAAATCAGGAGTGCCATTCACGCGGTCGGGATGGTAGATCAAAGCTGTGCTGAAGAAAGGCACGTGCTCCGCCAGCAAGCCCTCAGCCGTCTTCAACGCTACGACGTTCGGGCCGCCGACCGCGACGACGAGCGTATTCGGGCCCAAGTCTGGGGCGATGGCGCGCAACGTGACGCTCAGCTCGTCGGGCGCGCCCGAGATGAAGATGGCCGCAGCACGATCGCAGGCGTTGGGCAAGTTCCACTCGCCGCGGTCAATCGCTTTGGCATTTTCGGCTCTGCGCATGGCGTCGCGATCTTTGTCGTGACCCACCACCTCAACTTCGCCAAGAGCACGTTTGATGGCCATGCCTAGCGACATGCCGACGAAATCACAACCCACAAGGGCAACTTTTGCTTTGCTCATGTTACGATCCTTTCGCGAAGCGAACGCTCACAAGCCGAGCAACGTGCGGCTTAGAAGCGTGGCCGGCCGCACGATGAGCTGACCCAGCACACCCGTTGCCGAGAGCGCAATCAGAATGATAAATCCATACCGCTCCAGTTGATCCATCAACGCCTGGCCCTGATCTGGCAGCAGCGCCGTAAGCAGGCGCGAGCCATCCAGCGGTGGGATGGGGATAAGGTTGAACAGCGCCAGGAAGATATTGAGCTGCACAGCAACGGAGAGTGCGAACAGCAAGATACGGCTCAGCGCCGAATCGGCGCCGGCCAGTGGGAGGGCGAAGCGAAAGAGCAGCGCAAACAACGCTGCCAATGCCAGGTTGGAAAGCGGGCCGGCCAGGGCCACAATGGCAAAAGATGTACGCGGATTACCTTGCAGGCGATAGAGGTTGACGGGGACCGGCCTGGCCCAGCCGAAACCGGTCAACGCGAAAAGCAACGTGCCGAACGGATCGAGATGGGCAAGCGGGTTGAGCGTGATCCGGCCCATCCGTTCGCCGGTATTGTCTCCCAGGTATCGAGCGGTCAGCGCGTGCGCCAGCTCGTGGATGGGAAATGCGACGCCCAGTAGCAGCACCAGGACAATGAGTTGCGCCAGGATGAGGGTGACATCTCCGCTGGTCAGGCCGTTGAAGATGCCGACGAGGGGGCCATTCATAAACGGTGAGATTATAGCAAGCCGACGCATCCTATAATCTAGGGCATGGCGTTCATCAGCATCACACCGATCCAGGTCGGTGACGTGGTGCGACTGCGCAAACCCCATCCCTGCGGCGGCTACGAGTGGAAGGTGGTGCGCGTCGGCGCCGACATCGGGCTGAAATGCCTCACGTGCGGCCATCGTGTTCTTCTCGCCCGTCGCGACTTCGAGCGACGACTTGAAAAAGTCATCTCGACCACGCAGCCAAGCGGGTGAATGGTGCGCCGCATACCGCATCGCGTATCTGGTTGCAATGAATAGCAACACCGTGTTCGCAAACTATCGCGACGCGCCTGTTGCAAAACGTTGATCGGATTTCCATGAAGAGAAGAATCGTTTTGCTCTACGGCAACACCGGCGGTGGCCATCGCAGTGCTGCGCAAGCCATCGCTCAAGGCATTCAAATCCTTTACCCCGACGCATACGACGTCAAGCTGGTGGACGGCCTCAGCAACGCGCCGTTCTTGATCAATGCGTTTACCGAGACTTACCCGATGTGGGTGAACCACGCACGCGTGTTGTATGCGCTCGGCTTTCACGCCAGCAATAACCGCCGACGCATCATTGCCCTGCGCAACGTGCTCGAACCGCTCAGCGAGAAGACGGCAGACGCCATTGTGCAGAACAACCCGGCCGACATATACGTCTCATGCCACTTGCTGTTCAACCAGAGCATCCCTCTGGCGCTGCGGCGCCGCGGCATGAGCACCCCGTTCATTCACGTGGTGACCGATCTAGTCTCGGGGCACGTGGCCCACTATGTGACCGACGCCGATCACCTGATCGTGCCGACGGAGGAGTCGCGCGCGGAGGCGATCAAGAACCTGGTGCCAGCAGAGAGGATCACGGTGACCGGCCAACCGATCGCGCCCGACTTTGCCAGGCGCGTGCTGAACGGCCGCGCGCTGCGCCGCGAACTTAACCTGGATGAGCGGATGACCGTGCTGCTCATCGGCGGCGGCGACGGGATGGGCCGACTGGAAGTGACGGCCCGGCAGATCGCCCTGAGTGGGCTGCCGCTGCAACTCATTGTGGTGTGCGGGCGCAACCAGACCGTGAAGGAGAACCTGGAGTTCCTGAACCCGCGCGTGCCGATGCGGATCTTCGGCTTCGTTGACAACATTCCGGAGCTGATGGGGGCAGCCGACGTGCTGGTGACCAAAGCCGGCCCCGGCACGATCTGCGAAGCATTCGTCGCCGGCCTGCCGATCATCCTCTACGACGCCGTGCCGGGCCAGGAGGAAGGCAACGTGGACTACGTGGTCAACAGCGGGGCCGGCACCTGGTGCCCGACGCCGTGGGCCGTGCTCAAGCAACTGAAACAATGGCTGGGAGACCCGTTTGCGCTCGACCTGACGCGGCAGGCCTCCGCGCGCCTGGCGCGGCCGGACTCCGCGCTCGACATCGCGCGCATCGTCCATCGCTTCGCCCAGCCCACGCCGGATAAGCAAAAAAGCCGCTAGCCTTCTCGCCAGCGGCTCGTGCGACCGCGCTCAATCGTCGTCGAACTCGTCGTCCTCGTCGTCGTCCCAGAGCAGTTCCTCTTCTTCGTCTTCGTCGTCGAAATCTTCCAGATCGAAGTCCTCTTCTTCCTCCTCTTCGTCGAGGTCTTCCTCTTCGTCGAGTTCCTCGAGGGAAATTTCGTCCTCTTCCTCCTCTTCCAGGGCTTCTTCCTCGAGCTCGTCGAGGTCGTCAATCAAATCCTCGTCCTCTTCCAGGTCGAGGTCCTCATCCTCGAAATCCTCATCGTCGTCATCGTCAATCGGAGCGCGGCTGGGCGACGCGCTCATGTCACGTAGAGGGAGGGAAGCGCACGGCTGTCGCACTTCGAGCCAATCGGCTACAGCCACTGGAACCGAATCGGGTGATGTAGTCATCGAATCCTCACGTTCATTCACGGTCGTGAATTTCGCGCGCGATTATAAGGATGCCCCAATGGTTGTCAACGATATTTCACACCCACACAAAATCACACGCGGTCATCCCCTGGATACAGCCGCTGCAGCTTCCATGGCCTGCTCAAGCGTATCGAAGATGGTAAACACGGCAGTGAAACCCACCATTTCGAACACCTCCCTCACTGGTGGACGAAGGCTGCACAGGAAGACTTCCCCTCCGCGTTTGCGCGTATTGCTCCGTCCGGTCAACAATACCCGCAATCCACTACTAGAGACATAAGTCAGATCGCTCAGGTCAATCACGATCACGCGGTTGCCCGACAGTTGCGCATCGGTGAGTGCTCGCTCGAGCTGGCCGACCGTGGTCGCATCCAGTCGGCCAGCCAGCTTGAGAACGGCGGTGGATTGGCCCTCGACCCTCTGACTGGTGACATTCAGCGAAGAGATCATAAGTACTTGATCATAGTCAAGCGATTGAAGCGTTTCGGCTGGCCCCAGCCTAACCCCGGCACGTTAAACTCAAATTGCACGTCGTCCATAGTTTGCCTGATCAGAAACAATCCCAGCCCACCGACCTTCAGATCATCCAGGCTGGCTTCGGGATTGTGCACCGGAACGGCTTCCGGATCGAACGGCTCGCCTGTGTCAATCAGCGTGATGACGATGCGGCGACCGCGTTCGGCCTGCACGCGGATGTGGATTTTGCCATCTGGCCGGTGGGCGTAAGCATGCTGGATGATGTTGGAGCATGCTTCGTCCACGGCAAGTTCGATCCGATTGAGCTGGAGGCCTTCGAATCCAGCCGCCGCCGCCATGTCGCTGACAAATGCACCGGCACGCCGCAACTGATCGAAGCGAGCCGGAATCGTCAGCGACTTATCAGAATGAGTCAACGGCTTCGAGGACATCGCCATACTGGCTGAACAGGGACTGAAACCCGACCAGCTTGAGCGTATCCACGATGCGCTCCGTGGGCTGGGCAATGACGACGTTGCCGCCCCCTTGCCTAGCTGTTTTGAGCGCCGCCAGCATCGAGCGCAAGCCGGCGCTGCTCATGTAGTCCAACCTCGAGAAGTCGAGCACGAGGTTGTGGCGACCCCTGGCCAGCGATGTCTTGAGTGCGTCCTCGAAGTTGGCCGCGTTCGAGCTATCCACCCTGCCGGATACTGCGATAACGTCCACTTTCTTGAGGGATTTGACCTCGATTTCCATGACGTTGGTATTGTATCCCGGCATTCCCGTCGCCGTGTTTTTACACAGCAGGATCGGCACCGGGATGCAAACGCTGACTGCTCACGGCCAGCCCGAGCATCATCCAAAACAGCATGACCGAATTGTGGAAGTCTATGTTGAAGAAATAGTGATCGAAGATGCCGCTGAACAAAGCACCGAGGACGGCCCCATGAGCGCCCAAGAACACCGCCGTCACGCGCGCATCGCGTGAGACGGCTGGCCATGCGCGAATGGCGCCAGCAAACACGGCGACCAACACGCCGGCGAAAGCCACCAGGCCCAACAGGCCCATCTGCTGTGCAACCAACAGGTACATCGAGGAGACGCCGATGTAAAGATCCACGTCCGGCGTTCCCACGAAGCCGACGCCAAGCACCGGATACCGCTCGATCAACCGCAGGGCATCTTTGTATTCGCCGAAACGCATCTGCGTTGCCAGGTCGCGCCCTTGAAAGCCTTCCGCAAAGTGCTGCACCAGCTCGCGCGTTTGCGGCAGCGCAAGTGCCAGCATCAGCACCAGCATCATCAGTGCCAGCAGCCGTCGGTAGCGCAGCATGCCCATCAACACAGCAACGAGGACAAACCCGAGCATCGCCCCGCGCGACACGGTGAGCACGAGCGCAACGCCGATGAGCGACAGACATACCACAATCAGCCAGCGCCGCACGACCGGCCTAGGCGAAAACAGTTGCGGCAACGCCAACGCCCCAACGACCAGCAGGTAGCCACCAAACGCATTCGGGTCAATCCACAATCCGGTCGCTCGCTGCATCAGGCTGGGGTCATCGCGGATGAAGCGCACCACTTCCGGGCCGGCGGGATAACCGAACGGCCGCAACGCCGACAACAGCCGGATCGTCAGATCGTCCGGCATGGCATACAGCACAATTCCGATCATCGCCGACAGCGCGCCGACCAGCATCGTCCATCTCACCACGCGTTCTTGCGAAATCAAATCGGGCAGGATGGCGACGATCAGCAGCGCCATCAACAGGCTGAGCACCAGTTCGGCGAAGCGCCGCAGCACAAGCGGGGTGAGCGCGCCGTTTGGCAGGCCGACGGTGAACGTTGCCAGCGCTACCGCCACCAACAAAAGGATTAGCACGCCTGCCGGGGTTCGGCGCAGCGGCAGGTCGTGCCGTGGACCGAGCCGACGCAATACCCAGGCGACGATCAGCCCTGCCAACACCAAGTCGAGGAAGGTGGGAGTGAATCCCAGGCGAGCCGGCAGCGCGAAGCGAGGCAAAACACCGATCACGACAACCAGCGCGAAGAGCGCGTGATTAACGTCGCGGATTAACCAGAGGCCCACCGGCATGGCGATGGCGGCTCCGATCAACACGAGGGGGTTGATCAGCGCCGCCAAGGCACCGACGAGGAGGCCGGCCAGTATGCACAGCGCAACCAGCGAACGACTGAGCGACCGGACGTCGAACGGCGGAGCGTTAGACATAGTTCACCCAACAGACGTTAGCGAATCTGACACGCTTCGAACCTTCGTCCTTAGACAAGCTCAGGATGCGCAGGGCTCAGCATGCTAAATTCTTAAATTTTGATAATGTCTAATACCTGGCACCTGGCAAGCGCAGACGGCGCGATCGCACCGATGATGGCCTGGGTAAGCTACGCTGCCTTGTCCAATTCTCCACCGATCAGGCGCCCATTGCGATCGTAGAGCCTGGGGGCAGATTGGCCACGCACCGCCGGCGCATCTACAACCACCCGTCCGACGTCGCGGCGCGACGGGACCTCATACATCACATCGAGCAGCGTGCGTTCGATGATGGCACGCAGGGCGCGCGCGCCGCTGCCGGTCCGGATCGCCTCGTCGGCAACGGCGTTCAGCGCTTCGTTGCTGAAGACGAGCTCCACGCCGTCCAGGCTGAGCAGCCGCTGGTATTGCTTGACGATGGCGTTGCGTGGCCGGGTAAGCACTTCGATCAATCCCTCGTGATCGAGGGCATCGAGCGTAACCAGCACCGGCAGCCGTCCGACGAGTTCAGGGATGAAGCCATAGCGCATCAGATCATCCTGTACAACAAAGCGAAGCAGATCTTCGTTGCGCTTCACTTTCGGCGCATCGGAAGCATACGTGGGCAGGCTGATGCGACGCTTCACGCCGACCCGCTCACCGATCAACTTTGTCAGGCCCTCAAATGTGCCGCCGCAGATAAACAAGATGTCGCTAGTGTCTATCTGCAGCATTTCAGCTTGGGGGTGTTTGCGCCCACCATCGGGAGGAACATAGACGATGCTGCCTTCGACGATCTTCAGCAAAGCCTGCTGCACACCTTCGCCGGACACATCGCGGGTGATGCTGGGGTTGTCTGCAGATTTGCGGGCGATCTTATCTATCTCGTCAATGTAGACGATGCCGCGCTGAGCGCGGCGCACATCGCCATCGGCGGCTTGAATCAGGCGCACCAAGATGGTTTCGACGTCTTCGCCCACATAACCGGCCTCGGTGAGCGCCGTGGCATCGGCAATGCAAAAAGGCACATCGAGGAGTTTTGCTAACGTCTGCGCCAGGTAGGTCTTGCCGCTGCCGGTCGGCCCAATGAGCAACACGTTACTCTTGGCCACCTCGACGTCGGCGAAGCGAGCCTTGTTCTCGATGCGCTTGTAGTGGTTGTATACCGCCACAGACAGCGTGCGTTTGGCTGCTTCTTGTCCCACCACATATTCGTTGAGATGCTTGTAGATCGTCCGTGGCGTGAGCGAAGATGTGGCCGCCCCCCCGGTGGGCGCCGGGCGACTTTCCCGCGCCACCCGCCGTTCGCCATCCAGAATGTCCTGACACATCTGCACGCACTCATCGCAGATGAACACATTGCGTGGGCCGGCGATCAGCCGATTGACGTGCAGCTCGCTCTTGCCACAGAACGAACAATGATTGACGGGTGAGCCGGACTTGGGCATTGTCAAAAGTATAAACGCGTCGCCCGACCCAGAGTGCGTCCCAGCGGAAGAGGCTACCAGGCCGGCCGCGCGCCCTCACCCTTCGGGCAAGGCCGACGCAGACGCTCAACTTCTAAACCACACGCGCATCTCGCCCGGCGCGCGGTTATCCCAGACGCAATAGGGCACGGCAGTGATTTCGATGGGCTGACGCCTGATGGGTCGTGCCGGCTCATACAGCCCACCGCTCCAGGAGATATCGTCCACACGCGCCTCGCCATGCAGCACCGCCACGCCGCCCAGCAATTCCGGGCGATACTCGACGCTCCACGCCATGTCGAGCGGCAGCGTAATGCGATCCAGCGGCGAGACCGGGTTGTCTGCGCTCTCCAGGCAGTACACGACCGGGCCACGCTGAACGGCGACGCGACCCACCATCTGCCGCACACTGGGATTCGCCTGCATCAACCGCGCTAGCATCTCCAGGTCCAGGACAACTTCGTCGCCGGAACGCCACTCGCGCCGGATTGCGAGGTAGCCGTTAACCGGCTGACCATCTGCGTAGCGAGTCCGGTTGATGTGCACTGTGTGGCGCTCGCACCAGCCAGGGATGCGCAGGTGCAAAGTGAACGCGCGTGGCTGATCCAACTCCATTTCGATCTTGACCCGGCCATCCCACGGATACGAGGTCGTCTGCCGGATCTTCAATCCCAGCGCGCCGACGTCGGCCTCGCTGCTGGCGTACAGATGCACCCAAACGCCTTGCGCGTCGGTTGAATAAAAGTAACCGCCGACGCTGGCAATCAGGCGGGCAATGTTAGGTGGGCAGCATGCGCAGTCGAACCAGTCTTGCCGATGATGGTCGCCGCGCGAAGCCAGCGGATTTTGGTAGAAGAACTTCGCACCGTCGAGCGACACGCCGCTGATCGTTCCGTTGTATAACGCGCGCTCCATCACATCGGCATATTTGCCGTCGCCGTCGAACTGAAGGAGGCGATGATTCCAGAAGACCACGCCGATGGCCGCGCACGTCTCGGCATAGGCCGTCTCGTCCGGCAGGTCGTAAGCGACGGTGAAGCCCTCGTTGCTGGCAGATGGGCCGATGCCGCCGGTGAGATACATGCGTTCGCCCACCACGCTGTGCCAGAGGCGCTCACAAGCAGTCAGCAACGACGCATCGCCGGTTTCGTTGGCCAGATCGGCCATCGCCGAATACAGATACATCGCGCGCACGGCGTGGCCGGTGACGACGCTCTGTTCGCGCACCGGGAGGTGCGATTGGTTGTATGCGTAGGTGCGAAAGTGGAAGCGCGCCGGATCCTCGCCGCGCCGCCTGGCTTCGATGTCGAAGTAATGCGGCTGCTGCCCGCGCTCGTCTACGAAGTATTGCGCCAGCTTCAGATAGCGCTCCTCGCCGGTGACGCGATATAGCTTCACCAGCGCCAGCTCAATCTCTTCGTGGCCGCAATAGCCGCGCAGCTTGCCTTCACCCCGGCCGAACACACTGTCAATGTAGTCCGCGTAGCGACATCCTACGTCGAGCAAAGCGCGCTTGCCGGTGGCCTGGTAATGGGCGACGGCGGCCTCGATCAGATGGCCGGCGCAATAGAGTTCGTGGTTGTCGCGCAGGTTAGTCCAGCGCCTGTCGAGGCCAGCGCGCTCGAAGACGATGTAATGGGTGTTCAGGTAGCCATCGCGCTGCTGCGCTTTCGCTATCCTGGCAATCACGCCATTAAGCAGTTCGTCCAGCCGGGGATCGGGATGAGTGGCCAATGCGTAGGAGGCCGCCTCGATCCACTTGGCGACATCGGAATCCCAAAAGACATGCGGCGGATTGGGATCGCCCTTCTGCCACTTGAGATCGAACGCGGCGATGCGGCCGGTGGCCTCGCACATCGCATATTCCTTTGGCAGGGTGACGGCGCAATTGACTTCGATGCGCGGAGCCCAAAAGCGATCGGCGAGTTTGACGTGGGTGAAAGGCAACGGGCTTAGTTTGCGCTGGGCAGCCATCAGATAGCGACGAGCGTGAAAGAAAAAGCCCGATCACGTGGATCGGGCATGGAGGAAAAGCCTACTCCTTCAGAAAGTCGCGCAGTTTGCGGGCGTGGGCCGGCAAGCGCAGCCGGCTGAGCGCCTGAGCCTCGATCTGCCGGACGCGCTCGCGTGTGACGCCGAGTTTGCGACCCACCTCTTCGAGGGTGTATGTTTCGCCATCCAGCAAGCCGTAGCGCAATTGCAGGATGCGCACCTCGCGCGGCGGTAGTGTGTCGAGGATGTCGGCCAGTTGCTCGCGCAGCATCTGATTCGTCACCATCTCAGCCGGCGCCGGGCTGTCGTCGTCCGGGATGAAGTCGCCGAGCACGCTTTCCTCTTCATCATCGGTCGGCGTCTCCAGGCTGATCGGTCGGCGGGCAACCTGGATCATCTGTTCAGCTTTGCGCACGGTGACGTTCAACGCTTCAGCCAGTTCGGCTACAGTCGGATCCCGGCCGAGCTCCTGCGTGAGCTGGTGGCTGGCCCGCAACAGTCGGTTGATCTGGTCGCCCATGTGCACCGGTACGCGGATGGTGCGTCCCTGGTCGGCGATGGCGCGCGTGACGGCCTGGCGAATCCACCACGTGGCATACGTGCTGAACTTGTGGCCGCGCCGCCAGTCGAACTTCTTGGCCGCCCGAATCAGGCCGATGTTGCCCTCTTGGATCAGGTCCAGGAACGGCACGCCTCGGCCGATGTATTTCTTGGCTACGCTGATGACCAGGCGCGAGTTGGCGTTGATGAGATGTTCGCGCGCAGCCATGCCATCCTCGACCAGCATCTCCAGGCGTTCACGATCTTCCGGCGTCAGGTTCGGGTCGGACTGGAGTTGTTCGCGCGCCTCGCGGCCTCGCTCCATACGCTGGGCGAGGTCCACTTCCTGCGGCGCAGTAAGCAACGCCACGCGCCCGATCTCCTTTAGATACAGGCCAACCGTGTCGTCAGCTTCAATCGCCTCAATCAGGCTCTCGTTCGTCCGCTCGTTGAACTCGTCCTCTTCATCCTCATCGTCATCCACTACCTGATCGGCGGCCTCGTCCTCGCTGGCAACGACGTTGACTCCAGCGTCGGACAAGGCAGCAAACAGGTCCTCGAGCTGATCCATGTTCTTCTCAGCATCGGGAAACAGGTTGAGGATGTCCTCATAAGTTACGTAACCTTTCTCGCGGCCGAGGTTGATCAACTGTTCCTCGCCGCTCAACTCCTCAACGGTGATCTCTTCGATCGAGGTCGCCGTCGGAGATAGTGTGTTGACCTGAACGGGCGCTACAGGTGTCGCTGGCGTCT
Source organism: Anaerolineae bacterium (assembly GCA_023511655.1). Taxonomy (GTDB): domain Bacteria; phylum Chloroflexota; class Anaerolineae; order J036; family Brachytrichaceae; genus JAAFGM01. The sequence continues at coordinate 17,122 of JAIMBB010000031.1, forward strand.
CAATAGCCGCGCTCGGTACAGCACTCGCCGGCGAGGCGGCAACCTTTGCCACCCGCTTGGACTGACGCTTCACCGGCTTGGCAGCAGGCTTGCGGACAGTCTTGAGGCCTTTCGCGGATTTCTTCGTGACCATTGACTTGGTGTTATACAGACCCCCAATGAGATAAACGTTAAAAGTCGCACAGATTGGCCGTTAAAAGATGTAGGCCAATCAGGAGGATACTAGTGATTCTGCAATATATTGTCAAGCTCAATATGTGAAACGGGCGTATTCGATATTCCCCTGATTGAACAACGATGCCCGTGCGCCGCCATTATCCGGCCAGATCGGCTCTTCGCTGGCAAACCCCCCGGAGAACCCACAATCGTCGGGCGCGAAGAGCACATTGGTGTAGATGCGGCAGACCTGTCCGGCGGCGATGACGGCGCCGTTGCCGAACAGATATGTGTCTATTATGGTATTGTCGGCGGTGCGGATGGCTTTCAAGCTCCAGCCATTGAGGTTCACCTGCTGTGATCCCTCGTTGTATAGCTCGACATACTCATCGGCCTGGTTGGGGCCGTTCCCCACCGGCCGAATAGCCCAAATGCGCACCGTGCCCTGAAAGATTACCGAGCCCAGCGTCACCGGCGTTGGGGTGGCCGGAGGCGGCGGAGCCGTCGCGGCCGGTGTATCAGTCGGCAACACGGCCGGCGATGTCGGCGTAGCAGGCACCTCCGGGGTTCCGGGGGATGCCGCCGCGACCGTCGGTTGGGGCGCAGATGGTGTAAACGTCGGCGGCAGGGTGACCTCCGGCTTTGGCAGCGGTGAATCCAGCACGGACGCTGGCGTCGGCAAAGGGGGAGGAGCAGTGGGTTGTTGTGCGGGTTCCGGCATTACCGTCTGCGGCGCGGGCGTCGGCAGCAGAGGTTCGTCCTGATCGGTCTCGGCGGTCGGCGTTGGTTGAGGTTGTATCGGCGAATCCAGCGTGCCGACCGCAGGCAGTGGCATCGTCGTCACAACCGCAGGGCCCACTGTCGGTGTTGGCGTCGGCGTCGGCTGATAAGCGGCCGAGATCGCCCGCCGGGTTCGTGCGAGGCTGGGGCTGATGACGAGAGCTGTGGCAATTGCCGCCAGGATGACGCACGCGACCGTCAACGTCAGCGCGACGATGAGGATCGGCCCGAACCAGCGCCCCGAGCCCGACCGTTCGGCTGCTGCTTGCGCCCGCTGCGCTGCCTCCACTCGCTCGAACATCTCGCGCCGGGTAAGCCAGGCCGATCCGACCGTTCCCTCAAACACAGCGTACTCATCCGGAAAGTAGACGATGCGCGAGCGCCTCGTGCGCGGGTCGAACTCTAGCTTGCACCCGCACGAACGACATTGCCACAACGTACCGGTTCTATCCAGGGCAACTTGCCTACACAGCGGGCAGGCGTCCTTAGGAATGCTGCTCAGATCCACGATCGGTTCAGGGCCAAAGAGCGCGAGAGCCCGCCTCAGCTATAGCGGAGGAGGATCGCACTCTGACGAGCTCGCTCAGAACGGCTCGGGCGTCACCATGCGCGAAGGACGCAACCGGCGGTCAATCTCCCATGGATACACGATATAGGCATCGGTGACTGCTGCAAAGTAGGTCGGTTTGTGGTTCGGGAAAAGGGAGGCGGCCGGCTTGTAGTGCAACACCGCCGTTTCCGTGCGCGCCCCACTCGCCTCCACGCGCCCACGAACCGTCATGATGTGACGGCCATGCGTCCATACGTCATCCACGATTAGCACACGTCTCCCCCGCGTCAACTCTTCGTCCGGGAATTGCAGGAAGGTCGGCCAGGCCAGCAGGCGCGGCGCGTCGCCGGCCGGAAACTCCACCGCAGCCGTCAAGATGTGCTTGATATTGAGCGCCTCTGCGATCAAGCCGCCGGGAATGATCCCGCCGCGGGTGATCATAACAAGCAAATCAAACGACCCGATCATTTGGGGCAACAGTTGATCTATGAGCGCATCCACGTCTGCCCATGTCAGTATTTCTTGGCGGGGTGAATCTTCTCTGCGCATGTAATAGCGATCCTTTGCAATTTCCGCCTACATAGTGTACCTTAGCCCCATGAGTAAGGGAAAGGCGAGCAGAGCGCCGGCGACGATTTTTATAGCGGTAATCGGGGCAATTCTGGCCGTGCTCCTGCTCGCATTAGCAATTGCACTATTCCTGAGAAGCGGCCGGCAGCTCGGCTTGCCTGCCAGCGTGGGCTTACCCGATCCGGTACCAGTCCAACTGCAACCGGTGCCCACCGCGCCGCCGCCTCGAGAAGTTGCAACCGTGCCGCCGCCCCAACCGGCCGAGCCACAGGCTCCTCCACAGCCTACCGCGGTGCCACCGGCGCAGCCTCCTCCGGTCAGCCCACCCGTCTTTCCCAGCGACGTCGAGCCGGTGCCGGTGGAAGGCGGAGCAGACGACGGCAGCGGCGCGCCTGTCAGCGCTCAAGGCGACACTGCGGGCTCGGTCGAGCCTTATCCGGTCGGCCCGGGCTCCACCGGCTCGAGTGCGAGCACAGGAAGCGCTCGCGGAGGTGGCGGGGCGCGAGTAGCCTGCGGCGTACGCGTAGTTCACGTGGTGCGGCCGGGTGAAAACCTATTCCGCATCGCGCTGCGCTACAACACCACGATCACAGCCATCGCCCGGCGAAACGGCATATCGGATCCACGCTCGATCCGCTCCGGCCAGCGGCTGAGCATCGTCACCTGCCGCTGAGGCACATCGCCGGGCACGTTCATTGCGTGGTCACGGCAATGTCGGTCATCGGCACGACCTCGATCCATGTATTGCCGGGCTTGAGGGGAATTTTGTTCCCGTTCACATCCAGCAGGTCGAACATGCCGACCTCCGGCCCGCGACGCCAACGCCCACCAATCTCCAGGCCATCGCGAAACACGCGCAACGGCCCTTCGCCCCACAACTGAATCTCGATCGAACGGGCGCCGCCCACGTCCTCGACAATCAAAGTGGTGACGTGCGGTGCGTGCACAACCAGCACATTGGCGGCAGAGATCTGCTCGCGGGTGAGCGCATCTATTTGCTTCTCCTTCCGCAGCGACTTCAGCCATTTACCGGACTGCGGGTCGTACGTCCATATGACGTTGCCCGATTTGTATCCCACGTCGAGCACAGAAGTAGGTTTGCCCTGAGGTGGGTTGGGATCGAAGGTCCAGGCGCGAAAGGTGGACGGCACATTGTTGCCGCGGCGGTCGAGCTCCTCCCACGCGCGTGCGGGATTCGCGAACAGGTTGTGCGGGGGCAAACGATCCGAAGTGCGAAAGGCGGGACACGTGGCGCACTCTTTGCCACCCATATCGCTGATCATGGTCAGGTTGTTGCGATAGGCGTATGAGGCGCGCATCAGCGGCTTGACCCCTGGGCTGGTGCCGGAACACAGCAACGCCGCATCGAAGATCACCGGGAGCTCGATATCAATCAGGCGGCAACTGCGCACCGAGCCAACGCGGGGTGGCGAGTGGGTGAGGAACAGGGCCGTGAAGCGCGTAATGCTGCCCTCGGAGTAATGCTCGACGACGACGTCAGCGCTGTTCAAGCCAGACTGCGGGCGCACATCGGAGGTGTTAGCCACTTTGATGAGCAGCGGTTTGCGTTTGAGCACGGCGGGATCGGCTACGACCAGGCCGGTATATGGGTTGACGTTCTCGCCGAGCTGTCCGACGGCCGAAGCAGCGGCATCGGTCACGGCGCCGGCGGCCTGCAACGCGGTCGTTGGCGTCGGCTGTGGCGTCGGAGAAAGTTCGGGCGTGGGCGAAGGGGAAGGGGCCACGGTCGGCGCGTAGATGGTGACGATCGGTTGAAACGCTTCCGGCGTCGGCGCCGGCTCTCCGGCACCACACGCAGTCAGGATGAGAGAGAGTATCAACGACAGCACCAGAGGCGTGCGACGAGGTGTGATGTTGCGCATAGCTACCTGCGGTTAGGGTCAGATCAAACGACTCGGGTTCACGCACCCATCGTTCGGCATAGGATCTACGAGTCGCGTGCGTAATTTCTGCGATTATAGGTAACTGCCTACCCTCTGAATAGCGAGTGAAATGCCAACTTGATTCGCGCGTGGAACAGAGTCCGTTTTAGCGCCTAACGCGCTTTGAGCGCGTTAGGCGCTAAGCTATGCTCCGATAGGGTAGGTAGTTACATGGAACGGCAGTAAGATTCACGGATGATGCTGCAACACACCTTTCTGGCCCTCTCGCGCGCCAGTTGGGCACAGGGCATCATCACGCAGATGCCGGGGGCCCGGCGAATGGCGCGGCGGTTCGTCTGCGGGGAGACGGTCGGCGCAGCCATCGCCGCCGTACGCGCGCTGAACGCCAAAGGCCTGCATGCCACGCTCGATTTCCTGGGCGAGAGCGTGACGAACGAGGAGGAAGCCAGAAGCGCGGCCGACGAATACCTGCGGGCGCTGGACGAGATCGCGGCTGCCGGCGTGTGCTCGAACGTGTCGCTCAAGCTGACCCAGTTCGGGCTGGATCTGGACGATGGCTTCTGCCTGCACAACGCCCGCCGCGTGGTCGCGCGCGCTCAGGCGCAAGGCAACTTCGTGCGCGTGGATATGGAGGGCACGCCGCATACAGACCGTACGCTGGCGATCGTGCGCGCCTTGCATGGAGAGTTCGGCAACGTCGGCGCAGTGCTGCAGTCGTATTTGTATCGCAGCGAGGCCGACTTGATCGCGCTGGCCGACGCGGGCATCCGCATCCGATTGTGCAAAGGCGCATATCGCGAGCCGCCCGACAGGGCCTACCCGCGCAAAGCCGATGTGGACGCCAATTACATCAAGCTGGCCCGGCTGTTGCTGGATCGCTCGGACAACGCCCGGCGCAGCGACGATGGGCGCGTGCCGCCGCTGGCCGCGCTGGCTACGCACGACGAGAAGATGATCGCAGCAGCCAAAACCTACGCCGAAGAACGCAAGATTCCTCGCCAGCAGTTTGAATTTCAGATGCTCTACGGCGTGCGGCGCGAACTGCAGGAACGGCTGGTCGCCGAGGGCTACGCCGTTCGGATCTACGTGCCGTATGGCACGCACTGGTATCCCTACTTCATGCGGCGGCTGGCCGAGCGACCGGCCAACGTGTGGTTCTTCGTGCGCAGTGCGTTCTCGAAGTGACAGCGCCGTGTTTGCCTCATGGCTCCTTTCGGCTCGCGTCGGTCACCTCGATTTGCACGGTGGAAGGCAACACGCTTTGCACGGTGACGCCTTCCGGCACGACGACGTTGGGCGTGAGTTGATGGACTCCAACGCCCAGGCCGGCGGCGTCCACCTCCACCCGAACCGAATCCTGGGTCAGGCCGTTCAGCGTGGGCTGCGGACCGGCCAGCACGATATCCACTGTGGGAGGTGATACCTTTACGCTCAAGGTGTCGGTGATGCCAAGCACAATGGGCTTGCGCGATACCGTCCGCGCGCCCTGCTGCGGCTCGATCCGCACCCGCACAAGCACGGTCATGTTGTCGGCGATGGGCGAGATGTTCGGCGGCACGTTCAGCCCGACGCGCTGCTCCACATCCTGGGTGGCTCCGGCGACCGATACCTCCAGCGTGTCAATGAATCCGGGCAGTTGTTGAATGGCGTCGCGCGGCCCGAACACCGTCACCACCTGTGGCGAGGCCGAGATGCTGGTGATGGCATAGCCTTCGGCCGGCTGGCCGGTCGGCCGCACACGCACCGCCAGGTCCTTGAAGTTGCTGCGCTGCTCCATCGGCACACGGACGACGACGGAAGCAGGAGTAATGCTGACGTTCGAAACGGCGTTGCCGTCTCGGTCGCGCGCCAACAGCCGCACGGTCTGCTCGACAGAGGATCGCGCCCCCTCGACACTGATCACGGCATCCAGGCTGGCGACTCTGGCGATGATCTGCTGCGTGCCGGTCACCGTGGCCCGGTCGGGATTGACAACGGGCCACTGGGCCTGATAACCGATGGCAGGCGTGCCTTCTACGACGACGCGAACCGGCAGGCTCGCTTCGGTTACCTGCTCGATCGTCACGCTGGCGGTCAGCGGCCGTGAGGAGAGCAGCATGGACGGCTCAACCCGGATGGTGGGTTCGAGCTTGACGACGTGCTGGCCGGTGCCCAGTCGCGATAAATCCACCGGCACCTGCACGCCGCTGGCGCCGAGCGACTCGAAAGTGCTCTGCGGCGCGCGGATGCGCACGGTCACCGTCGGCGGCAGGGTGCTGGCGGAGAGGGTTTGGTTGGGTGCAGGCGGCGCGACGATGACCACCGGCGCGGAGAGGGTGTTCTCCACGATCGGGTCCTGCTGCAGCGAAGCCACGACCCACACAAAGAAGGCCAGCAACACCGCGAGGACCATCAGACTGACGTTGTTCGTCAACCAGCGCCCCATCGCAGGCGATTATAGGCACGGATGAGGAGCCAAAGCGGCGTTCGCCCTGTGAGCCATCGCCGGTTACGGTTCGTCCACCGGCAACCCTTCGCGGCCGCCGAGTCGGCCGCAAGATTGGCTCGACGCCCGAGCCGCCGTCGGGCCGGAAACACGCGATCTGCGTCCGAAACAAGGATGGCAAAAAGGCGGATAGAATATCTGTTCTAACGGCCGACAATGACGCATTGTCGCGCCATGCGGAGCGTACGTACACTTCAACATCATGGCAAAAGAAAACCTTTCACCGGTCTGGGCACGCGCCTTCGACATCTCGATTGACCACGGCGAGGGCATCTACCTGTATGACAAGAGCGGTCGGCGCTACATGGACTTCACCTGCGGCATCGGTGTGACGAACACCGGCCACGCCCACCCGCGCATCGTGCGGGCCATCCAGGAGCAAGCCGCGCAGATCTTGCACGGGCAAATTGGCATCGGCACCGCCGACAAGGTGCTCGAGCTGACCGACGAGCTGATGAGCGTATGTCCGCCCGAACTGGACACGTTCTTCTTCAGCAACAGCGGCGCGGAGGCGGTCGAGGCAGCGGTTAAACTGGCCAAGCAAGCCACCGGCCGCAGCAACATCATCGTTTTCGAGGGATCGTTCCACGGCCGGACGCACCTCACCATGGCGATGACGATGAGCAAGACCAGCTATCGGCTGAAGTATCAGCCGTTGCCGTCCGGCGTGTTCGCCGCGCCGTATGCCCATTGCTACCACTGCCCGGTGGCCAGGCGAAAGATGAGCGAGGCGGACCGCGCGGCGTTGAGCGCTGCCTGCCCTGCGGACGGCGACAGATGCTGCGGCTATGCCCCAGACGCCGTTCGCTTCCTGCTGAAGACGCAAACCGCCCCACAGGAGACCGCGGCCATCGTCGTCGAGCCGGTGCTGGGCGAGGGCGGCTATGTGGTGCCGCCGGCCGCCTTCTTGCGCGCGCTGCGCCAGATTTGCGATGAACACGGCATCCTGCTCATCTTCGACGAGGTGCAGACCGGCTTCGGCCGCACCGGCAAATTCTTCGCCCTGGAACACTTCGGCGTGATCCCCGATATTTTGGTGATGGCCAAAGGGCTGGCTTCGGGCATGCCGCTGAGCTGCGTGGCAGCCCGGCGCGAGATCATGCAAAAATGGTCGCCCGGTTCGCATGGCGGCACCTACGGGCCGAACCTGGTGTCGGCTGCAGCCGCTGTCGAGACCATCCGCGTGATGAAGCAGGAGCAACTGCCCGAGAACAGCCTGGCGCGCGGCGCTCAGTTGATGCAAGGTTTGCGCGCGCTACAAAAGGACTTCCCTATCATCGGCGACGTGCGTGGGTTGGGCTGCATGGTGGCCACCGAATTCGTGGACGCAGACACACGTGAGCCGAGCAAACCGCTCACTCAGCAGATCGTGAAATACTGCGCCGACCACGACCTGCTGTTGCTCACCTGCGGCTCGTATGAGAACGTGATCCGCTGGATCCCGCCGCTGGTGGTGAACGAGCGGCAGATTGACGAGGCGTTGAGCATCTTCGCCGCTGCCCTCGACCAGGCGACATGACTGATTCCCTCTCCTTCTGGGAGAGGGCCGGGGTGAGGGGTGGATGCTGACCGAACTGCGTGTGCGCGACTTTGCAATCATTGATGCGCTCGACATCGCGTTCGCGCCGGGGCTGAACGTGCTCACCGGCGAGACCGGCGCCGGCAAGTCCATCATCGTGGATTGCATCGCCCTGCTGCTGGGCGACCGGGCCGAGGCCAGCATGGTGCGCGCCGGCGCGTCGGCTGCTTTCATCGAAGGGGTCTTCGCATACGGTGGCTACGACGACGCCCTGCGCAGCCAGATCGAAGCCGCGCTGGCCGAGCACGGCATCGAGTGCGACGAGCCAGGCCAGTTGCTGCTGGCCCGCGAGGTGCGCGCCAACGGCCGTTCGGTCGCTCGCGTGAACGGCCGCGCGGTCGGCCAGAATGCGCTGCGCGAGTTGGGCGAACTGCTCGTGGACGTGCACGGGCAAAGCGAGCATCTATCGCTGCTGCGAGTCAAGGAGCACGTCAACCTGCTCGACCGCTATGCCGGCCTGTGGGACCTCCGCCAGCGCGTGGCCACCAAAGTCGGCGAGCTGCGCGCGGTGCGCAGACAACTCGACGAGCTGCAACGCAACGAACGCGAGCGCGCCCGGCGCGTGGATATGCTCAAATTCCAGCTCGAAGAGATCCGCGCTGCTCGACTGAAGCCCGGCGAGGAGGCGGCCCTGCAGGAAGAGCACACCCGGCTGGCCAACGCCGAAGCGCTGGCCGCCTATGCCGATGAAGCGCACGCCGCGCTCTACGAGTCGGCGCGCGATGCGCCGGCCGCCCTCGACCAGATCGCTCAGGCTATGCGCGCCATCACCAACCTGGCGCGCTTCGACAGGCAGTTCGAGGAATACCTCAAGGCGCTGGAGGAGGCCAACGCGATCCTGGCAGAGGTGGCGCGCACGCTGCGCGCTTACCGCGATGCCATCGAGTTCAATCCACAGCGTTTGCAGAAGGTGGAGGACCGGCTGGAACTGATCAAGAAGCTCAAGCGCAAGTACGGCGAGACGGTCGAGGCGGTCATCGCGTTCGCCGAAGGAGCCGAGGCCGAGTTGAACCAGATCGAGCACAGCGCCGAACGCATCGAAGCGCTGCAAGCGCAAGAGCGAGGGCTGCTCGGCGAGATCGCCGAGATCGCCGGCGAGCTTTCGAGGAAGCGTCGGGTTGCCGCCGAGGGGCTGGCGAAGGGCATCGAGGCGGAGCTGCAAGACTTGCGCATGGCCGGCGCACGTTTCGAGGTGTGCTTCGCGCCGCAGGAACCGGACGCGACGGGCGCGGATCACATCGAGTTCATGATCGCGCCAAACGTCGGCGAGGGGCTGAAACCCTTAGCCAAAGTGGCCAGCGGCGGTGAGACCGCGCGGTTGATGCTGGCGCTGAAAGCCACGCTGTCGCATGCCGACAGCACGCCCACGCTGATCTTCGATGAGATTGACCAGGGCATCGGCGGGCGCGTCGGCACGACCGTCGGCCAGAAATTGTGGGGGCTGGCGCGGGCGCACCAGGTGCTGTGCATCACCCATCTGCCGCAACTGGCCAGCTTTGGCGACGCGCACTTCAAGGTGGAGAAGGTGCAGCGCGACGGCCGCACAACCACGCTCGTCCGGCCGTTGGATCGCCGGGCGCGCCTGGAGGAGCTGGCGCAAATGCTGGGCACTGGCGGCAAAGCCGGCGCGCAGGGTGCGGAACAGTTGTTGAAAGAGGCCGAGGCGCACAAAGGGAAGTAGGGGCGGCCCGACGCCGCCGCCTGTTTGCGCATGCATGTTTGTGCGGGCGACCACATAGGGTCGCCCCTACAACGGGCGGCGCGGGGTAATGTAGGGGCGGCCCTGCGCCACCGCCCGTTCGCGCGTGCGCGTTTGTGCGGGCGACCAATACCATACGGGCGACCACATAGGGTCGCCCCTACAACGGGCGGCGAGGTGACGTGTCGTGCGTGCACCCAAGTCCACATCCGGGGGTTCAACTGAGCAAATCCACTGCCCTATCTGACTTCGCAAGTCGGTCAGGTTGGTCAAGTCGAGCAGGTCGGGTTCAACTGAGCAAATCCACTGCCCTATCTGATTTCCGCTGATACGTATCGTTGGATCAAGGGCACCTGAAAACGATAAAGGCCATCGCGCCGCTCGATGATCTCTTTGCGCACCAGCCTCAGCAACGTGCCATCCGCCACATCATCCAGGCGCTCATCGCGCGCGAGCCGGCGCAGGATGCTTCGTTCCTCGTCGGCCAGGGATTCCCAGAACTCACGGAAGTATTCGCTGCCGCGCTCGAACATGACCGGCACGACCGCCTGCAGATCGTCCGGCGACGCCCGTTTGCGGCGCGCGAGATTCAATCGCTCCACGATCTCGTAACAGGCGAGCTGCACCAGGTATGGCTGGCAACGAGTCAGTTCCAGGATGGCGTCCACGGTTTCGGGAGCGTAGATGTCGGGAAAGCCATCCACGGGGCTGACGATGAGCGACTGCGCCGCCTGCCGATCCAGATAGCTCACCCGGATCGGGCGCGTGTTGATGAGATAGTCGCTCCAGTATCCGGGCAACTCGTCCAGCAGGTGCGACCCGCTGAGCAGAACGATCCAGCGGCGGCGATTCTGGATCACGTAGCGCAGAAAGTTCAGCGGCGCGCGATTGTTGAACGCCTCGACGAACTCGCCCAGCCGTTCGTATTCATCCAGGCACAGCAGGATGCGCTTCCGCCCAACCGTCTTCTCAACGCCGTCCATCCAGCGCTCCAGAGCTGGGAACGGGTCTTCGCGAAAATCGTTCACGTCGGGCATTTTCAACATCACGCCTTGCTGTTGCCCGGCGCGTGCCGCCTGGGTAGCCAGTTGCTCGGCCAGGCCCGCCAGGGTCTGGGCCACGACGACGCCCTGCAAGTCCACTTTCAACGGCAACACATCCGGCGTGATGCGGCGCGGCAGGTAGTTCAAGGTCGAGGTCTTGCCGGCCCGCCGGCCGCCATGCAGCAGCAGCGTCTGCGGCTGGCTCACCCGCACCAGATCTTCGATCTGGCGAAAGATATCCTCGCGCCCGCGGAACAACGCCCCGGCCAGGTCCGGCTCCAGCGCGCTGGCCGGCACATACACCTGCGGAATCTCCTCGGTTTCCTTCGCCCGCGCCTCCAGCGATTGCCGCAGCGCCTGCAACAGCCCCAGCCAGCGGTTGGCGATGCCGCCAAACGTCGTCGCCTCGCCCGTGTCGCCGCCCGCCGCCAGCCGGTCCTGAATGCTTTGAAGCAAATTGATCTGCCGCGCCAATTCCTGGCTCTGCCGGTAGGGCGAGGTCGCCTGCATCGCGGCGCGGACGCCCCTGCTCACGTCCACGAACTCGGCGAAGAAGGGGCTGAAGCCCCTGGGCAACGGCGTGGGCAGCCAGGCCAACTGGTCGGCGGCCTGCACGATGTCCTGCGCCACCTGGCAGCGCGCCAGCACGTCCACGCCGATGCCGCGCATGGCCCGCGCGGCCACCGCCTGCTGGTTGGTCTCGCTGGTCAGGTAGCGGATGAACTGCTGCGCCGCAGCCGGGTTCTCGCGGTGCGCCTCGACGATGATCTTGTCCATGAACGGCAGGGGCAAAATGATCAACTGGTCGAAGCGCGGGGGCAGCAGGGGCAATATCCGCGCGGCGCTCTTCACCTGCGACGCCACGGCCAGGGCTAACATCCAGGCCAGCTCGGGCAGCCAGAAATAGACGCGCAGCACGCCCAGCACGCACGCCACGCCAACCGCCACGCCAACCGC
>JAIMBB010000032.1 GCA_023511655.1 Anaerolineae bacterium
TTCACCACGTGGGCCACCAGTCTAAGGTTGTGCACGATCAACCGGCGCCGCGCCAACTGCCAGGTCCGGCGTGCTCACGGTATACTTGCGCCATTCGATTGGCTGCTCGCTGATTGGCAAGATAACCCTCGGAGGATAATGTAGATGACTCGGTCGGACTCGACTTCGGCATTCAGTCTGGATGACATCGCTGCGTCGCTCAGGTCGCAGATTGAAAAGTTCACCCCCACCTTGCAGGCGGTTGACGTTGGCACCGTGCAAGAGGTGGGCGATGGCATTGCCCGCTGCACTGGCCTGACCAACGTGCAGGCCCAGGAGCTGGTGGAGTTCACCAAGAATGGGACGCTCGGCCTGGCCTTCAACCTGGAGCCGGATGAGGTCGGCGTCATTATCCTCGGCGACTACACCGACATTGAAGAGGGCGATACCGTGCGCTCGACCGGCCGCGTCATTTCGGTGCCGGTCGGCGATGCGTTGATCGGCCGCGTGGTGGACCCGCTCGGTCGTCCGCTCGACGGCAAAGGGCCAATTAACACCAACAAGTTTCGTCCACTGGAACGCATCGCGCCGGGCGTGATCAAGCGCGCCAACGTGGACACGCCGCTGCAAACCGGTATCAAGGCGATTGACGCACTCATCCCGATTGGCCGCGGCCAGCGCGAGTTGATCATCGGCGACCGCAGCACCGGCAAAACCGCCGTGTGCGTGGATACCATCATCAACCAGAAAGGCAAGGGCGTGGTGTGCATCTACGTCGCCATCGGCCAGAAGCTGGCGCAGGTCGCGCGCGTGGTGGCTACGCTTGAACAGTATGGCGCGATGGACTACACCATCGTCGTGGTCGCTTCGGCGGCTGATTCGGCCACCCTGCAATACATCGCTCCCTATGCCGGCTGCGCCATGGGCGAAGAGATCATGGAGAACGGCGTCACCCTGGGTGGACAGTTCATCAACGATGCCCTGTGCGTGTATGACGACCTGACCAAGCATGCCTATGCCTATCGTCAGGTGTCGTTGCTGCTGCGCCGCCCTCCGGCCCGCGAAGCCTATCCCGGCGATATCTTCTACCTCCACTCGCGCCTGCTCGAGCGCGCCGCTCGTCTGGCCTATCAGTGGGTGATCCGTGAGTCCGACGACAGCGACGAATGGGGTGATGGCCACAGCGTCAACGGCAGGATCTACGACGGCGCCATCGGCGAAGAGACGGCCAAGCACGACATGAAAGCGCTGGCATCCGAGACCGGCAAGAAATACAAGCTGGTGAAGAACCCGCGCACCGGCGGCTCACTCACCGCGTTGCCCATCATCGAGACGCAGCTTGGCGACGTGTCGGCTTATATCCCCACTAACGTGATCTCGATCACCGACGGTCAGCTCTTCCTGGAGACCGACCTGTTCAATGCCGGCATCCGCCCTGCGATCAACGTCGGCATCAGCGTCAGCCGCGTGGGCGGCGACGCACAGACCCGCGCGATGAAGCAGGTGGCCAGCCGCCTCAAGCTCGACCTGGCCCAGTTCCGCGAATTGCAGGCCTTCGCCACCTTCGGCAGCGACGTGGATAAAACCACCCTGCAACTGCTGGAGCGCGGACGGCGCATGACCGAGCTGCTCAAACAAAAGCAGTATGAGCCGCGCCCGCTGTGGGCCCAGGTGGTTGCCATCTTCGCCGGAACAAACGGCCTGCTCGACAAGATCCCCGTCAATCGCATCCAGGACTGGGAGCAGCAGTTCATCAAGTACATCGAGATGAGCTACCCCGATATCGTGAACGGCATCATGAGCGAGAAGCGGATCAGCGACGAGAACATCGCCAAGCTGCGCAGCGCGATTGAGTCATTCAACAAGACATTCAGCTAGAAGTCAGGACGCAAGCGCCAGGGCGACGATTGAAGCCCTGATTCTTGATCCTCGACTAATCCTCGAAATGGCCACAGCACGAGAAATCAAGCGGCGCATCCGCAGCGTGCGGAACGTCCGCCAAATCACCAAAGCGCTGGAAAGCGTGGCAGCCAGCCGCGTGCGGCGTGCTCAGCAAATGGTCGAAGCGACCCGCCCGTATTCGCAGCGTGCGCGCGACTTGCTGGCCAGCGTGGCATCGCTTGCCGGTGGCGAGACCCGTCATCCGTTGCTCATCAATCGCCCGCAGGTGAATGCTGCCGAGATCATCCTGATTTCTGGCGATCGCGGCCTGGCCGGCGCGTTCAACAGCAACGTCTCGCGCACGGCGTTCAACTTCGCCCGCGACTACGGCAAGCCGGTGCGCTACATCACCATTGGCAAGAAGGGTCGCGACTTCATCTATCGGCGGGGCGGCCAGATTGCCGCCGACTTCTCCGGCATGCCGGCGCGTCCTACGTTGCTGGACACGACGCCGGCTACACGCACTGCCATTGACGACTTCCTGAGCGGCGCGGCAGATGAGGTGTATCTGGTCTACACTGACTTCATCAGCCCGACCCAGCAAAAGCCGGTCGTCAAACGACTGCTGCCGCTGGTAGCCGAAGATATTGCGCCGAACCACGCCCACGTTGGGCCTCGCCCGGCCTACGAGTTCGAGCCGGGGCCGGTCGAGATCCTGAACACCTTGCTCCCGCGCCTGACGGAGATGCAGGTCTACCAGGCTGTGCTCGAATCTCTGGCCAGCTTCTACACCGCGCAACGCATCGCCATGCGCAATGCCACCGACAACGCATCCGACCTGATCGTGGCCTACACGCTGAGCTACAACAAAGCGCGCCAGGCCGGCATCACCAACGAACTGCTCGACATCGCTGGTGGGGCCGAGGCGTTGCGTCAGGCCATGCGCGAGGCCGCCAGGGTCGCGGAATAGCGGTCAGGCGCGTCTGACCGCCGCATGGCCATTCGGCTTGCAACCATCGCGGCAGCCATCTCAGATCGTCTGCCCCCGCCTCGCTTGCCGGGGCGGGTGTTTCGTTTGTGGGTCAATCGTCGTGTGCGCACCGTTTGCCGACCTGCCAGGTAGGTTATCCTTGCGGTTCGGTTACCAATGAACCTCGTGCAGGCTCAACCTACATCCGTGCGGACGGCGAAGGGAGTGCGAATCGCCGCATTGGCGATCCGCTATGGCCCGCCGGCCCTGGCGCTGCTGGTCTTTCTCGCCCTCTCGCTGCAGCAACTGCACCTGCCCGGCTTCTACTACGATGAGGCGCTTGACCTGGTTCCAATGCTCGAGCTGATGCAGGGGCGATCGCCGGAGCTGCTGCGCGGGATCGGCGTCGGGCCTCTCCCGGTCATGCTGCTCGACTACATGGGCAGCCTGGGCGGCTATCTCACTCTCCCCTTCATGTGGCTGTTCGGGCCGGGCTATGTGTCCGCCCGCGCCCAACCCATTTTCTTCTCCTGCCTCACCATCGTGCTGGCCTGGTTGCTGGCCCGCCGGTGGTTCGGCGATGGCGTGGCAGCCGCAACCGTGCTGCTGTTGGCAGTGAACCCTTCCTTCGTCTGGTTCAGCCGACAGGGCATCAGCGTGACCAGCGTCATGACAGTATTTTCGCTCGGCTCCCTGCTGTCGCTGGATGCGCTGATGAAGCAGAGGGAAAGTCAAGAATCGGCAACTGGCGAGCGGGCCTCTCCGCTTAGCGCCCGGCTCCTGGCGCTTGGTTGCGGCGTCTTGATCGGCTTGGGGCTGTGGGCCAAGTTGCTCTTCCTGCGCTGGGTGATTGTGCTCGTGGTGATGGGCGTCGTGTTTCTGCTGACGCGCAGCCCAGAGGTGCGCCGCATCCAGAGCCAGAAAGCCCTCTGGAAGGCGCTGATTCCGAAGCTGTGCGTTGTGCTGATTGGGGTGGCGCTCGGAGCGCTCCCGTTGATCTACTACAACGCCGTTGGCCTGCTTCGCGACGGCCATGCCTGGACGATCGCGCTGCTGGTCAGCTCACTTACCCAGCCCACCCAGCAATTCGGCGTGGACAACACGGCTTTCTTCCAGAACATCCGCAAGGCAGTGGACGATGTGCGCGTGTTTGTGGATGGCAGTTATTTCTGGTACAACGGCATTCCGTTCAGCAACGTATACGCTGTGCCAGCCCTCGTCCTCAGCGCAATCGTCGGGGGCGCGCTGGCGATTGTGCGCGGGCGCGGCCTGGGCGATTTGCCGGTCTGTCAGCAACGCAGGCGGGACGAAGCCCGATGCTTCTTCGCGATCGTGGCTGGCATCGCTACGCTGATTGTGCTGGGTGCCTTCACCGTGTCGGGTCTGTGGTCCACTCATCAGTTCATCATGCTGCCTCTGCCGCAGATCGTCCTGGCATGCGGAGCGGTCTGGCTCGGCGAGCAAGTCGTGCGCCTGGTGCTGCGCAGCTGGCATAGCACGGTGCGGCGCGCGTGGCACATGGCGCTTGCCGGCGGGGTGGTCTGCCTGCTCCTCGCCTTGCCATTCAGCCGCGACATCTGGGTGAGCGCACAACACCACGCCACGCTGGCCCGCACTGGAGGCTCGGGGCGCTTCTCGGACGCCGTCTACAAGCTGGCGGCGTGGCTGGACGCCGGCGACGTGCGCCAGCCGGTAGCGCTGGACTGGGGGATCGAGAAAAACGTGCGCGTGTTGACAGCCGACCGCGTGCGGCCGGTGGAGATCTTCGGCTACACGGCGCAAGCCGACGAAGCCTTTCGCCGGCGCGCCGCCGAGATGTTGCAGGACCCTGACCGACGCTACATCGTGCTCTGGGAGCGATTTGCCGTTTATAATCGCCGCCAAGACTTCACCGAAATCGCGAATCGAATGGGCCGGCAGGTCGTCGAGACGTTCATCGCGCATGAGAAGAGCGGCCTGCCTGTATACGTCGTGCTGGAGGCCAGATAAACGAGGAGCGATCATCAAAGATCAAGCGGAGCAAAAGCATGTCGAATCAGAACGGAAGCGGCAATGGAACGGTGGTTGGCAAGGTGATTGCCATTCGCGGTGGCGTGGTAGATGTCAAGTTCCCACCAGAACATCTGCCCGAGATCTACGATGCCCTGGAAATCGAACGCCCCGAAGGACGTCTGGTGCTCGAAGTGCAGCAGCACCTGGGCAACGATGTCGTGCGCTCGGTGGCCATGGACACCACCGACGGCTTGCGGCGCGGCGAGACCGTGCGCGCGACGGGTGGGCCGATCCGCGTGCCGGTCGGGCCACAGACGCTCGGTCGCATCTTTAATGTGCTGGGCGACCCGATTGACGGCCGGCCGGAGCCCCAGGCTGAATTGAAGTATCCCATCCATCGGCCGGCTCCCTCCTTCGAGGAGCAAAAAGGTTCGGTCGAGATGCTCGAAACAGGCATCAAGGTGATTGACCTGATCGCGCCCTTCACCAAAGGCGGCAAGACCGGCATCTTCGGCGGCGCCGGCGTGGGTAAGACGGTGACCATTCAGGAGCTGATCAACTCAATCGCCAAGTTCCACAACGGCTACTCGGTATTTGCCGGCGTAGGCGAGCGCACCCGCGAAGGCACTCAGCTCTACAAGGAGATGAACGAAGCGGGCGTGATTGACTCGCTGGTGATGGTGTTCGGCCAGATGAACGAGCCGGCTGGCGTGCGCTTGCGCGTCGCCCTGACCGGGCTGACCATGGCCGAGTACTTCCGCGACGAGGGTCGCGACGTGCTGCTCTTCATTGACAACATCTTCCGTTTCGTGATGAGCGGCTCGGAAGTCTCGGCGCTGCTCGGCCGCATGCCCTCGGCAGTGGGGTATCAGCCGACGCTCTCCACCGAGATGGGCCAGCTCCAGGAGCGCATCACCTCCACCAAGCGCGGCTCGATCACCTCGATGCAGGCGGTGTATGTGCCTGCCGATGACTACTCCGATCCGGCGCCGGTGGCCACTTTCGCCCACCTCGACGCCACAGTCAACCTGGAACGCTCCATTGCCGAGAAGGGCATCTTCCCGGCTGTAGATCCGCTGGCCAGCACCAGCCGAATCCTTGACCCCAACATCGTCGGGCCGGAGCACTATCGCGTAGCGCGCGAAGTCCAGCGCGTGTTGCAGCGCTACAAGGACTTGCAGGACATCATCGCCATCCTCGGCGTGGATGAGCTGAGCGAAGACGATAAGCTACTTGTGTCGCGCGCACGCAAGATCGAGCGCTACCTCAGCCAGCCGATGTTCGTCGCCAAAGCATTCACTGGACGTGATGGCCGCTACGTCAAGATTGCCGACACGGTGGACGGCTTCGACCGCATCCTGAAGGGCGAGTTGGACGAAGTGCCTGAAAGCTTCTTCTTGATGAAGGGCAAGATAGACGAGGTGTGGGAAGAATACGAGAAGGCCCGCGCCGAACAAAAGTAAATTGAAAATTGAGAATTGAAAATGTAAAAACAATTTTCAATTCTCAATTTTCAATTCTCAATTTCTATGCCATTGCATCTTGAGATCGTGACGAGCGAACGCACCGTATTTAGCGGTGATGTGGACATGGTAACCGTGCCCGGCGCCGGTGGGGTGATGGGCGTGTTGCCTCATCATGCCCCTGTGCTGTCTACGCTACGCCCAGGCGAGCTGCGCGTTAAGATCGGCGACGAGGTCCAGGAGTTCGCCATCGGCGGCGGCTTCGTGGATATTCACGACAATCGCGTCATCATCCTGGCCGACAGCGCCGAGCGCGCCGACGAAATTGACATTGCTCGGGCCGAAGCCGCCCGTGCGCGCGCCCAGGAACTGTTGAAGAACCCGCCGCCCAATAAGGAAGACCTGTTCAAGCTAGAGGCAGCCCTGCGCCGGAGCACCGTGCGCCTAAACGTGGCAGCGCGCCGCCGCGCGCATCGTGGCGAGTCGCACAGCTAACAAAAGCTGAGGCGGCGGGCGCCGCAGGCACGACTGTGGCGCCCGCCGAAATATCGCCTCACGAAGCGTTTCCAGTCGTCGAACGTCATGAGCATCTTTCGAGCCGACATCGGCATAGACCTGGGCACCGTCAACGTTCTGGTCTATGTGCGTGGTAAGGGCATCGTCATCCAGGAGCCGTCCGTCGTCGCCATCCTCTCGCGCGAAGAGACGGTTGTGGAGGTGGGTGAAGAAGCCCGCCAGATGTACGGACGTACTCCCGACGAGATCGAAGTTGCCCGGCCGCTGCGCGAAGGGGTGATCGCCGACTATCAGGTCACCCAGCAAATGCTCCAACACTTCGTGAAGAAGGCGAAAGGCTTCAGCCTGTTCCCGCCGCGCGTCGTGATCGGCGTGCCGTATGGCGTGACCAGCGTCGAGCGCCGCGCAGTGCGCGAGGCAGCCATCGAAGCTGGCGCGGGCGAGGTGTATCCAATCCGTGAACCGCTGGCGGCTGCCTATGGCGCCGGCCTACCGGTGGACACAGCGACGGGCAACCTGGTCGTGGACATCGGCGGCGGCACAGCCGAAGCGGCCGTGGTCTCGATGAATGGCATCGTCGTGGCCAACTCGGTGCGCGTGGGTGGCCTCAAACTCGACGCTGCCATCCAGAACTTTATCCGCCGCAAATACAACCTCGCCATCGGTGAGCCAACTGCCGAGGAGGTCAAGATCAACATCGGCAGCGCGCTGCCCCTGGAAGAGGAGATGTACATGCAGGTGCAGGGCCGCGACCAGGTCACCGGTCTGCCTCGCACCATTGAGGTCTCGACCAACGAGATCGTCGAGGCGCTGCAAGAGCCGCTGGCGCAGATCTCTGCCTGCGTCAAGTCGGTGCTCGAGCGCACACCGCCCGAACTCGCCTCCGACATCATTGACCGGGGCATGGCGCTGACCGGCGGCACTGCGCTGCTGCACAAGCTCGATGAATATCTCACCCGCGAAACGGGCATTCCCGCTTACGTCGCCGATGCGCCGATTGCCTGCGTCGCCCTGGGCACGGGGCGCGCCCTTGAGAACATCGAGGTGCTCAAGCGCACCGAGTTCGCCTGAGAAACCGACGATTTGAGTGCCCTCCTCCCGGCTTCTCCCATCGTCCTGGCCTCGGCCTCGCCGCGCCGGCGCGACTTGTTGGCCATGCTGGGACTGTCCTTCCAGGTGTGCCCCTCCGACGTGGACGAGTCGCCGCTGCCGGGCGAAACTCCGCTGCAGACTCAGCGCCGCATCACGCGCGAAAAGGCGCGCCGCGCGCAGGCAAAGCTATCAGAGGGCGGAGCAATCCGTTCTTCGCTCGCCGCTCCCGTCCTGCCGATCATTATTGCCTGCGACACCACCGTGCTGCTGGATGGCGAGATGCTGAACAAGCCGGCCGACGCCGGCGAAGCGCGAACCATGCTGCGCCGGCTGTGTGGGCGCACACACGAAGTGCAATCGGCCATCGTCATCTGCCAGGGGGAGCGCGAGATCGTAGACCTGGTTTCCTCGCAGGTCACTATGCGCGACTACAGCGACGACGAGATCGAGGCCTACATCGCCACCGGCGATCCGTTCGACAAGGCGGGCGGCTATGCTGCGCAACACGCCACCTTTCAACCAATCGCGCAGATTCGCGGATGCCCGCTCAACGTCGTCGGTCTGGCCCTGTGTCATGTGCGCGCTTGCCTGCCCTTTCTGCCTGATCCCGCGCGGGTGTGTGCGGCGTTTACCGGCCGGCCGTGTCCGGACAAGTTGGACGATCCCGAACACGTCGTCACACGCCTGAAGGCGCTGTAGTCACTTATCCCTGTCCTGTGCGCGAAATAGCGCATTGTGAGCTTGTTCCTCGTGAGGATGGAGCGCGTTCTCCCTAATAGCGCGGCAGGCCCCTTTGGTGAAAATGTATCCATAGCCGATAGCTGCCTGAGCGTTTGCCGATTCGGTATAATTCGCGGGCTTTGTTTCTGGACTATTACCAAGGGTGGGCATCGGCCACACGCCTTCGGTGAGTTTGATGGGAAGAAGGAGTCATACGAGATGCCAAAGCGAACGTATCAACCGAAAAAGCGCCGTCGCGTGCGCGTGCATGGCTTCCGGGCGCGCATGTCAACCAAGGGCGGGCGCAAGGTGCTCGCCGCACGTCGCGCCAAGGGGCGCAGAGTGCTGACGGTATCGGCTAACAACCACGTCAAGAAGGTGGACTGGAATGCTGTGTACTCGCCTGCCAAGAGCAAGCGGGGCACGCAGGGGAGCAAGTAGCGTAATCGCGATGCCCGCCTTGGATGCTGGGAAAGCTGAGGAAAGCGGAAGATTTCGAACGCGTGCGCCGAGAGGGCGTGCGCTGGCGCGGGCGATACTGCGCCTTGAGCGCGGCCCGCGCACTGGCCGAAGCCGATGGCACCGGCGAGCCGCAAACGCGAGTGGGCTACGTTGCCTCGCGCTCCCTCGGCCGGGCCGTGAAGCGCAACCGGGCGCGGCGCTTGTTGCGAGAGGCGACCCGTCACTTATCTGATTTAATCGTTCCTGGCTGGGACATCGTGCTGATCGCGCAACCGCCCATCGTCGCCGAACCGACGCGCATGCAGCAGGTGCAGGAGGAATTGCTGTGGCTGCTGAACAAAGCTCGTCTGATACGAACGGCGCCTATCGCGAAGTGACCCTCGCGTCGTATCCGCATAGCGCACAGATGAGGCATGCTCTCCTCGATCGGCTGATGATGGGCGCGATTCGTGCTTACCAACTTATCATTTCGCCGGCGCTTCCACCTTCGTGCCGCTTCTACCCCACATGCAGCGAATATACGCTGCAAGCCATCGCCAAATACGGCGCTTTGAAGGGCATGTGGCTCGGCGTCAAGCGCATTGCGCGTTGTCATCCCTTTCACCCCGGCGGATACGATCCTGTTCCCTGAGCGGCCAACCCGAACATGAAAAGAGTCTTTCGCATATCGCTTCTCGCGGCGGCTGCGGCGCTGGTGCTCAGCGCATGTGGCGGCGAGATTCCCCCTACTTCCTTCCCCGGATTAACGCTGGACGGCGCCGATGCCTACCTGGCCAGCAACCTGCACGTGTATAAGTTCGACGCGGCCACCGGCGCGCAGGCGTGGATGTTTCCGGCCACGGCCGAGAACAGCGACGGCCGTCATGGGCCGTTCGCCGGGCCGCCGCTGAAACTGGGCAATGCCATCATCGTCGGCGAGACCATCGGCGCAAACGGTAACACCAGCCACCGCCTGTATGCCCTCTCCGCCGACAACGGCACGGAGCTGTGGCGCTTCTCCGGCGGGCAGCGGGAATACACCGACGGCGCCAGCACCGACGGCCGGCTGATCTTCGCGCCGAACGGCGACAACACGCTCTATGCGCTCGACCCATCTCAAATGGACGGCGCCGAGCCGAAACTGGTCTGGAAGTTCACCGCCCAGAACAAGCTTTGGGTGCGGCCTTTGGTGGCAGATGGCAAGGTCTTCCAGCCCTCGCTCGATCACAACCTGTATGCGCTCGACGCGGCGACGGGTCGGCTGTTGTGGACGTTCAGCGCCGGCGCCTCCATCGCCTCCCGGCCGGCCATGAAGGACGGCGTGTTGTTCTTCGGCTCGTTCGACCAGCGCATGTACGCTGTGGATGCCGAGACGGGCGCGGAGGTCTGGCGCTCGCCGGAGCGCCTGAGCGGCTGGGTGTGGTGCGATCCACTTGTGATGGGCGACGAAATTCTGGTCGGCGACGTGAAGGGCGGGTTCTACGCGATTGACGCCCGCAACGGCAATGTGCTGTGGCGATCGCAAGTCGGCGGTTCGATCCGCGCTCAACCCGTGGTCGTCGGAAATAAAATCTACATCGTGACCAGCGACACCTATCTGTACAGCTTCGACCGCCGTCCGGAGACCGACGCGAACGGCATCGCCTCGCCCACGCGCGTGCTGGAGAATGGCTTGGGACGGCGTTTGCTCTCCACGCCGGTTTACGCCAACGGCGTGTTGCTCGTGCCGCTGTTCGACGGCGACGTGAAGGTGACGGCGGTAGACCTGGAGACCCGGCAGAAGAAGTTCGAATTCCCGCTGCGGCCGGCTACGGAGAGGTCACCGTAACCCCGGCCGCAGCGGCGCACCCCACGCGCCAGCCTTCATGTCCTACGCCCCCATCATCGGCACGCTGGGCTATGTCCTCTCGCCCGATCGGCGGTTTGTGCTGATGGTCCATCGCATCGCACGGCCCGACGATCAGGCCTTCGGCAAGTACAACGGCCTGGGCGGGAAGATGGAGCGCGATGAGGACGTGGCGGCGTGCATGAAGCGCGAAATCCACGAAGAGGCCGGCATCGAGGTGACCGCCATGCAACTGCGCGGCACGATCAGCTGGCCTGGCTTCGGCAAACACGGCGAAGACTGGCTCGGCTTCGTCTTCCTGATCACTGCTTTCGAGGGCGAGCCGGCCGCCAGCAATCATGAGGGGGTGTTGGAATGGGTTCCTGTGCAGCGCGTCATCAACAACGAGATCGCGATGTGGCCGGGCGACAAATACTTCCTGCCGCTCGTCTTCGGCGACGACCCACGCCAGTTCCACGGCGTAATGCCCTACCAGAACGGTCAGCCCGTCTCATGGCACTACACGCTCTTCTGAGCAAGGGCGCTCCGCCCGGCAGACGAATTCGTTCGGTCGCGCAGCCGGCAGCGGACCGGGGACTTGACAATTGGTGTATAGTTGACACCAAATAGCATGTCTACACTGCCACGGATCGAAGACGTCGTGCGGCGCGCGCTGGATGAAGACATCGGCGACGGCGATGTGACCACGAACTGTACCGTGCCGGAGGACTTGTGGCTGACCGGCCGTTTCGTCGCCAAAGCCGAGGGCGTGATCGCCGGGCTGGATGTCGCGACGCTGGCGTTCACTTTGCTCGACGCGCGCGTGCAAGTGGTGAGGCGTGTCGAAGACGGCACGACCGTCGCGCCGAGGCAAACCATCGCCACGGTTGAAGGGCCGGCGCGCGCACTGCTTACCGGCGAACGCACTGCGCTGAATATCTTGCAGCGCATGTCCGGCATCGCCACCGCCACGCGCCGCTTCGTCGAGGCAGTCGCCGGCACGCGGGCCATCATCCTGGACACGCGCAAGACTGCGCCCGGACTGCGCGCCCTCGACAAGCTGGCCGTGCGCGCCGGCGGCGGGATGAACCACCGCCTTGGCCTGTTCGATATGGTGATGATCAAAAACAACCACATCGCAGCGTGCGGGGGAAGCATCACGAGGGCTGTCGAAGCTGTGCGCGCGTGCGATGCCGCAAACCCGAAGCATGCTGCGCGGTGTAAGATCGAAGTGGAAGTGCGCGACTTCCGCGAACTGGAAGAGGCGCTGGCGCTCGACGTGGATCTCATCATGCTCGACAACATGAGCGTCGAAGACATGCGCCGCGCGGTCAAAATTGTGAGCGGGCGCGTGCCGTTGGAAGCAAGTGGTAACGTTGCGCTTGATACGGTGCGCGCCATTGCCGAGACGGGTGTGGATTACATCTCCATCGGCGCGCTTACGCACTCGGTCAAGGCGTTGGATATCAGTCTGTGGCTGGATGAATCAAGCCGCTAGTGAATTCTGAGCGCCGCGTTTGTGCATCGCGTATTCTGTCCGTCGAGGCTGCGCCATGTCTGAAGCGCGATGCGCGATGCAAAAGTGAGAGCCATGGCAACCGAAACTTCGAACATTACCGACCCCGATGACATGTATCGGGCGCTCAAAGCCAAATTGAGCGATGTGGTGCCGGATGCGGAACTGTTCTACAAGTCCCGTCTGGCAGCGCAGATCAACCGGCTCAAGCAGGAGCGAAACGCTGTTATCCTCGGCCACAACTACATGGAGCCGGCCCTGTTCCACTCAATTCCTGATTTCGTCGGTGACTCGTTGGAGCTGAGCCGCAAAGCCGCGCAGACCGATAAGGACATCATCGTGTTTTGCGGCGTGCGCTTCATGGCCGAGACGGCCAAGATTTTGAACCCTTCGAAGACGGTGCTGATCCCCTCCAGGCGGGCCGGCTGCTCGCTCGCTGCCAGCATCACAGCCGACGACGTGCGCCAGCTCAAGGCGAAATATCCCGGCGTGCCCGTCGTCACCTACGTCAATACCTATGCCGACGTGAAGGCTGAGACCGACATCTGCTGCACCTCGTCCAACGCGGTGATGGTCGTGAATTCGCTCGACAGCGACAAGGTGATCTTCTTGCCGGATGAATATCTGGCCCGTAACGTGGCGCGCGAAACGGGCAAGCGCATCATCTTCCCCACCCGCGAGCCGCGCGCCGACGACGAACTCGAGTTCGACATGATCGGCTGGCATGGTCGCTGCGAGGTGCACGAAAAGTTCACCGTCGAGGACATCCGGAACATCCGGCGGGACTTCCCCGATGTGGCCATCCTGGCCCACCCCGAGTGCAGCCCTGAGGTGGTTGCCGAGGCCGACTTCTCCGGCAGCACTACGGCGATGATGAAGTATGTCGAGCGAACGCAAGCGCCGCGCTATCTGCTGCTGACCGAGTGCTCGATGGCCGACAACATCGCCGGCGCCAACCCCGACAAAGAAATGTTGCGCCTGTGCAGCGTGCGCTGTCCGCACATGAACGAAATTACGCTCGAAGACACGCTGCTGGCCCTGCAGAAGCGGCAATATGTGGTGGACGTGCCGCCGGACATTCGCGATCGCGCCCGGCTGGCAGTCGAGCGCATGATCGCCATCGGTCCTGTGGGCAAAAAAGACTGAATTGAGAATTGAGAAATTCCCAATTCTTCATTCGCCATGGCAGAACTCATTGAGACCGATGTGCTCGTCATCGGCTGTGGCATCGGTGGTGGCACGGCGGCGCTGAAGCTGGCCCAACACGGCCTGCACGTCACCTTGATCACCCGCTCGCATGATCCCGAAAATTCGAGCACGGCGTGGGCGCAAGGTGGCATCATCTACCGCGGTCACGACGACAGCCCGCAACTGCTGGCCGAGGACATCGAACGCGCCGGCGCGGGGTTCTCCAATCCAAAAGCGGTGCGCATCCTGGCCGAGGAAGGGCCGGGGCTTGTGCGCGACATCCTGATCGAGCAACTCGGCGTGCCGTTCGATCACCACGGCGACGGCGTGGCGCTGGCGCTCGAAGGCGGCCACCGACTGCCGCGCATCGCCCACGCTGCCGACGCGACCGGCGCGGCCATCGAGAAAGCGTTGCTGGCCGCGCTGCGCAAAGAGCCGAACGTCAGCCTGCTCGCCGCGCATACGGCCATAGACCTGATCACGCCATCGCACCACGCGATCAACCGCCTGGCGATCTACGAGCCGCAGTCGTGCGTGGGCGCATATGTGCTGGAGCGCGACACCGGCCGGATCAAGCGCGTGTTGGCCAAGCGTACCGTGCTGGCGACAGGCGGGCTGGGCCAGATTTTTCTCTACACCACCAATCCGAACGGCGCGCGCGGCGATGGGTTGGCGATGGCCTACCGGGCCGGCGCACGGGTGATCAACGCCGAGTTCGTGCAGTTCCATCCAACAGCCTTCGCCAAGCAGGGAGCGCCGCGCTTCCTGATCACCGAAGCCGTGCGCGGCGACGGCGGCCGGCTGGTGCATGAGGACGGCGAGCCGTTCATGCACAAATACGACCCGGATTGGAGGGACCTGGCTCCGCGCGACGTGGTCGCCCGCGGCATCTACTTCGAGATGCTGGAGCGCGGTGTGCCGCACGTGTATCTAAACCTGCGCGACTACATCGCCCCGGATCGCATCCGCGAACACTTCCCGAACATCTACCGGCAATGTCTGGAATACGGCGTGGACATGACGCGGGACCTGGTGCCGGTCGCGCCGGCCGCGCACTACTTTTGCGGGGGCGTGTGGGCCGATGAGTATGGCCGCACCACCATCGAGCGCCTGTATGCGGTAGGTGAAGTAAGCTGCACCGGCCTCCACGGCGCGAACCGGCTGGCCAGCACATCGCTGCTCGAGGGGCTGGTGTGGGGGGTGCGCGCCGCCGACCACATCGCCGCGCACATCCCAGGCGATCGCCTCCATGACCCCAGCGACATCCCCGAATGGCGGGAGAACGGCGTTGAGCATCCAGACCCGGCGCTCATCGCGCAAGACATGGGGGTGATCCGAGGGCTGATGTGGAACTACGTTGGCCTGGTGCGCACCAAGCCGCGTCTGGATCGCGCTCTGAGCGAGCTGCGCCATCTGGAGACAGAGATCGAGCGCTTCTATCGCAAGAGCAAGGTGACCGACGAGCTGATTGGCCTGCGCAACGCCGTGCGCTCGGCAGTGATCGTGGCCCAGGCGGCGTGGGAGAACAAACGCAGCATCGGCACGCACTATCGCGAGAGCTGATAGCGATCGCTAGGTCAAACGGCCAGGCCCGCCCGGCGCCTATCTCCGGCCCACGACTTCTCGTACCGCTGCCGCAAAATCGTCCACGTCTTCAGCCGTGGTGTCCCACGAGCACATCCAGCGCACGACCGCGCGCTCATCGTCCGCGCTGGCCCATTCGTAGAAGAACGAGCGCGCGCGCAAGGCCGGGATGTGACGCTTGGGCAACACGGCAAACACGGCATTGGCCTGCACCGGATAGGCGATCTCGACGACGTCACGCACGCGTTCGGCCAATCGGTGTGCCATGGCGTTGGCGTTAGCCGCGTTGCGCTGCCACAGGTCGCCGCATAGCAGCGCCTCGAACTGCGCGCCGATGAATCGCATCTTCGACGCGAGCTGCATGCCCTGCTTGCGAATAAACTTGAATGCGTCGTTTCTGGCGCGCGGTGGGAAGAGCACGACCGCTTCGCCGCCTAGCAAGCCGTTCTTCGTGCCGCCGAACGAGAGCACGTCCACGCCGGCATCGCGCGTGAAGGCGCGAAGCGGCAGGCCGAGCGCGACGGCAGCGTTGCAGATGCGCGCGCCGTCCATGTGCAGCATCATGTCATGAGCATGGGCATAGTCGGCCAGGGCGCGGATCTCCTCGACTGTATACAGCGTGCCCAGCTCGGTGCTCTGCGTGACGGAGATCACTTTGGGCTGGATGTGATGTTCATCGCCGAAGCCGTGCATGTGCTGCTGCACATGCGTTACGGTGAGCTTGCCGTCGGGTGTCTCGCACGTCAGCAGCTTGACGCCGGCGAGGCGTTCGGGTGCGCCGCATTCGTCCACATGGATGTGCGCGGTGGCCGTGCAGATCACGGCGTGGTAACTCTCGGTCACCGCCCTCAGCCCGAGCACGTTGGCCGCAGTGCCGTTGAAGACGAAGTACACGTCGGCGTCTTCGCCGAAATGACGTTTGAATGTTTCGATAGCGCGATGGGTATAGGGATCGTCGCCGTAGCCGAGCGTGTGTCCTTCGTTGGCGGCGAGGATCGCCTGAAGGATCTCCGGGTGGGTGCCGGCGTTGTTGTCGCTGGCAAAGCCGCGATGAGCCATGACGCGATTTTACGATCACGCGCGTCCGCTCATGGATTTGTCTTGCGGCAAGCCGAGGGCCTGGCAGCAGCCTGCAGCGTGCTCACCACCCGACCGTCATGCCAGCCACCAGCCCACGCACGCGGCGATCATGAGCGCGACCATGGCAGCCGAGCTGGCGCCATCTTGCGTCCGGCGGGTGAAGGTGATCGTTGCCCACAGGCTGATCGGAAGGGTGAGCGCGATGGCGAAGGCCACGTTCGGCGGCAAGACCGCACCGGCCAGCGCCCACGTCAGCACATAGGTCAGGGCGGTCAGCAGGCGATGCACATGTCGAACGTTCGCCCCCAGCATGACGGCCAGCGTGCGCTTACCCACAGCGGCGTCGGCATGCCGGTCTGCCCAGTGCACGCCGAGCAAGTTGACCAGCGTGATGGTAAACACGGGTAACAGCCCCGCCACGGCCTCCGGGGTGAGCGTGTTTCGCTGGGTAGCGAATCCGAGCAAGGGGATCAGCATCGCGCCCAGCGCAGCGTTGGTCGCTTCGCCCAAACCGCGTCGCTCCAACGCCAGCGGGGGCATCGAATAGCACCAGCCGCCGGCCAGGCCGATCAGGATGACGCCGAGCGCAGCGGGAGAAAGCAATCCGGACGCGGTGAAGACGACGCTCGTCATGAGGGCGCAACCGGCCGCGACCCAGGCAGCGCGCAAGGCGAACTCGGGCGGCACCAGGCCGGAGGGCAGCACGCCGCTCCCGCCGGAGAACCAGGTGCGCCGGCTCAAGGCATCCGTGTCGCGGTCGGCGAATTCGTCGGCAAAATGCGCGCACAGGTTGGCGCCCAGCAGCGCGATCAACCCTGCTCCCATCGCCGGCCAGTCCACCGCACCCGCCGACCGGACGCCCATGATCACCCCCAGCGCATACACCAGCAGACCTGTGGCGATCATCTGTGGGCGTGCCATGCGAAACAACGCCACGGCATAGTGCACGACTCGGTGACGAGACGACGTTACAGCAACCATCCTGCTCCACACAACTCAAACGACACCATGCGCTTGTCGCGGCGCTTGTCGCGAGTAGCGATTATCGCGTCATGCCATGGGCCGATCGGACGAGCGCCCGAAAATTTAAGGTTGGCAGCGTTGACAGCAACGGCGTTCGAGGATATAAACCCGCCCGGCAACCGAATAGCTCGTTAGGTGAGGCTCCTGGTTGAACACAAGCTGCCGCCCGGAAACGTCGAGAGACGCCAATGGGTAAAACAGGCCAAGCCGGATTAAGGCTTTGCACGGAGCAGCTGATTCTGATCCCAAACGCCATTTGCGTGCGGAATCTACGTCGGCCAGTGCCAAAACTTTCACGAGGGGCTCCTGGGAAGAGCATGTGGGCCGTTGTGAATAACGACGGCCTGTGCGACTGGCAGACAAACAGCCCCTCGCGGGCTGTTTCGATTTTCCAGACCACACGCACGGTGGACAGAGACAAGTCCGGTCGCGGGCGGACACACGCTCAAACTTTGACCGGCAAAGGCAGGTGAGACGACTTTGGACGTAGACCATTCGACCGAACATTTACGCAGGCAAGTGAAGGGCACCGATTGCGCGTGGCGTGCATTGCACGTCATGCGTCCGGTCAACTTGGAGGTGAACTATGGTGTTGCAGGAATTGTTCAAGGGGACGAATCGCGTCAGGGTTCAATTTGCCTGGCGGCAGGATGCGTCCGGTCGTCTCGTCGCCGTCCCATATGTCGTGGGGCAGGCGCGCAATCGGACTTTCCCCACCGCGCGGCGCACAGGCCCGACCGGAATCGGCGCCATCCTCATCGAACGCCAGCGCCTTGAGCGCGCCCTTTTCCGGCCGCACATCATCGTTGGGCTGGGGGCCTGCCTGGCGACCATGGCTGGCGCTTACAGCTTCCCGGACGTCGCGGGTGAGCGCGACCCGCTTCGGGTAGCAAGCTACGTCGTTTCGGGCATTGGCTTCCTCGGCGCCGGCGCCATCATCGTTAGGCGAGACGCAGTGCAACCCTGACCGGAATTAAGGAACGCGATCATGACCAAGCTCACCTTCCCCACGCCCGAAGCCATCCGCCGGCTGCCGTTCGCGCCCGCGGATATCGCGGTGATCGTCGGCGCGCTCGGCTTGATCGCCATCGTCGCCTACGTGGGCAGCACGGCCCTGGTGCCGTTTCAGCCGCCGGACGTGCTGCCCGAGCCGATCAGCCTGAACGTGGCCGACCTGCCGTATTACCTGGCGCGCTCGACCCTGCGCATGTTCATCGCCTTGTTCTTCTCGCTGTTGTTCACCTTCAGCTACGGCTACGTGGCCGCCCACAGCCCGCGCGCCGAGCGCGTGCTCATCCCGTTGCTGGACGTGCTGCAGAGCGTGCCCGTGCTCGGCTTCCTGTCGGTGACGATCACCTTCTTCATCGCGCTCTTCCGCGGTAGCCTGCTCGGGCTGGAGGCCGCCTCGATCTTCGCCATCTTCACCAGCCAGGTATGGAACATGACCTTCTCGTTCTATCACTCGCTGCGGACGATCCCCCGCGAGCAACAGGAGATGGCGCGCATGTTCCGCCTGTCGCGCTGGCAGTATTTCACCAGGGTCGAGGTGCCCAATTCCATGATCGGGCTGACGTGGAACACCATGATGAGCTTCGGCGGCGGCTGGTTCTTCGTCGCCGCCAGCGAGGCCATCAGCGTGCTCAATCAGGACTACCGCCTGCCGGGCATCGGCGCTTACGTGACCGAGGCGATTGACCAGCAGAACTTCGGCGCCATCATCGCCGCCATCGTTGCCATGGCGCTGATGATCATCGCGGTGGATCAACTGGTGTGGCGGCCGCTCATCGCCTGGTCGCAGAAGTTTCGCAACGAGCAGAGCGAAGCGAACGAGACGCCGACGTCCTGGGTGCTCGACCTGTGGCGGGCGGCGCACCTGCCGAGGTTAATCGGCAATGCGCTGCGCCCGGCCGGGGAGTTCATCAACCGTGCCCTCAGCGGCACGCTAGCGACCAGGTCGCCGCAGATGGAACCCGCGCGCGCCAAAGCGCCGGCATGGGTGGATCTGCTCTACAACGGCCTGCTGATTGCGCTGACGGCGGGCGGGGCGATCGCGCTGATTCGCTTCGTCCTCGGCGAGGTCGGCCTGGCGGAGGTGGGTAACACCTTTCTGCTGGGCGTGATCACCATGCTGCGGGTAGCCGCGCTCACCATCCTCAGCACGCTGGTCTGGGTGCCGGTGGGTGTGGCGATCGGCTTCAACCCGCGCCTGGCCCGCCTGATCCAGCCGGTCGCGCAGTTCCTGTCAGCTTTCCCGGCCAACTTCCTCTTTCCATTCGTGACGGTGGCGCTCATCGCTACCGGCATCAGCCTGAACGTCGGCAGCATCTTGCTGATGTCGCTGGGGGCGCAGTGGTATGTGCTGTTCAACGTCATTGCCGGCGCGCAGAGCATCCCCAGCGACCTGCGCGAGATGGCGGCCAACATGGGCCTGCGCGGCTGGAATCTGTGGCGTCGGTTAATCATCCCCGGCATTTTCTCGGCCTGGGTGACGGGCGGCATCACTGCATCCGGCGGCGCGTGGAACGCCAGCATCGTGGCCGAGGTGGTGTCGTGGGGAAACACCACGCTGGTGGCGACCGGCCTGGGCGCTTACATCGCTCAAGCGACCGAGTCCGGCGATTGGCCGCGCATCGCGCTGGGCGTGAGCATGATGGCGTTGTTCGTCGTGGCGTTCAACCGCCTCTTGTGGCGGCGGTTGTATGTCCTGGCCGAGCGCAAGTATTCACTTTAAGGCACGAGGAGTCCACACATGACGATGACCTATGACAGCGCGAAAGCAGCGCCGGCCGCCGATGGCGCCCTCATTCGCGCGCAGCAGGTGAGCAAAAGCTTCGAGTTGCCCGACGGCAACGGCATTTTCACCGTGCTCGAAAACGTCAGCCTGTCGGTCCAGCCGGGCGAGATCGTCGCCCTGCTCGGCCGCAGCGGCAGCGGCAAGAGCACGTTGTTGCGCATCCTGGCCGGCCTCATCCCTGCCTCCAGCGGCGAGGTGCTTTCCTCGGGGCGGCACGTGACCGCACCCAATCCCGACGTAGCCATGGTCTTCCAGTCGTTTGCGCTGTTGCCCTGGTTGACGGTGCAGCAAAACGTCGAGCTGGGCCTGGAGGCCATTGGCGTGCCAATGAAGGAACGCCAGGCGCGCGCGTTGAAGGCAATTGATATGGTTGGGCTGGACGGCTTCGAGAGCGCATATCCGAAGGAACTATCGGGCGGCATGCGCCAGCGCGTCGGCTTTGCGCGCGCGTTCGTCAAACAACCCAGGGTGTTGTTCATGGATGAACCGTTCAGCGCCCTGGATGTGCTCACCGCCGAGAACCTGCGCGGCGAGATCAGCGATTTGTGGGAACGCGGCAACTTCCCGGCACAGAGCGTGCTGATCGTCACGCACAACATCGAGGAGGCTGTGTATCTGGCCGATCGCGTAATCATCCTGGGCGCCAATCCCGGCCGCGTACGGGGCGAGGTGAAGATTGACCTGCCGCGCCCGCGCGACCGCGCTGCCAGGCGATTCAAAGAGCTGGTGGATGGCATCTACATCGCCATGACCAACCCGGATCGCGACGTGAGCGCGGCCATGGCCGGCATTCCCCCGCGCCGCGAAACGCCCTATCCGCCGTTGCCTCACGCCACGGTGGGTGGCATCAGCGGTCTGCTCGAGTTGCTGCACGAGCGGCCCGAGTTGCGCGACCTGCCCGAAATCTCGAGCACGCTGCAACTGCCGACGGACGATCTGCTACCGATCGTGGACGCGTCGGTCATGCTGGGGCTGGCCGAAGTGAAACAAGGCGACATCGCGCTCACCGAAGCCGGCCGCGCATTCGCCACCGCCGACGTCCAGAGCAGCAAAGACATCTTTCGCACCCAGGTATTGGAACGCATCCCCACGGTCAAGATGATCTACACCACGCTGAAAGAGAAGCCCAACGGCTCGATGCGCGCCGGGTTCTTCCTCGACATCCTGGATGAGCACTACCCGCGCGACGAGGCGCAGCGCCAGTTCGAGACGGCCGTGGATTGGGGGCGCTATGCCGAGCTGTTCGAATACGATCGTTCCGAGGATCGCCTGCTATTGCCGGTCGAAATGAGCGAACTCACGGAATGAGCCCGCGTGTCCGTCGGCGCTCAAGCCGCAGGTTCGTCGGCCATCGCCGGTGCGACAAGTGTCAGATTATCTGCCTCGCCCGAGGCAATGTGTTGCAGGCCGTCCATGTCGAGCAGCGTCACGCGTCCGCGCTGCAGTGCCACCAGCCCGCGCCCACGCATCTCATTGAGCAACTTGGTTACCGTCTCGCGCGTAGTGCCGAGCATGTCGGCCAGTTCCTCGTGGGTGTAGCGCACTTCCATGCGCTGCGAGAGTGAAAGCAGGTTGCGGTGCGGCTGCGCCAATTGCAGGAGCAGACGCGCCAGCCGCTCCGGCACGCGCCGGAAGGCGAAATCGAGCAGGCGATTCTCGGCGTTGATCAAGCGTTCGCCCAGCGCCGCGGCGATGCGCATGGCGATGCGCGGGTTGCCGAACAGCAGTTGTTGCACATGATCGCGCGACATCAAGCACAGCACGCACGGCGTCAACGCCTGGGCGAAGGCGCCGTGCATGCCCTGGCCGAGTAACGACATCTCCCCGAAGATCGAGCCAGCTTCGTAGATGTGCATGGTCAGCGTCCGCCCGTCGGCCGTGAGTTGATACAACTTGACGCGACCCTTCTTCAGGATGAATAACACCTCGGCCGGGTCCTCGGGCGAGTAGAAGATTGTGCCGGCTTCGACCTCTTTCATCGGCGCAGCACGCGCCAGTGCTGCCATCTCATCGGCCGAGAGATCCTGGAAGATCGTCACCTCCGATAGATAGCTTTGCTTGTGCAAGGCCAGCACATCTTCCATGCCCATGACCTGTATCGTAAAGCGCTCGGTTTAGATGGCCCCCGCGCCCGGCCTTCACCGATTGATGAACCAGGCGAAAGCCAGGCCCGCCACGCCTCCGTAGATCAGGTGGCCGAGCAGGCTGGTCAATGTCATCTGGTTGAACATGAATAGCGGCATGCCCATCATAGCCGGCATGATGACCAGCGGGCCGAGCACCCACCACACGGCGCCCCACACCAGGCCCCAGATCAGTCCCTGGGTGTAGTTCCGCGCACGACTGCCTAAGATCAGCCCGAACGTGACGCCGATGAAGGCGCTGATCAGCATGTGGATGAGGAACCCGACGATCTCCGAGCTGCTGCCGATCAGCCCGGCGATCATCGGCATCATGCCCATCACTGCCATCATGATCCCGAACACGATGCCGCCGGCCAGGCCGCCGACGACGCCCGCCAGCGCGGACTTGGACAAAACTGGGTTTTGCTGAGTGGTCGCTTGCATGGTCTTTGCCTCCTGACTTTGAACGAAGTCGTCATCAGGATAGCGAGGCAAAAGCCGGCTGAATGTGTGCGCGCACACATTCGGCTGGCAGATTAGCGACGCGTCCGACGCTCCGCAGCGTTAGCCGGCGCGCGCCAGAGCATCATCCCAGCCGGCCAGACCGCCATTCCTGGCCAGGGCGACGCGCAACTCGGCCGCCAGTGCCGCCGCGCCCTGGGTGAGCCGCCGGCCGGCCGCGACCGGCACGACCGGAAGGCTGGCCTTGCGCAACAGCTCGGCGCGCTGCGCTGCGCGCGCCACGTCGTTCCGGTCAATGACGCTGGAGACTTCAACGACCAGCCACAGTTCGCCCTCGCCCTGCGGCGGGAGCAGCCGGCCGCGCACGATCAGGTCGGCAGCGACGACCTGGCGGATGTCTGCTTCGTCGAGGCGCTCCCTGAGCAGGTCCCAGAGGTCGCCGGCGTCCACGACCTGCGGCTTGCGCAGGCGGCCGCCGAAGATGGCGCCGACTTTGTTGCGATATTCAATTTCAAGCAGCCTGCCGCGGACCTCGCCTATTTCCTGCATTCCCCGCTCAACGGTGGCGGCGAGCCGACTGATGGCCTGGGCCAACTCAGCGAACCGCTCGTCGGTGCGGCGTTCAAACTCGGCCAGCCGCTCGTCGGTGCGACGCTGGGCTTCGGCCAACTCAGCGAACCGCTCGTCGGTGCGACGCTGGAACTCGGCCAGCCGCTCGTCGGTGCGACGCTGGGCTTCAGCCAACTCAGCGAACCGCTCGTCGGTGCGGCGCTGCGCTTCGGCCAGCTCGCGCGGCAACGCTAGCAACTCATCGGTGAGCACGATGCGCCGTACCTCGCTCAGCCACTCCGGCCGCTCAAGCAGCAGGCGGGTGAGATCTTGCAGGTCGTTGACGGTGAAAGCCACGCCCAGAATTATAGATTCTCAAGCGGCGCCGGCGGATCCCATAGTGGATAATCGAGCTATGTCAAAGCGCATCCCAGGGGTGCTGCGCATCCCGAGCGTCGGCGAGCCGGCCCCAGACTTCGAAGCGACGGACGTTGACGGGCGCGCGATCGTGCTTTCGCGCCAACCGAAGCCCATCGCCCTCGTCTTCCTGCGCCACCTGGCCTGACACTATTGCACGATGCATCTGGTGCAGTTGCACCGGTTCCTGTACGAGCAACGCATCGTCGCGCCCGTGTTGGCCATGTCGTTTGCGCCGGTCGAGCGCCTGGCGAGTTGGATCAGCCTGGTGCTTGATGAGGAGATGCCGCGCGAATGGCGCGCCCACACGCGCTTCGTCCCCGATCCCTCCCTGCGCATCTATCATGCGTATGGCCTGGGGCGAAACTCCCGGCTGCGGGTGTACGGCCCGCGCGTCCTGTTGTATTACGCGCTGCGCTGGCTGCGCGGGCATGGCATCCCCAAGGTGAGCGAAGACCCGCTTCAACGCGGCGGCGATTTCGTCGTGGATGCCGGGGGACGGATCGCGCTCAGCCACGTGGGCGTGGATCAGGCCGATCGTCCGCCGGTACAGCGCATCGTTGCCGCGCTGCAGTCGTCCTCCGGAAGTTGAAGGGCGGAATCCGCATCAAAGATAACCCCGACGGGTGTCCGGTTGACGAGCGTCGTTTTGTTCACCTGGCGTCTTTGCCGCCGGCACGCAGGCGTTCGGTCACAATAGGTTGGATCAGGCGAGGGATCACCGGAGCGAGTATACGCGAATTGACCGAATTCGCGCGAATTTGGTCAATTTGTGGACTGAATTCGCGGACTTGCGGTGCATGGCGACCGCGCTGTGAGTCATGTGGCACAGATCGGGGCCGGCTCATCTGGCGCGGCGCGCTTGTGCGGCGCGCTTGTGCGGCGCGCTTGTGCGGCGCGCTTGTGCGGCGCGCTTGTGCGGCGCGCTGCTGGTGGCTGGCCGAGTCTTCTTTCGGCCCTGACACACATTCCTCGCTACGAGAAGCGCGGCCTGGAACGACGAGGGCGAATGGCCGCACAGGGTAGGCGAGAAACGAACAAATTGAGGGATTGCCGCATTGCGACAATCCCTCGGTGTCGGAGCCGCCTGTTACAAGCCCGACGATGAGCCGTGCAGGATTCGAACCTGCGACACAAGGATTAAAAGTCCCCTGCTCTGCCAGACTGAGCTAACGGCCCTGAGCTAAATGATACCGCTACTCGATGAGAGTGAGAAGGGCAGGCTCAATCCATCGGCTGCGTCGGCGGCGCATGCCGCCCGTCTAACCTGGCTAGCACATCGCGCAGGGCAATGCCGCGTTCGTTGAGCAAGACGAGCAGGTGAAAGAGTAAATCGGCGCTTTCCTCGATCAACCGATCGTCGTCCTGGGCGACGCCGGCTATGGCCGCCTCCAACCCCTCCTCGCCCACCTTCTGGGCGATCTTGAAGCGACCTTGCTCGAACAATCGGGCGGTGTAGCTTTCGTTTGGCGAGGCGACGCGGCGCGATTGCACGATGGCCTCCAGTTCGTCCAGGAAGCCCGCAGCAGGCGGCTGAAGGGGATTGCCGTCCACGTCTTGCCAGAAGCAGCTCTCTTGGCCGGTGTGGCACGTCGGCCCGGCCGGTTCGGCTCGAACAAGCAGGCAATCGGCATCGCAATCGGCGCGCACCTCGCGCACGCGCAGTACGTTGCCGCTGGTTTCGCCTTTGTGCCACAGCGCTTGCCGGCTGCGCGACCAGAACCACACTTCGCCGCTGCGCAGCGTGCGACGCAATGCCTCGTCGTTCATCCAGCCGAGCATGAGCACGCGACCGGTGAGGGCGTCCTGGATGATGGCCGGGACGAGGCCAAGGGCATCGAACTTGAGTTGCAACACCTGTCTTTTTGTCATCGGCCGGGTGGCGGCGGTGACCTCGCGCGCGATTATAGCGACGCAGTCACGTCGGCCGGCCACTGCCATCACCATCGGTATGGGCATCGTCGCTTTTCTCCCCTGCGTCGGTGTCGGGCGCGTCTATGACGATTCGCGTCGGGTCGTCATCATATAAACCCGGCACGACCAACCAAAACCCCTGGCGGCATTGAAACAGGCGCAACGGCAACACTTCCTCCGGCAGATGTAATTGCTCGTGCTCCTCCCAGTCGTCTAACGCACCGATTTGCAACACGGCGCACGGTGGACACAAGTCGCCCGGTTTGCCTCTGCGAGGGTCGTACTCCGGATCCTGTGGATCGAGCGGCTGGGGCTTGGGCATGTGCTTGTCCTGTGAGAATGGACAGGGCCGCCCGCCGAGCTTGGCAGGCAACAACCCCGAACAAATCAGCGAGTCCGAATACAACATGCCGTCGGCGGAGATGAACAGCGCGCGTGGGTTGAAGTCGGAATTGGTCATGGTTCCCTGCCTGATTGCTAATTTCGCTACCGTGTTTTCAACATGATACACGGCAGCGAGAATTTGTCAATAGGCAGGCGCGATGGACTTCGCCGGAGGAAAGAAAGGATGCGCGGAGGACGGGAAGCGCAGGTTACTCGTCGGCGCCGTAGCGGAACCCGACCCGTTCGGCGACCAGCGTGAGGTGCTTGGAGGTGGCGCGCGTCGGTGCGTAGGCACCCGTTTCCCACTCGCTCACCGTTTGCTGACGCACCCCCAGCTCGCGAGCAAACTCAGCCTGGCTCATACACATGTGCTCGCGGAGGGCTTTGATCAGCCCGGCGTTCCACAGGATCGTGTCACCGTCGCGCTCGACGATGTAGCGGCTGGCGAGCTTGGCCGGAACGGCGAACACCACCTGCTTGCGCTGCAAGTCCACAGCAGCCACTTTGTAACCGGCGCTCAACCAGGCTTTGGCCTGCGGTGAGGCGCGCCGACGGTTGCTCCACCAGCCGCGCTCGATGCGTGCGCCCTCGGGCAAGGGGCTGCCCAGCACCTTCTCGATCTGAGCGAAGGTCAGGGTAATTTCATCCTGGCCCCGCTCGCGCAGGTAAGTGAACAGAGGGTAATACTTGCTACCGGGTTTGCTCATGCTCCATTGATCGTCATTCGTCCTACTGTTCCGTTGCGACGACCGGAGGTGCGGCCGTCGCTCTTTGGCTGAAGTATGCCGAACGCGATCCGCGCTCACTGCCTAGAGATTAGATCAACCCGCCTTAAAGTCAAACGCGCGTAGGGGCGGATGGACGCATGTAGCAGCGCAGTCTCAAACAAGGCGCGATGCCGAGGGCGTGCCTGCTGCCGGCGCTCACAACCGCACCGGCACGCCTCGGCCGGCCAGGTAGCGCTTCACCTCCCCGACGCGGAAGGTTTTGTAGTGGAAGACGGAAGCGGCCAACACGGCGCTGGCGCCGGCTTCGATCGCCGCGTAGAAATGTTCGAGCTTGCCGGCTCCACCGGAGGCGATCACCGGGATATTGACCGCGCTGCATACGGCGCGCAGCAGCGGCAGGTCATAGCCGTCCTGCGTGCCGTCGGTGTCCATGCTGGTGAGCAGGATCTCGCCGGCGCCGCGCCGCTCGACTTCCTGTGCCCAGGCCACGGCATCCAGGTCGGTTGGCACGCGCCCGCCGTTGAGATACACCTTCCAGCCGTCGTTGTGGCGGCGGGCGTCTATGGCCACCACCACGCACTGTGCGCCGAAGCGCCAGGCCGCCTCGTTGATCAGGTCGGGATTGCGCACTGCGGCGCTATTGATGGAGCACTTGTCGGCGCCGGCCAGCAACAAGGTGCGAAAGTCGTCGGCCGAGCGGATACCACCCCCGATGGTAAATGGAATGAACACCTCATCGGCTACCCGGCGCGCCATCTCGATCGTGGTTCCGCGCCCTTCGTGCGAGGCCAGGATGTCCAGGAAGACCAGTTCGTCGGCGCGTTCGTCGTTGTAAACGCCGGCCTGCTCCACCGGATCACCGGCATCGCGCAGGTTGATGAAGTTCACACCTTTCACCACCCGACCGTTTGCCACGTCGAAGCAAGGGATGATGCGTTTCGCCAGCATGGCCCTTCACAATTCAAACGTCGCCGTTCACGGCTCGACTCGCAATAGCAAAGCCGCTTTGAGCGACAACGTCCCTTCATAGAGCGCGCGGCCGACGATCACTCCCTCCACACCGCGCGGCTCATACAACATCAGCTCGCGGATGTCGCTCAGGTCGCGCACGCCGCCCGAGGCGATGACCTTGAGGCCGGTCAACTGGGCCAGGGCTGCCGTTTGCTCGGCAGCGACGCCGACCAACATGCCATCGCGCCCCACCTCGGTATACA
This sequence comes from Anaerolineae bacterium, assembly GCA_023511655.1. Classification (GTDB taxonomy): domain Bacteria; phylum Chloroflexota; class Anaerolineae; order J036; family Brachytrichaceae; genus JAAFGM01. Next base: position 27,856 of record JAIMBB010000032.1, read on the forward strand.
GGGCGTGCACCACGCCCATCTCCTTCATCAACGTGCCCAGCTCGATGGCGGTCATGCGCGTGGCGTGCTGCCAGCCGCGCGTGACGATCATGCCGTCGCGCGAATCCAGGCCGACGGCGATGCGCTCGGGGCCGAATTGTGCCAGCGCGTCGGCGACCAGCTTCGGGTTTTCCGCGGCTGCCGTCCCCAGCACCACGCGATCGGCGCCGGCGTCGAACGCTGCCTTCACATCGTCAATCTCGCGCAAGCCGCCGCCGAATTGGATCCTCGCCTTCACATAGCAGCATATGTCTTGCAGGGCACGCCGGTTGGCGCGCGCCGCCGCCTGGTCGCCGAACGCGCCGTCCAGGTTCACGATGTGCAGCCAGGTCGCGCCTTCGCTCACCCATCGCTTGGCGACGGCGGAGGGGTTGTCCGAATAGGTGGTCTGTTGAGACGGATCGCCCTGCCGCAGCCGCACGACACGCCCGTTGCGCAGGTCAATGGCTGGGTAGATCGTAAACATGTTCTCTCCCCGAGCTATGGCCGCCGATCGGCGGTTCAACTGTGGGCGACCATCGCACGAAGTTCCTCAACATGCGCAGGCCGACGTCCTGGCTCTTCTCCGGATGGAACTGAATGCCCCACACGTTGCCCCTGGCGACCACGGAAGGAAATTCGTAACCGTAGTCGGTCGTTGCCAGCACGTGAGTCGGGTCTTGTGGGCGCGGGTGATACGAGTGAACGAAGTAGGCGTAGTCG
>JAIMBB010000033.1 GCA_023511655.1 Anaerolineae bacterium
GCGACCACGAGGTGGATGCCAGTGGCACGGGCCATCTGTGCCAGGCGGCAGATTGTCTTCTCGGTCTCGATCGGGGACTGCAGCATCAGGTCTGCCAATTCGTCAATCAGCACCACGATGCGCGGCAGCGGCTCCTCGCGCCGCCGCGCCATGACCTGGTTATATTCCTGCAGGTTGCGCGAGCCGGCCTCGGCGAACTTCTTGTAGCGCGCGTCCATCTCCCGCGTCACCCAGCGCAAGACGGCCGGAATGCGATCAATATCGCTTTCCGGCTTGCCGATGACGTGCGGCAGGCCGGCGAAGCGCGACAGCTCGACCATCTTCGGGTCAATCATCACCAGCTTCAAATCTTCCGGCCGGTTGTTCATCGCCAGGCACACGGTGATCGCGCTGATGCATACGCTCTTGCCGCTGCCGGTGGTGCCCGCGATCAGCAAATGCGGCATGCGCGCCAGATCGGCGACGATCGCTGCGCCCGATACGTCGCGCCCCAGCGCGATGGCAAGCGGCGACTTCTCGGCCAGCTTGCGGAATGCCTCACCCTCCATCAACGAGCGCAAGTCCACTTCGCCGATGTTGCTGTTGGGCACTTCGATGCCCACCAACCCACGGCCGGGGATCGGCGCTTCGATGCGGATGGATGGCGCGGCCAACGCCAGCGCCAGGTCGTTCTGCAGCGCAGCAATCGCCCCCACGCGCACCTTCTGCGCTTGTTTCTGCCATTCCACCACCGCGTGCGAGGCTTTCCTGCCCATGATCACGCTGCCGGCCAGGCCGAGGTCGGCGATGGCATCTCCCAGCACATCCTTCAAGGCGATCGCGTCGCCCACGTTGGCGGGGAAGGAAATTTTCAATCGCTCGATCAGTTGGTCCGAGTTCTCGAAGCCGTCAAACTGGAACAGGCGCTCGATCAAGCGGCCGGCCAGCTCACGTTGCAACGCGCCGATCTGGCTCACCTTGATCTTGAGCTTGCGCTCGGTGTCGGCGCCGATCTCGAAATAGGCCAGGCCGGCGCGGCGTTCCCCCTCGACGAAGTGGGTGCTCAGATCCAGGTCGCTCAGCAGCGATTTGAGCAACGCCTTGAACCCTGCCTCGCGTGCGTCCACCAGCGCGGCCGGGACTTCGATCACTGCGGAAGTGCGATCCACGCTCGGTTCGACGACGATCGCGTCGTGGATTGCGCCGGCCACCGCCGCGCGCAATTTCTGCACGGTCTTGTCGCGGTGCTGGGCGCTGCGGTCCACATAGCCCGGCTCGATACCGAACTGGGTGACGGTCGGCCCACGTCGAATTTCGACCACCCTGCCGGACAGCCCGAAGTGGGCCAGGGTGGTCTCGATGATGTCGGCCTGGCGTTTGGCGTCGGCGTCGCTGCGGGCCGTGTTGGGTTGCTTGCCGGCCTTCAACAGCGTCAACGGCGGCAAAGCATCGGAGCGGGGGAGCGCGGGTTTGGCCTTTGCGGGCCTGGTTTTAGGGTCGCCATCCCCGCCGCGTTCGCCGTCTTTGACGATGACCGCTTCGGATCGGATGCTCGGTGGGTTGACCTGGCTTTTCGGAGCCGGGCGACCGGTGGTCTTCTTTGTTGGGTCGGGCAGCGGCAATTGCTCGCCGCGGATCGGCGCCGGCGGTTCATCCGCGGGTGAACTGCCCGCGGGCGGTTCACGTCGCGGTTGGCGCTGCGCGTCAGATGATGTGCCGGTGGCCATCACCGGCTGCTTGTCGCTTTCGTTCGCACGTCTGGATGCTTGCCGCAGGGGCGCGACGGCGATGAAGGCGCCGAGCGCGAACAGGGCGCACCAGATGACCACCGAGAGCAGGCGCATGAGCGTCACGCCTTCGTCGCTTTGCACGCCGAGCCCCCGCCACAGCATTTCGGCCAGCACCCAGCCGACTGCGCCGCCACCGCCACCCGAGCGTGCGAGCTGATAGGCATCGGCGCCGAACGCCAGCGAGTGGGTCAGGGCGAGGAACGAGAAGAACGCGATCTCGCCGGCGATGATGCGCACCCACGTGCGTCGCGTCCAGCTTGGGGACGCGTTCAGCAACGCCAGCAGGCCTGCCGCCAGCATGATCAGGCACAGCGGAAAGACGCCGACGCCGAAGGCGTGCTGCAGCAGCTTGGCCCATCGGACGATCAGGCCGCCGGTGTTCAGGCCAAGCAGGGTCAGCAGTGTGATCGCGCCGACGAGGAAAAGCGTCAGCCCGCCGGCCACCCGCCAGGTGCGGCCGTGAGCGAACAGGCGTGCCAACGCCCAGTCCGCCGTTACCGACAAGGAAGCACCCCTCTTGTTCATGGGATATCTCGCACGACGAGCTCGCCCGGTGCGACAGGGAGATTATAAGAGTCCGACCGGTTTTTATCGGGGTGCGTTCACAGCCGGGGGCATTTCTTCTTGTAGGGGCAGGCCTATGTGCCTGCCTGCGTTTGCGCGTATAGGCAGGCGGCCAGGCAAGGCCGCCCCTACAGCGCACACCGCCGCCGGTTGTAGGGGCGACCCTATGTGGTCGCCCGCGCACCCGCGCATCGCAAACGGTCGCAAGCAAGCAACCTGCGGGAGGTTTTTGCCTCTATTCGTGAATGCACCCTTTTATCGCCGAGCTCGATCGGCGACGAGCGCGCATCCCATGCGGTCGTCCGAGTGCATGTCGGCGCGGAAAGGCATGGACGACGTACGCAATAGAAACCGCTGTCACTTGCCGTTTTCGGCCTGGTTTTGGCGATCGGTGGATGTGCCGCGCAGGCTGAGCGCCAGGCGCCTGTGTTGGCTATCCACGCCGATCACGCGCGCAACCACCCGATCACCTTCTTGCACGATGTTGCGGGGATGCATGAAATTGCCCTCGGCCAGCTCGCTGATGTGCACCAACCCTTCCAGGTCGTTCTCCACCTTGACGAACGCCCCGAATTGCACCACGTTGGTGACTGTGCCGTGCACAATCTGTCCGACGTGATAGCGCTGCTCGATGGTCTCCCAAGGGTTGGCCTTTGCGCGCTTCAGGCTGAGGGCGATGCGGCCTTCCTCCGGCGATACGCTCATCACGTAGACGTCCACTTCCTGGCCGATGTGCAGCATGTCGCGCGGATGGTTTACCCGGCTCCACGACAGCTCGCTCACGTGCACCAGCCCTTCGTAGCCGCCCAAATCCACGAATGCGCCGAAGGCGGTGAGGTTTGTCACGTGGCCGCGGCGCGTTTCGCCGGGGCGGATCTCGTGCAGGATGGGTGGGATTTCTGTCGGGGTGGATTCTTCCTCATCCGCCAAGGCGCGTTCGGAGAAGACCGCGCGGTTAAGCTCGGGATCGAGTTCGATCACGCGCACGGTGAGGCGGCGCCCGATGTGGCTGGCGAGGGCCGAGCGCCGGCTCGGCTCGTCCATGTCGGGCGACAGAGCTTCCAGATGCGATGAGGGCACGAACCCCCGCAACCCCCGGTAGTGAACGATCAACCCGCCGCGGTTGCAACCGGTGACTTCCACTTCCAGTGGCGCATTGTGGGCCATTGCCTCGCGCAGCGCGTTCCAAATTGGATCGTTTTTATCAGAAGTCGCACCGACTTGATGTCCGGATGTGCGTTGACCCTCGTGCGAAGTGGCAGGACGAACAGGCGTGCGCGATTCTGGCTGTGGTCGCGTCGAGGGGATAGGCAGTTTCTCTACTTCTTCCAACAATGCGCGCCAGTACCCTTCATCGAGTTCCAAATCCTCTGGACGGTATGGCATAGCTCTTCAGGCCGAGTGATTATAATCACGCGGCCTGTTTTGAGGAAGTTGAGTCGCGCCACGTGATTCACCCGCATGTTGTGTTGAAGGGTGCCTGGCGCAGGAGAACTGAGGACATCGTAAACATGGCAAAGAAGTCGAGCAAGTTGAGTGAGCTGCGGGCCGCCGCCAATCGAAAAGTGCGCGTCGCCATCATCGGCGTCGGCAATTGCGCCAGTTCGCTGGTGCAGGGAGTGCATTACTACCGTAACGCCAAGTCAGAGGATCGCGTGCCGGGGTTGATGCACGTGCAGTTGGGTGATTATCACGTGGGGGATATCGAATTCACCGCCGCCTTCGACATTGACGTCAACAAGGTCGGCAAGGATCTGAGCGAAGCGATCTTCACCGCGCCGAACAACACCTACAAGTTCTGCGACGTGCCTTATACCGGCTGTTGCGTGCACCGCGGTATGACCCACGACGGCCTGGGCAAATATCTCTCGCAGGTCATCAAGAAAGCGCCTGGCGAGACCAGCGATGTAGTCAAAATCCTGAAAGATACGCAGACCGACGTGGTGGTGAACTACCTGCCGGTCGGGAGCGAGGAGGCCACCAAGTGGTACGTCGAGCAGGTGCTGCAAGCCGGCTGCGCCTTCGTGAACTGCGTGCCCGTCTTCATCGCGCGGGAGGCATATTGGCAGCGCCGCTTCCGTGAGCGCAACTTGCCCGTGATCGGCGACGACATCAAAAGCCAGGTTGGCGCGACCATAACCCATCGCATGCTGGCCCGCCTGTTCGTGGAGCGCGGCGTGCGCATTGACCGCACCTATCAGCTCAACTTTGGCGGCAACACCGATTTCATGAACATGCTCGAGCGCGAGCGCCTGGAGAGCAAGAAGATCAGCAAGACCAACTCGGTCACGTCGCAGATCCCCTATGAGATCCCCGAGGACAACGTCCACGTTGGGCCCAGCGATTACGTGCCGTGGCTGACCGATCGCAAATGGGCCTACATTCGCATGGAGGGCACCACCTTCGGCGATGTGCCACTCAACGTCGAACTCAAGCTGGAGGTGTGGGACAGCCCGAACAGCGCCGGCGTGGTGATTGACGCGGTGCGCTGCGCCAAAATCGCCCTCGATCGCGGCTTATCGGGCGCGTTGCTCGGCCCCTCTTCCTATTTCATGAAGTCGCCGCCGGAGCAATACACAGACGACGAAGCTCGCGACAAGGTCGAAGCGTTCATTCGCGGCGAGTAACGAGCATCCCAAGGCCGATATTCCCCACGTCATCGCAGCGCGCCGGCGGTGTTCAGTTTCGTCGTGAGGCGTGCCGGGCAGAGAGTGAGGCAGTCTGCGTGTCTGCTCTCAAGGTGGTCGCATCGCTGATACTCAGCTTATGCCGGCGTGTCTCTGTATAGCCCGGTAGCGCGAAAATTGATCCTGCGCTGCTGTTTACGAAATGGAGAACTGGGCGCGCAAGAACCTCGGCCCGCTGCTGAATCCGCTGGTGGATGTCGTGGCACGCACCGGCGTTTCGCCGAATGCACTCACCCTGGCTGGCTTTGGGTTGAACGTTATCGCTGCTATCCTCATTGCCCTCGGCCAGCCCTTCTGGGGCGGGGTGGTGATGGCGGCCATCGGCATGCCGCTGGACGCGGTTGACGGCGGCGTGGCGCGCAAGCTGGGCAAGCAGAGCAAGTTCGGTGCGTTCTTTGACAGCACGTTGGATCGTTTCTCTGAGGGCGTGTTGATGGCCGGCCTCGGTTATTACTTTGCGATTCGCGGCGATTCACTCTCGGTGGTCGTCGCGTTCATCGCGCTCGTCGCCTCCTTCATGGTCAGCTACACCCGCGCCCGCGCCGAGGGGCTGGGATTGGATTGCAAGGTGGGTCTGTTCAGCCGCTTCGGGCGCTTTTTGCTCCTGTCCGCTGGGCTGTTGCTATCGTTGATCTTCTCTGAGTCGCTCGTCATCCTGGTGTGGGCGTTGGCGATTCTGGCGACCTACACCACCCTCGAGCGCATGGTGTACGTGTACCGTGCGACGAAGTCGTGATGTCCAGACGCACAGATAGGATCGGCATCACTTGCGTTGTCTTTTCTTCTGGCTGGTTGACTTGCTCTTTGGCTGCGGCTGCCTGGGCTTGCTCGGGGCGATGACCAGCGCATTCTTGGCCGGCGCGTTGCGCGGCAGTTGCGCCGGCGTGAGTTCCACCACTTTCGTATCATCGGGTGCGGTGAGCAGCTTATCCCAATCCAGCTTGGCGGCCGCGGCAGTGCCGATCTCGACCAGTCTGGGGATCGCGCCGATGTCGTCCATGCCGATGTCCTGCGGCATCTGCACGTTCAAGCGCACCAGATGCAGCCCGCGCGGCACGTAGTGGCGTTGCACCAGTTGCGTCTGCTGTGCCGCCGGCTCGTCCAGCAGTTCGCCGACGATCCATTGCACCCACTCGATCAGGTTGGACGGAGCGTACTGCGTCTTGAAGAAGCCCGTGCCGAGCGAGACGACCGTGGTCTCGGCTATGGGGTACTTGCCGGCCGGCATATAGTCGAAAGCCTCGACGCAGGCCTGGTAGCAGGGGTTGCCGGCGATGCCCACGCCGCCGTCCACGCATGCGCCGATCCCCGGCACCGTCCACGGCTCGAAGAAAGTCGGCGCAGCAGCCGAAGCGGCCACGCAATCCACCAGGCGCAACTTGCCGGTCAGCTTCTCGTTGGCCGGGTTGTCCTTGACGAAATAGAACGGCTTGCCGTCGCGCACGCGCATCGCGGTGAACATCACGTCCAGCGGCATCTCGTTCAGGATTGGGTTGCCGAGGAACTCTTTCAGTAACTTCACCATGGGCGCCATGCGATACTTGAACGAGCCGAGGCTGATGACCCAGTCCAGTGGATTGCGGCGAAAGGCCCGGTCGCCGAGTTCGATGTAGAGCTGCAGACAGCGCTCGGCTGATAGCCCCAGCGCCAGGCCGGCGCTGATGATGGCGCCGGTGGACGTGCCGGCCATGAACGAAAAGAACGCCCGCGCCGGCTGCTTGAGCTGCTTCTCCAATTCCACCAGTGCGCATAGCGGGATGATGCCCCGGATGCCGCCGCCGTCGATGCTGAGGATGCGTTTGCGAGCCATGGGTTGCCCCCTGCGATTGAGATGCCGGCATTGTGGGGCCAACAGCGCGGATAGTCAAAGCGTGTTAAGAGTTTGTGAAGTCATCACGAACGCGGCGAAGCTGCGCTCGCACAATCGCCTCCCATGCGATGGCCCGACCAGGGAGAACGCATCGGCGCACCCGCCTCCCTCGTGATGGCAGACGCGCCTGGGGAAAGTGCGATCGGATCAGATGAAGCGCTCGATCTGTGCGCGTGCTTTCAGGTCGGCGATCCATCTGGCCAGCGCTGCGGCTTGCAGATGAGCGGTATCAGCCTCGGTCAGTCCGCGCACCTCGCGTTCGGTCACGCGGATGATGTGGTAGCCGATCGGGCTTTTCACTGCGTCGCTGGTCTCGCCGGGCTGCAGGCTGAAGGCAGCATCTTCCACCTCCGGCCACAGCACGGCGCCGGTGTTGCGGGCGAACCAACCCAGATCGCCGCCGGCGGCGCGCGTGCTATCGTCCAGCGAGAGCGACTGCGCCAGCGCGGTGAATTGTGCTCCATTCTGCAAGCGCGTCAGGGTTTGCCTGGCCTCGCGTTCGGTAGCCACGACGATGTGATAGGCATGCACATATTCCGCCGTGCGTGGCAGCTCCGCCAGCACCCGGTCGCGCAAGGCGTTCATGAGGAGTTCACGACGGATCAATTCGCGGATATCGGCCTCGGTCTGGCGCATTGCCGACAGCCAGGCCTGGAATCGAGCTTCGCCGCCGGTGCGCTCCTTGGCGATCGCCAGTTCATCGGCGATCTGTTGCTCGCTCACAGCGATGTTGTTGCGGGCGGCCTCCTGTTCGATCAAGGTCTGCTCGATCAATGCGTCCAGCACCACGTCCCTGAGCTGAACGGCCAGGAGCCGGCCACGTTCGCTGGTCGGATCAAGCGCTTCGGGGGAAGCGGCCAGGTAGCGCGCCAGCTCGACCTGGTATTGTTCGAGTGTGATGGGTTGACCGTTCACGCGCGCGGCCAGCGGAATGGGAGTGGGCGTCGGTTGCGGGGTGGGCGTGGCCGTGACCTGTGGGTTCACCGTCACGCTGAAGATCTCGGGCGTGATGACCGGCGGGTCGGAGGGCGAATCGGCGGTGCACGCCGTGAATAGAACCGCAGCCAACAATGCAAGGATGACCCTGCTCACGATACCTCTTCTACTTCGTCCCAGTTCTTCCCTGCTGCGACGTCGGCCCGCAGCGGCACACTCAGCCGATAGGCAGATTCCATCTCGCGCTTGATCAAGGCACAGGCATCGGCCAGTTCGTTGGGCGGGCAATCGAACACCAGCTCGTCGTGCACTTGCAACGTCATACGAGCCTGGAAATCGCCGGCACGTAGCTGGCGATGTACATTGATCATGGCAATCTTCATGATGTCGGCAGCCGAGCCCTGCACCGGATGATTGATCGCTTCGCGTTCGGCGCGACGGCGCACCTGTTCGGGCGAGGAGCGAGACGTCAGCTCCGGGAAGTAGCGGCGCCGGCCCAGCACCGTCTCGACATAGCCGCGTTCGGCAGCCTGGCGTTTGGTCGCTTCGAGCCACTCGCGCACGTTGGGGAAGCGGGCGAAGTAGCGGTTGATGAACTCTTGTGCTTCGGTCTGCGTCATGCCGGTGTTCGCGGCCAGGGCGAAGGCGCCCATGCCGTAAGCGATGCCAAAGTTAATGCGTTTGGCATTGTTGCGTTGCATCGGTGTGACATCGCGCAATGGCACATCGTAGATCGCGGCGGCGGTGGTGGCGTGAATATCCTCGTTGTTGGCGAAGGCTTCCTTCAAGGTGGGATCGTCTGCCAAATGGGCGAGGATGCGCAGCTCGACCTGGGAATAGTCGGCGCTGATCAGGCGCCAGCCCTTGCGCGGGATGAAGGCCTTTCGCACGCGCCGGCCCATCTCGGTCTTGATCGGGATGTTCTGCAAGTTGGGGTTCGACGATGACAACCGGCCGGTGACTGCGCCGACCTGGTTGAAGTCGGTGTGCAGGCGGCCCGTCTTGGGGTTGATGAGTTGCGGCAGCGCGTTCGCGTAGGTGCCTTGTAGCTTGCTCAACTCGCGATGCTCCAGGATGAGCGGGATGATTTCGTGCTGGTCGCGCAAGCCATCCAGCACGTCGGCGGCGGTCGAAAAGCCGCCGGCCTCGGTCTTGCGCAGGCCCTGGGTGGGCAGGCCGAGCTTGCCGAACAGCACATCGCTCAGTTGCCTGGTGGAGTTGATGTTGAAGGCCATGCCGGCGACGTTGAAGATGCGCTTCTCCAACTCGCGCAGGCGTTCGGTGATCTCGCCCGATAGCTCGCCGAGGTACTTCACGTCGAGCGCGACGCCGGTCATCTCCATATCCACCAGCACGGGGATCAGCGGCAGTTCGACTTCGTAGAACAGCGCTTCCTGGTTGCGCTCACGCAACATCGGCTCCAGCACATCGTGCAGCCGATAGGTGGCATCGGCGTCGGCGGCGGCGTAGGCCGCCACCTGCTCGATTGGCACGTCGCGCATGGTGATCTGTTTCTTGCCGCGGCCGATCAGTTCGCCGATCTCCGTCATCTGCCAACCGAAATAGGCAAAGGCCATCTGCTTGAGGCCGAGCCCGCGCCCGCCCGGGTCGCACAGGAACTGGGCGATCATCGTGTCGAAGATCGGCTTGTCAATCGCTACGCCGACCTCGCGGAGCACTTCCAGGTCGAACTTGGCGTTGTGGGCGATGAGGGCGACCTCTTTGCGCTGTATGGCGTGGACGATCGGCTCGAATTTGGGCGAGTGCGGGTCGAGGTGCCAGTTGGGTTCTGCCTCGCCGGACGATGTGTGGAATGCGCATGGCAGATACCATCCCTCGCCCTCTCGCACACAGAAGGACAGGCCGACCAGCTCGCCACGCAACGGGTCGGTGCTGGTGGTCTCGGTATCGAAGGCGATGCGCGCGGCGCCGTTCAGCGCGGCGAGCAGCGCTTTGTAGGCGTCGTCGCCGTCCACCAGCCGGGCGCGGGTCGGCGCATCCACCACGAGCAGCGCCGGCTCCGGCGCCGATACGGCAGGCCCTTCTGGGCCGGCGTCGAACATGCTCAGTTGGGCGGCGCCGCCAACGTCGGCATCCGACGCGGCCGGCGCGTGTGGGATGCGTTTGATCAGGCTCTCGAAGCGCAGGTCGCGAAACAGCGTCAGCACGCGCTGGTGGTCGAACTGAGCGGCGCACGCATCCCAGTTCACGTCGAGCGGCACGTCGGTCCTGATGGTGGCCAGCCGCTTGCTCAGATAGGCCGAATCTCTGCCCGCTTCCAGCGCGGCGCGCACGCGCTTTTGGGGAATTTCGTCCAGGTGGGCATAGATGTCGTCGAGCGTGCCGTAGCGCTGCAGCAGCGATTGCGCCGTCTTCTCGCCGATGCCGCGCACGCCGGGGATGTTGTCTGATGGGTCGCCCACCAGGGCCTTGTAGTCAACCATCTGTTCAGGATGCACGCCGTAGGTAGACGCGACCAGCGCTTCGTCGTAGATGATGGTGTCTTCGAAGCGCTGGCGCGAGGTAAGCACCTTCACCGCCGGCGAGACGAGCTGCAGCGCGTCGCGATCACCGGTGACGATCACCACGTCCATGCCCTCGGCGCTGGCGCGCCGGGCCAGGGTGCCGAGCACATCGTCGGCCTCGAATCCCTCGGCCACGAAGATCGGGATGTCGAACGCCTTGAGCAGGTGCTGGATGCGTTGCACCTGTTCTTCCAGGGTATCCGGCGATTTCTGCCGGGTGCTCTTGTACTCCGGGTAGATGTCGTCGCGGAAGGTTGCCCCCACGTCGAATGCCGCTGCGATGTAGTCGGGCTGCTGCTCATGCCACACGCGCAGCAACATGTTGGCGAAAGTGTAGACCACGCCGGTGAATTCTTTCTCCCCGCGGTCGTTGGTGATCGAAAGCTGGGCCAGGCCGGTATCGGGCCGATTTGGGGGATACACCACGAAGAACGCGCGATACGCGAGTGAGTGCCCGTCGAGCAGGATCAGCTTCGGCCGTTTGCCGTTGGCGTATGCCATGGCCGTATTGTAAGGCGATGAACCGTGGGCCGGCGGTCGGAACGCTGGGCACGCCGCCGAGACGGTGTCCGATCAGCGCATGACGATCGGGATGAAGATGTTGTTCGCCCGATTTCCGGGAGGCGACGGGGTCGGCGTGGGGAGTTCCAGCGGTCCTGTGCTCAGCGCAACGTCATCCAGGTGAATGTTCGATAGTTGGCCGTCCAGGTTCGACTGTTCGAAGCGAAGCGTGTGCACTTTATCGTCGGCGTAGCCTGAAATGTCCAGGGCGACTTTCGTCCAGCCCGAGCGATAGGCGTTGTTCGTCGTGCCGTTGATGGAGAAGAGCTCAACCCCATCCATCCTGACCCTGAACGTGGAGTTGGCGTGGTGGCCTGCGTTCCACCACAACCAGAAGGTCAGCGTGGTAGAGCCGGTCGCGATTCGCTTTTGTTGTTGCAGGGAGCCTTCCTCGGCTTTCGTGGTTCCGCCGAACCACGCCCACCACAGGCCGGTGCGAGGCCCAACCCCACCGCCGCAGTTCGCCCGCGTGCACAGCGGGCTGCCGAACGTGGTCGAGCCTTGCGTCCAGTGCGGTGTCGCATAGCCGCCCTCGAAGCTGCCGTCCCGGATCATGTAATTCGCCAGGGGATCGGGCGTGCTGGTGGCAGTGGGGCTAGGCGTGAGGGTCGGCGTCGCCGTGGGCAGTCCGCCGGCCGCCTCGAGCTGGATGCGCGATTTGGTGTTCGCGCCGAACGTGATCGGCCGGCCGGTCGTTTGCAGCCGGGTGAGGATCTGCCCTACATCTTCTCCGGGGTAGCGCTGGCGCATTACGGCCCACGCGCCGGCCACGTGTGGCGCGGCCATGGACGTGCCGCTATAGGTAGCATAGTCGTTGTTCGGCACGGAAGCGTTGATGGCCGAGCCCGGCGCGAACAGGCTCATGTAACCAGCACGATTCGAGAAGCCGGAGATGGTGTCTTGCTTGGTCGTCGAGCCGACGCTGATGGCATTCGAGACGCAGGCCGGATTGCTGATCGCGTCCGAGTAACCCTCGTTGCCGGCGGCGATCACCGTCGCGATGTTAATGGCGCGCAGGCCGGCCACAGCGGTGAAGTAGGGGCTGGAGTCGCATGGCGAGGTGTTTTTGGAGCCGTCGCCCAGGCTCATGTTCACCGCTGCAATGGTGTAGCTTACCGACAACGTGGTCTGCACATACTGCAGCGCCGCCAGGATGTCCTCGTCGAAGGCCGCGATGCAGGGCGCGGCATAGGGCCAGCAGGTCCCCGGGTCATCGAATCGCGAGAAGACCTGGATCGAAATCAGCTTGGCGTCCGGCGCCACGCCATGGTATCCCGGACCGCCGCTGTAGTTCCTGCCGACGGCAATGCCGGCCACGTGCGTGCCGTGGGCGCATCCATTGATCGCGATGTCGCAGTTCACGCCTGCGCCTGGGCCGGCCTTGCCCGGCGCTCCGCCGAGGCCGGTTGATTGGCCGTTTGGGCACAGCGTCGTCGTGGCGTCGTTGTATGACGTGAGCGGGTCGTCCGGTTGCGTCCGCGAGAAGCATGCCTCGGCGACGGTCCTGCCGGCCAGGAAGGGATGGGTTGTCTGAGTGCCGGTGTCCAGCACGACGATGGCGTAGCCGTCGCCGGTGTAGCCCAGGTTGTGCGCGATGTCTGCGCCGATGATCCGATTCGATTCTAGGTCGGCCGGGCGTTTGGGCACGCTCTCCGTGATGGCGATCACGTCTGGCGAAGCAAGCAGCGCTTCCAGCGCGGCAGCGTCAACCGTCAGCCCAACGAACGGATAAACCTCGAACGCGGCATTCAAGACGTAGTTGGTGCCGGCCAGGTTCGACAACACGCGCGTCGTCGCGCCCCCGATGTTGGCGCGCTGAGTTGCCGCTTCGGCGATCGTGAGCTGACCTTCCGGTCGGTAGGCGACGTTCAGCGTGGCGATGACGCGCACGTGCCCCTGGCGGAGGACCTGGGCGCGTAATCCGGTTGGTTCGGATGCGGCCGGCTCGCGCGCGGGCGCAATCGGCATGCGTTCCGCGTCGCCGTCGTAAGCCGTGGAGATGGAAAGGCCGGACAACGTCAACGCAATAGCAGCCGGCAAGATGAGCCATGCGACAAGACGACGCCTCCGGTGCAGCGATCCCTCGCAAGATTTCATGCGGACACCCCTCGCTCTTAAGCAAGTATCCTCCCATGCCGCGACAGCGTCAACCCCTCTCCTCCTCTAAAATCGTGGCATGACTCAGGATCACCCTCCGGCTCGTCAGCTCCTGCTTTGTTCATGGCTAATCACCTCTGCAGCCGAGACTCCCAGGCCCAACCAGGCTGTGCTGATCGAAGGCGATCGCATAGCCGATATCGGCGAGATCGAGGCGATGCAGATGCGCTATCGCGATGCCGTGCTGACCGATCTGCGCGGCTGCGCCATCTCTCCGGGCTTCGTGGACGCGCATCGTCACTGCTACGGCGTGTTGGCTCACGGCATCCCGACCGAGAACGCACCGGCCGATTTCTGGGCTTTCTTGAACGAATTCTGGTGGGGCAAGATCGAAGATCGCCTGGACCACGACATGTTGCGCGCGGCGATGGATCTGTCGTGCTATGACATGATTCGCAGCGGCATCACCACGTTCTTCGATTGTCTGGAAGCGCCCAACGCCATTCCTGGTGGGCTGTTCGTCCAGGCTGAGGTCGTCGCGCGTTGGGGGCTGCGCGGCGTGCTTTGCTTCGAGGCGACCGAGCGCGTGAGCCGGGAGAATGGCGAGCTGGGGTTGCGCGAGAACGTTGAGTTCATCGAAGCTTGTCGTGGGTCGAACGTTGTGTCGCGATTGCTTGGCGGGGCGATGTGTCACCATACCACCTTCACCTGCAGCGACGATTTCATCCGCAAGGCGCATGACCTGGCCAGGCAGCTCGGCGCGTTGTTGCACTTCCATTGCTCGGAGGGGACGTATGAGCCGGAACAAGCGCTCAAGAAGTATGGCCGGCGCACGATCGAACACTACGACGATTTGGGCATCCTCGACGAGACCACTCTGGCTTCGCAGTGCGTGCAGCTCTCGCCGGATGAAGTGCGCATCGTCGGCGAGCGCGGCATCCGCGTGACGACCATGCCGCTGAGCAACTGTGAGGTGGGAGGCGGCATCGCGCCCGTGCCGGAGATGCGCCGGGCCGGCGCGACGGTCGGCCTGGGCACCGATGGCTACGTGGCCAACTTCTTCGCTTCGCTGCGCGGCGCATTTCTGATCCACAAGGCCCGACTGCTCGATCCCGGCGCGATGCCGGCGCGCGATGTGTGGCAGATGGCAACTGCCGATGGCGCACGCGCTTTGGCGATGGACGACATCATCGGCACACTTGCAGCGGGCAAACAGGCCGACCTGATCGCGATTGACCTGGATCTGCCCACGCCGGTTACGGCGCACAACTTGCTCGATCAACTGATCCTCTGGCGCGATGCCGTGGACGTGCACAGTGTAATGGTGGCCGGGCGATGGTTGAAGCGCGATTACCTGGTCTTGAATGCCGACTTCGAAGCGCTGGTGGCCGGGACGCGCGAGGCGGCTGCCCGGCTGTGGGGGCGCGCATGACGTCTGTGCATATTCGACCTCTACAATCCTTGACGCTGCAAAATTCATGCGGCTATAATGTTCGGGCCTTGTGAAGTTTGGCACTTGTTCGGATCGCAGTTAGCCACAGTGCCACGATGACTTTGCTCATCTTATGGTGGCACTGTGGCTAAATCATGCATAGGCCTATGAGAACAGATTTTGCGTTCGTCGGTGTGATGCTAGTGACAGCCGCGTTGCTCATGGGAGTGACGTTGATCGCAGCCTCGCTGTTGCGCCCCAAGAAGCCCAGCAAAGCCAAGCTCGAGACCTACGAGTGCGGCATGGAGACGGTCGGCGACACCTGGGTGCAGTTCCGCGTTCAGTATTACATCCTGGCATTGGTGTTCGTGCTGTTCGACATCGAGGCCATCCTGTTGTTCCCGATTGCCGTGGCCTTCAATTCGCTTTCGTTCTTCGCTGTGGCCAACGTCATCCTCTTCATCGTGGTCTTGCTGATCGCGCTGCTCTACGCCTGGCGCAAAGGCGCGTTGGACTGGGAGTGACTGAAAGTGCCAGGCTTCTCGCCGAGAGAAGCCTGGCACTTCGATATCGGCTATGAACGTCATCAACGATTTGCTCAAGATCATCGGCGATTTCATCGCCGGCATCATCAACAGCATCTTCTCGTTTAGCCCCTTCCTGGCCGACGTAGTGACCATGGGCCTGGCGGCGGTCATCCTGTGCACCTTCGCGGCGCTATCGTTCATGGGTCTGACGTATGTCGAGCGCAAGGTCGTCGCGCGCATCCAGGACCGCGTCGGACCGAATCAGGCCGGCCCGTTGGGGTTGCTCCAGCCCCTGGCCGACGGTATCAAGATGTTCACCAAAGAGGACACCACGCCGGCCGCTGCGGATCGCTGGGTATACAACCTCGCGCCGCTGGTGATCGCCGTCTTTGCGCTGACCACCTATGCTGTGTTGCCGTTCGCGCCGGGCGTGGTGGGCACCAATCTCAACGTTGGCGTCTTCTATATCATCGCCATCGGTTCGGGGAGCATCGTCGCCATCATCATGGCAGGGTGGGGCAGCAACAACAAATATGCCCTGCTGGGTGCCTTCCGCACCGTGGCGCAACTGGTGGGCTACGAGGTCCCGATGTTGCTGAACGTGCTGCCAGTGGTCATGATCGCCGGCTCGATGGGTCTGACGGACATCATCACTCAGCAGACCACGCTGAACGGCAACCCGGGCATCCCATTCATCGTCTTCTTCCCGCTCAGCGCGCTGGTCTTCCTCATCAGCGGCATTGCCGAAACCGCGCGTTCGCCCTTTGACTTGCTGGAAGCCGAATCGGAGATCGTGGCCGGCTTCCACGTTGAGTACAGCGGCATGAAATTTGCGTTGTTCTTCCTGGGCGAATACGTCAACGCACTGGCGGTGGCGTTCGTGTTCTCAACGTTGTTCCTGGGCGGATATGCCGGACCGGTGTTGCCGCCTTACATCTGGCTGTTGCTCAAAGCAGCGGCCGTGTTCTTCGTCTTCATGTGGCTGCGCGGGACCTTGCCGCGCATTCGCGTGGATCAAATGCACAACATGAACTGGAAGTTTCTTGTGCCGGTGTCCATTGTGCATCTGGTGGTAGTGATGGCGTTGATGAAGCTCTTCGTCACCAACCCGGCCCAGGTCCAGGCCAACGGCGGCATCCTCGTCACGCCCGGTGTGCAGGCGGCCATCCTGTTCACGGCCAGCATAGCAATCTTGATAGGGTCGCTGGTGATCGCAGCGCGTCGCGCCCGCATCATGCGCCTGCAGGAAGAGGCCGTCCTGGAACAACGACGGGCGGAGAACATCGCGGCGGTGAGTGTGTGAAAGCTAAGGCCTGAACTTCCCACTCCTCGATTGTCCCGTTCACCGGCGAGGGTGGGAGTCGAGAGTCAACAGAGACATGACGATTCAACAAGTGCTCTTCATCGTGATTGCCCTGGCGGTGTTGGGGGCGGCGATTTTTGTCGTCACCACCCGAAACCTCTTTCGTGCGGCCCTAATGATGATCGCAGCGTTTTTCGGCATCGCCGGCCTGTTCGTGTTGCTGGATGCTGGCCTGTTCGCCGTAGCGCAGGTGCTGATTTACATTGGCGCGATCTCCATCCTGGTCATCTTTGCTGTCATGCTCACTCGCGGGATGCAGGGCATGGTTCCGCGAAACTCCCAGGCGACCGCTGCTGCGGTGACGGTGGCCGTTGTCTTTGCCGTGCTGCTCTTGCTGTTTGGCCCGCTGCGCCTGACCCTCGACCTGGCGCGCTGGCCGGTCATCTCGCTGTTTGCGGCCAATGTCTCGCCGCGCGATGTCGGCGGGATCGAGTGGACGCCACCGGGTCAGGCCATTCCTGCCGTGCCGGACACCTACATCGCCGACTTCGGCCGCTCGCTGGTGGACCTGAACCAATATCTACTGCCCTTCCTGCTCATCGCCTTCCTGGTGGACGTGGTGCTGGCTGGCGCGATCTTCATCGCCCGCCAACGCCGGCCCGCCGAGATAGTCGAGGATCGGCAACGTCAGGCCGAAGAGGAGACCGAAGAAGCTGAAGCGATGCGCAGGGCTGGAGTGCTGCCGGGTGCCGCATCCTTGCCGGAGGGCGCGGTGGCTTCTGCGAGTGATCACTGAACCTCGACGTATCTCGAGAGACGCTTGATAGATCATGCAAAACGTACTCAACGGAATCCCGCTGTGGTGGTATCTGGTGGTGTCCTCGGCGCTGTTCTGCATTGGCCTGTATGGCACTCTGGCGCGCAAGAACGCCATCGCGCTGCTGATGGGCGTCGAACTGATGCTGAACGCGGCCAACATCAATTTGATCGCTTTCTGGCGCTACCTGGCGCCGGCTTCGTCGGGCGGATTGGCATTTGCTGCTTTCGTGCTCGTCATTGCCGCCGCGGAAGCTGCTGTCGGTTTGGCGCTCATCATCTCGATCTACCGCACCACACGCAGCATTGATCCGGAGAAGCTGGATAGGATGAAACTGTAACGTTGTTCGTATCAATAGTGTCAGTGGTGTCGGTGGTGTCAGTAGTGTCAATGGTGTCGGCGGTGTCAAAAGCTGACTAGACGACACCAACGACACCAACGACGTCAACGACACTAACGACACCAACCGAAGCATGTCGCACGAATCCATCACCACTCTGCTCTGGCTCGCCCCGCTGCCGCCGCTGTTGGCATTTGCGGTGATTGCGCTGTTCACCAATCGCTACCGCCAAACCAGTTCGACCATCGCCGTGCTCTCGATGGTCGCGTCGCTCGTAATGTCGTTCGTCGTGTTCTTCAACGTGTGGCAGATGAAGGACCTGGGCAAAAAGCCGATCGGTGGACAAATCGGCTGGCTGCCCACGGGCGAGACAGTGTTGAACATCGGCGTGGCGGTAGACCCGCTCGGCGCAACCTTCCTGTTCATGGTGCCGTTGGCCTGCACGCTGATCTTCATCTACAGCGTCGGCTACATGTCGGCGGACCCGCGCTATACGCGCTTCTTTGCCTACCTCAGCCTGTTCGCCGGCTCGATGATGGGCCTGGTGGTCAGCGACAACCTGCTCACCCTCTTCATCTTCTGGGAGCTGATGGGCTTTTGCTCGTATTCGCTGATCGGCTTCTTCTACCAGAAACCCTCGGCCTACAAGGCGGCCGTGAAGGCTTTCATGACCACGCGCGTGGGCGACATGTTGTTGTTGCTGGGCATGGTGTATCTGTATGCCCAAACCGGCACACTGAACTTTCACGACATTCTGCACAACGAAGAGGTGCTGAAGGGGCTGGCGGCCGCGCCGGCCGTGCTGGGCCTGGGCATCTCTGCCGCCGGCCTGATCGCCATCCTGATCTTCGGCGGCACGGTGGGCAAGAGCGCGCAGTGGCCGCTGCACGTGTGGTTGCCCGATGCTATGGAAGGCCCCACGCCGGTCTCGGCCATGATTCACGCTGCCACCATGGTCAGCGCTGGCATCTTCATGTTGCTACGCTTCTTCCCGCTGCTGGTGGCCTCGGGTGAACACGGCACAGCCTTCACCCTCGTCGGCCTGATCGGCGCGTTTACGGCCTTTCTCGGCGCGACAATCGCCGTTGCGCAATACGACATCAAGCGCGTGCTGGCCTTCTCGACTATCTCGCAGCTCGGCTTCATGGTTGCGGCGGTCGGCATCGGCGCTTACGTGGCCGCGGCCTTCCATCTGCTCACCCACGCTTTCTTCAAGGCCCTGTTGTTCCTGGCGTCGGGATCGGTGATTCACGGCGTGGAACACGGGCATCATCATGTCAGTCATTCGGGTCACTCAAGTCATTCAAGTCATTCAAGTCATTCAAGTCAGCTAGGTCATGAGGGTCAGGAAGGTCATGGAGGTGATGGGCATGATGCACCTGACGACCACGATGTGCATGCCTTCGACCCGCAAGACATGCGCAACATGGGCGGCCTGCGCAATCGCATGCCGATCACCTTCGTCACTTTCCTGATCGGCGGACTGGCCCTAGCGGGCTTCCCGTTCATCACCGCCGGTTTCTGGAGCAAAGACGAAATCTTTGCCGATGCTTACTACCATGGCCTGGTCAAGGGTGATGGACTGGCGGCGCTGGTCTTCGTTGTGCTGGTGCTCAGCGCACTGATGACGGCGTTCTACACCATGCGCCAGATCGCCATGACGTTCCTCGGCCAGCCGCGCACCGAAGCGGCGGCGCACGCCAGCGAGAGTGTGCCCTCGATGACCTTCCCGTTGATCGTGTTGGCCGTCTTCGCGCTGTTCATTGGCTTCATCAACATCCCCAAGGATTTCCCGGTCTTCGGCGCGCTGGTCGGCGATGGCGCATACTGGCTCAAGAACTTCATCGCCAGCATGTTGCTGGAGAAGCCCGAACCACTCGCTTTCAATCTCATACCGGTGCTGTTCTCAATTGGCGTGGCGTTGGGCGGCCTGGGGTTGGGCTGGTATGTCTATGCCCGCAACCCGTTGCAAGCTGGCCAGACCGATCCAGTGGAGAAGCTACCGGTGTTCAACTTCCTGGCCAACCGTTGGTACTGGGATGAGCTGTACCGCAAAATCTTCATCAACCCGCTCCAGACGATCGCCGACAACTACTCGCGCGTGGTAGATAAGAATGTCATTGACCGCATCCTGGAAGGCGGCTATGCGCTTGGCGCGCGGGTGACCAAAGGCTTCGCCGAGTTCGATCGCGTGGTGATCACCGGCTTCTCCGATGCCGTGGGCCGTTTCTTCCGCGGGCTGGGCGATTGGGGGCGCGAGCTGCAGACCGGCCAGGTTCAAAACTACCTGCTGTCCGGCCTGATCATGGTGATCGCCATCGTGGTGTTCTTCCTGTTCTTGTTCCAGTGAGATTGCAGATTAAAGTTTGAAGATGGACTTGCTGAACACAAACCTGCTATCGGTGATCACCTACCTGCCCCTAGTCGGCATGTTGCTGGTGCTGGTCACACCGGCGCAGCAGACCAGGCTCATCAAGTGGGGGGCGATTGCCTTTAGCCTGATCCCGCTAGCCCTCTCGATTGCGGCGTGGGCTGGCTACGATCGCACCCAGGGAGGCTACCAATACCTGGAGAGCATGGTGTGGTTTCCCCAGATCAACTCGGTCTACAAAGTCGGCGTGGATGGCATCAGCCTGCCGCTAGTAGTGCTCACCTGCTTCCTCACGCCGCTGGCGATGATCTTCTCGCTCGGCATCGAGAAGAACCCCAAGGCTTACTTCGCTCTCTTCTTCCTGTTACAAACGACCGTGCTGGGGGTGTTCATCGCGCTGGACCTGATCTTGTTCTTCCTGTTCTACGAGATCAGCTTGGTGCCGATGTATTTCCTGATCAGCCAGTGGGGTGGGGTGAACCGGCGCTATGCCTCGTTCAAGTTCATCCTCTACACCATGTTTGCCAGCCTGGGGATGCTGCTGGCCATCCAGGTGATCGGCCTGGCCTCGAAGAGCTTCGACATCACCTACCTCGAATCAGCGCTTGGCCGGCCGTTCACCGGCAACAACCAGGTGGATTACTTTGGCTGGGATCCAACGGTCTGGAAGGCTATTGCCTTCATCGCCTTCAGCATCGCCTTCGCGCTGAAGATCCCTATCTGGCCGTTGCACACCTGGCTGCCCGATGCGCACACCGAAGCGCCGACTGGCGGCTCGATGATGCTGGCCGGCATCCTGCTCAAACTCGGCGGCTACGGCTTCTTTCGCCTGGTCATGCCGCTCTTCCCCGATGTGTTCTCGCAGCCGATCTTGCCCGGCCTCAGCGTGTTCGGCGCGCCGTTCACCTATGGCGTGTTGCTGGCGTTGCTGGCCTTCCTGAGTATCTTGTTCGGCGCGTTTGCCGCCTGGGGCCAAACCGACTTCAAACGCCTGGTGGCGTATTCCTCCGTCAACCACATGGGCTTCGTGGCTTTGGGCATCGCCGCGGCGGCTGCTGCGTTGGCGCCGGACTCGACCGTGCGCGAGATTGATGCCACCATCGCCGGCAGCGGCGCCGTGTTGCAGATGGTGACGCATGGTCTGTCGTCGGCGGCTATGTTCGCCCTGGTGGGCGTGGTATACGAGCGCGCCCACACCCGCGACCTGACGAAATATGGCGGCCTGTGGACGATCATGCCGATCTACGGCGCAGTGCTGATCTTCTGCGCTATGGGCTCGCTTGGCCTGCCGGGCCTGGCCGGCTTCGTCAGCGAGTTCATGGTGACGCGCGGCGCGTGGTCGGTGCATACGCTGCTCACCATCCTGTCCATGGCCGGCTTGCTGATGACCGGCATCTACATTCTCAAGGCGATTCAGAAAGTGTTGCACGGCCCGCTTGGTGAAGAGTGGCGACATCATCCGTTGAAGGACATGAACTTCGCTGAAATTCTGGGCGTGGCTCCCTTGATGGGCGCGATGCTCGTGTTGGGGGTGTGGCCGGCGCTGGCCCTCAACGTGATCAACGTAGGCGTGCAAGGCTTGCTAAGGTAGCCCATGACGAACTTCCCCATTCTTACCCTCATCATGCTCTTGCCGCTCATCGGCGCGGCCGTGATCCTGCTCCTCCCGCGCGAGCGCGAGGATGTGATCAAGACCGTGGCGGCCACTGCATCGTTCGTTTCGCTGTTGTTGTCGGTGGCCGTTTTCTTCGGCTATGACCGCGTCGCCGGCGGGTTCCAGTTCCAGGAGAAGACGACCTGGATCCCCGAATTCGGCATCGGCTATCACGTTGGCGTGGATGGTTTCTCCGCGCCGCAACTGGTGTTGACCGGCATCGTCATGTTCTGCGCGGTGCTCGTGTCGTGGCGATCGGCCGAGCGGGCGCGCGAGTATTTCTCCTTTCTGCTGCTGCTCGTCTCCGGCGTGTTTGGCAGCTTTATAGCGCTAGACATCTTCCTGCTGCTGATCTTCTACGAGCTGGTGCTGTTCCCGGTCTACGTGCTCATCGCTGGCTGGGGCAGCAAACGCCGTGAGTATGCTGCGATGAAGCTGACGATTTACCTGTTCGTTGGCTCGCTGGTGGCGATCATCGGCTTGCTGGCAGTTTACTTCCAGACCGGCCGGTCGTTCGATTGGTTCGACATTCAGGCCGGCGTGCGCAACCTGCCGCCGGAGCAATCCATTCAACTGCAGCGCACCTGGTTCCTGCCAATCTTCGTCGGCTTCGGTGTGCTGGCCAGCCTGTGGCCGTTGCACAACTGGTCGCCCGACGGCTACGCGGCTGCGCCAACGGCCGTCTCGATGCTGCACGGGGGTGTGCTGAAGGCCACCGGTGCTTACTGCGGTCTCCGCATTGGCATCCAATTGCTGCCCGAAGGCGCGAAGTACTGGATGCCTGTGGTGGTATTCCTGTGCATGGCCGGCCTGCTCTATGCCGCGTTGATCGCCTTCCGGCAGACCGACTTGAAGTACATCATCGGCTTCTCGTCAGTCAGCCACCTTGGCCTAGTGTTGCTTGGGCTGGCGGCGTTGAATGAGCTGGGGTTCAACGGCGCTGGGCTGGAGTTGTTTGCTGGCGGTGTGATGACCGGTCTGATGTTCGCACTGGTCGGCATGATCTACGAACGCGCCCATATTCGCGACGTGACGCAACTGAGCGGCCTGGCGCGCGTGATGCCGCTGGCGTCAGTTGGCTTTGTCATCGGCGCGCTGACGCTGATGGGCATGCCCGGCCTGCCCGGCTTCCCGGCCGAAATCCAGATCTTCATGGGTTTGTGGCAGGCGTCTGCCACGTCCAGCCCGATGTTCGCCGACGCGACGAACGGCTGGTATGCCGTCGTTGCGGTGGCCAGCATCGTCGTCATCGTGATCAACGCGGCGTGGACGTTGCGCGTGGCCAGCCGGGTGTACTTCAGCGAGCCGCAGCATCCCGAGCTGCAAGCTCTGCCGCGCCTGGACGGGCTGGAGAAAACGGCCATTGCGTTGATGTGCGCGGTGCTCATCGTCGTCGGTGCTTTGCCGAACACGGTCATGTCAGTGGTCAGCGCCGGCGTGCAAGCCATCGTGAGAGGCCTGACTGCAGGGTAGTTGTTTGGGAGGTGTGAGGTCTTAAGTTGTCTCTTCAACTTAAACCTCGAAGCTCAAAACATGGCTGGTTCTTTCGTCGAATTCAACCCCGCCGAGTTTCTCGGCATCTTGCCGGAGATTCTGCTGCTGTTGTGGTCCATGGTCGTGCTTGCGCTGGACCTGGTATCCGGCCGTGCGCTCAAACGCCGCACGCTGGGCGTGACGTCTGCCATCGGCATGATCGTCATCCTGGTCATGGCGATCATCGCGCGGCCGGCCGAATCGCAGACCATCCTCGGCGGCATGATCCGCAACGACCTGTACACGTTCGTCTTCCGTCTGATCTTCATCGCCGCGGGTGCGCTCACGTGTCTGGTCTCGATAGATTTTCGCTCGATGCGCATCGGCAGCGAGTACTACGCCATCATCATCTTCACCACCATTTCGATGTCGTTGATGGCCGGAGCGAATGACCTGATCATGCTGTTTCTGGCCACCGAGGCGTCGAGCCTGTCGCTGTATCTGCTGGCCGGCTTCTACCGCGGCAACAAGCTGAGCGCGGAAGCCGGGGTGAAGTATTTCGTGTTCGGCGCGGTGACCTCGGCCGTGATGTTGTTCGGCCTCAGCCTGTTCTACGGCCTGAGCGGCGGCAACACCAGCTATCAAGCCGTGGGCCGGGCCTTGCTCGATCCAGACTTGCGCGTGCCGGTCAGCTTCGCTGCGCTCCTGGTTTTGGTGGGTTTCGCCTTCAAAACATCGGCCTTTCCGTTCCACTTTTGGGCGCCGGATGTGTATCAGGGGGCACCGACCCCGATCTCCGGTTACATCAGCACGGCTTCGAAGGCCGCCGGCTTCGCCATCCTGATGCGCTTCTTGTTCTACACTTTGCCCCCCGGCACCTCGGAGGCATCGTTGACCTGGGCCGCGTTGATGCAACCGCTGGCCATTCTGACCATGGTGATCGGCAGCCTGCTGGCCCTGGTGCAGACCAACGTCAAGCGCATGCTGGCGTATTCCAGCGTCTCGCAGGCCGGCTACATCCTGGTTGGCGTGACGGCGCTGGCAGCTAATCAGGCCAATCGCGCCGATGCGCTGGCCGCGGTCATCTTCTACATCGCCACCTACATGCTCACCAACATTTGTGCCTTCGCCGTGGTGGGCCTCGTCTCGGAGCGGGTGGGTGGAGACGACATCGAGCACTTCAACGGCCTCGGCCGGCGAGCGCCCTATCTGGCCCTGGGGATGACGGCCGCGCTGGTGAGTTTGCTCGGCGCGCCGCCGTTGGTCGGCTTCGCTGCCAAATTCGTCGTCTTCAGCTCGGCCATCGGCGTCAACTTGATCGCCCTGGTCGTCATCGCCATCATCATGGTGCTGGTCTCGGTGGTGTACTATCTGAACGTGGTGCGCGCCATGTATGTGGAACGCACCGAGCGGGACGATCAACCGTTCTATGTGCCTGCACCGACCGGCGTCGCCGTGCTGCTCACGGCCGTGGCGATCGTCCTGCTCACCGTGGCCTCGCCGCCTTTCTGGAACCTGGCCATCGAAGCTGCTCAATCGTTCTTCCCGGGATGAGGCGACCGTCTATGACCTCTACTCCCGAATTTGAACGAGAGGGCCGCGAGTCGGCAGAGGGAATGCGCTAAAATCGGAGTTGCATGATGCACAGCCCCAAACGCGAGTCGCCGTTCGTCATCTTCCTCAGAGCGTTCCCGCCGCACGTGATCGGCATCATGGTCGCCCAGATCGCACTGGTCAACGGCGCGTTGATGATCGGGGGCGTCTTCCTCGGCATCATGCTGGACCGGCAATTTGATACGCGCCCACTGTGGACGCTTGTCCTTCCGATTTTGGGCGCGGTTGTCTCCGTGTTCGTGACCTATCGCATGGCGATGCAGACGGTGAAGAAATCCCGGCAAGCCTACTTGCGTTGGGTGGAATCCCAGCAGGCCAAAGACGCTGGCGCGGTTGCCCAGTCCCCTGCGCTGGCCACAACGTTCAACGACGCTCAAGAACGCTATACCAGATCCATTGAGGTTTGAAACTGGAATGATATGAAAGGGTTGAAGTTCCTCGCCATTCTGGCCCTGGCCATCGTGGCCGGCATTCTGTTGAGCAGCTTCACGCTGACCATCAACGGAATGTCCGTGCCGTTCAAGACGTTCATCCCCAATATCGTCGTGCCTTCGGAGCCGCTTGGCCCGGATTGGCTGCACAACACGTTGTTCACCACGCTGATTGTGGATGTGGTGATAATCGTGCTGGCGGTGCTGGGGGCGCGCGGCCTGCGCAACACGCTCACCGGCACCAACTGGTTCGCCCGCGCCTGGGAAACCTTCATCGAGTTCCTCTACAACAATTACCTGGTGCCCACGCTCGGCTCGCGCGCAAAGGTCGTGGCGCCGATTGCGATCTCGGTGTTCACCTTCATCATGATCGCTGGTTTCTTCGAGCTGTTGCCCGGCCACGAATCCGTCGGCAAGATGGAAGCTGCTCCGCCCGGTCTGCGCGGCTTTTGTGCCGTCAATGCCGGCGGCGTATGGCTGATCACCGGCTACGAAGTGGACAAGGCTAAAGGCTTCGCCGATTCGTGTGGCTACACGCTCCAGCAGGCCGAGGGTGTGGCTGCCGCCAGTGGAACCGAGCTGGCGGCGCTGACCAGCGACGTCCAGGCAGCCCCGGCGCTGGCCGGCGGCACTGACCCGAATGCCGGCGCTGCGCTTATCCCCTTCCTGCGCCGTCCGACTTCGTCGCTCAGCACGACGCTGGCGTTAGCGATCATCGCCTTCTTGTTCATCGAAATCCAGGGCATCCGCGCCAACGGCATTCACTACTTCAGCCGTTTCATCCAGGTGGATGCCTGGCGGCGCGCGCACCAGGGCATGATGCAGGGCTTGGTCGGCAACATCCAGGCCGGCCTGGTCGGGCCGCTCGAGCTGATCTCCGAGTTCATCCGCATCGTCTCGTTCTCGTTCCGACTTTTCGGCAACATGTTCGCCGGCACGGTGCTCGTCTTCGTGATGGCATCCATCTTCCCGGTGCTGTTGCCGACGGTGTTCTACGGCCTGGAGTTTGCGATTGCGGTTATTCAGGCCTTCGTGTTCATGATGCTGGTCACCGTGTTCACCTCGCTGGCCGTGGCGCATGGTGAGCACTGATAACTGACGACTCACAACTCGTAACTGATGACTGACGACCACTGACCGATGATTGATAACAAAGAGGAGTAAAAAGGAAGACCATGGAACCAGAAGCAGCACTCGTATTGGGTAAGGCGATCGGCGCAGGAATTGCTGGTGGTGCCGGGATGATCGGCCCGGGCATCGGCATCGGTCTGGCCGGCCTTGGCGCTTTGATCTCGATCGGCCGCAACCCCGAAGTGACCTCGACGCTCCAGACCTACATGATTCTCGTAATCGCGTTCGCGGAGTCACTTGCCATCTTCGCCCTCGTGATCGCGTTCCTGTTGTTGTTCGCCTTCACCGGTTAGGTGCAGGGTTGTGGAGGTTATCGTGTTGTCGTTTCTAGCCATTACGCGCGTGGCGGCAGAAGGCGGCGGCGCCAATCCGTTCGAGGGACTGGGCATCAACCTGGTGCAGTTCCTGGCGCAAGCCATCAACTTCCTGCTGATCATGTACTTCTTGAATGGCATGGTGATTCGGCCCGTGCTGCGCAACCTCGAAGCGCGCCGTAAGCGCATCGAGGAGAGCCTGGAGAACGCACGCCTGGCCGATGAACGGTTGGCGAACGTAGAGAAGGACTATCAGGCCAAGCTGAACGAGGCGGGCGCCGAGGCGCAGAAGATCCGCGCCGAAGCAGTGATCGCTGCCCAGCAAGAGGCGCAGCGCATTCGTCAGGAAGCGCAAGCGGAGATTGAACGCATGCGCCAGCAGGCCCGGCTGGATGCTCAGGCCGAGCGCAACCAACTGTTGGCCGAGTCGCGCAACCAGATCGTCGCCCTCGTCATGGCCGCCACCAACAAGCTGGTCGGCGAGTCGCTCGACGCCAATCGCCAGAAGGCGCTCATCAACGACTTCTTCAGCAAGGTCCCGGCCGCCAAAATTGCTGGCGTCTCGGTCAACGGCGCGCCGGTCGTCGTGACCAGTGCACTGCCGCTCACGCCCGAAGAGCAGTCGCGGGTGAAAGCCGACCTGTCCAAGCAAATTGGCGCGATTGATCACATCACCTTCGAGGTGGATCCCGCCATCCTCGGCGGTCTGGTCGTCCGGGTGGGCGACAAGGTGATTGACGACAGCGTGTCGAGCAAGGTCAACGCCATGCGCCAGCAGTTGAGCGCTTGAACGAAGGTTGCGGACAAACTAAAAAGCCCTCGGCGTAGAAGTCGCCGAGGGCTTTTTGCTTGTCGAGTCGTCAGCTGTGGGAAGATCAGTACATCCCGGCCATGATCTTTTGCAGGCTCTCGCGCGAGGGGCGCAGCCTGTCTTGCTGATACGACGCGATCGGCTTCACCAGGTGATACGTCTCGGCCAGATTGGGGCGCTCGGTGTTGATGTAGAGCAGGCCGGTGATGAACAATTGCTCGTCGTGGGCCTGGGTGAGCAAGCGGAGTGCAGCTTGCTTGTCCGTTGGGTCGTGGCTGTTATCTAGCTTCTTCAGCACGATCTTCGAACCGTCGAACAGCTCGACTTCCTTCGTTTCGCCTTCGGCATAATCTACCTGGATCTCTTCTTGTGACATGACGAAGCCGAAGTCGTTGATGCGCTCGTCATGTGCTTTACCCCAGGTGTAACTCTTGGTGCTGTCGTCGCGGTTGTTGAACGTCACGCATGGGCTGATGATGTCCAGCACGGCCGTGCCGCGATGGCTGAGGGCGGCTTTGATCAGCGGCACGACCTGCTTTGGATCGCCGGCGAACGAGCGAGCGACGAACCCGCAATCGGCCACGATGGCCGCGCGGCACAGATCAATCGGCGGCAACTCGTTGCGGCCGGCGTGCTTCAGCTCCTGCCCCACGTCCGCTGTGGCCGAGAACTGCCCTTTGGTCAGGCCATACACGCCGTTGTTCTCAATGATGTAGACCATGCGCAGGTTGCGACGAATGAGGTGCATGAACTGGCCGAGGCCGATGCTGCCGGTGTCGCCGTCGCCGCTCACCCCCAGCCCTTGCAAGGTGTGGTTGGCCAACAGTGCGCCCTGTGCCACCGAGGGCATGCGCCCATGCAGCGCGTTGAACCCGAACGAGCGGCTCATGAAGTAGGCAGGCGACTTGCTGCTGCATCCGATGCCGCTGAACTTGACGATGCGTTCGGGCTTCACGCCCAGTTCGTAGCACGCAGTGATGATCTGTGACGAGATTGAGTCGTGGCCGCAGCCGTTGCACAACGTGGATTCGAGGCCTTTGTAATCGGTCTTGGTCAGGCCGATGATGTTCACATCATCGGCCTGACCAAGAC
>JAIMBB010000034.1 GCA_023511655.1 Anaerolineae bacterium
CCGTTGCTACCTGGTAAGTCGTTGCCAGACGGCATTCCTGCGCCGTCGTTGCCATCCGGCCCGTTTGCCAAAAAAAGAGGCAACGAGACATCAGTCCCGGTTGCCTCTTGCCCAGACGAGCGGCTCGGCGTGCACGCCGCGCTTCCACGTGGTCCTTTCCACTCGAATCGTCAGTCGGCGCAGCGCTTCGGTTAACGCGATTCTAGCACGACAATGGTAAAGCAAGATAAGTGTCGCGCGGCGATGCCAAGCGAGCAAAGTCCAGGCCGCCGCCATATGGGGCGGCGAAGAGGATCCGCAACGATGATCGAGCATATCTTGTTGGCAACCGATGGATCGGCGGCTGCGGAGCGCGCCGCCGATATGGCTGCTTCGCTGGCCATGCGCTATGGAGCGAAGCTCACCATTCTTCATGCTTATCACCCCATCCCCATCATCCTCGGCGAGCCGAACTACAGCCAGGCGCTGGAGCGCGCGCTGGAGGGAGGCAACAGGTTGCTGGAAGGGGTGAGCAAACGTCTGCGCGAGATGGGTGTGCAAGACGTCACCACCGAACTCATTGAGGGATCACCCACCGAGGCAATCCTCAACGTCATCGAGACCCGCAAGCCAGACCTGGTGGTGGTCGGCTCGCGTGGGTTGGGCACCTGGCAGGGCGCGTTCCTCGGTAGCGTGAGCATGTCGGTGACCCAACGTGCGGGATGCCCTGTGCTGGTGGTGAAGTGAATCCAGCAGTTGCCTCCACCCTGGTGGTTGCCCAATCCGGCAAGATGTGGCGGATTTGACCATCTGCCTGGAGCAATCCTTCAAGTTATCTGGCCCGTCGGATGGACGTCCGCGGACAAGCCAAGTTGGATAAATGAACGGAACGGCACGTCTCTCACGAATTGACGAGCGGCCACCGCCCTGGCACCACTGGGAAGTGGATCGCGTGCTCGACGAGCTGGCCGTCGCACCTGATGGGCTGAGCGCTAAACAGGTGGCCGAGCGCCAGCAACGCTTCGGGCCGAACGAGCTGCCCAAAGCCAAGCCGCCTTCGGTCTGGCAGATCATCTTGCACCAGTTTCGCAGCCCGCTCATTTACATCCTCCTGATCGCCGGCACGGTCTCGTTGCTGATGGGCGATGTGAAGGATGCGGTCTTCATCTTCGCCGTGGTGATCCTGAACGCGATCCTCGGCGCGGTGCAAGAATGGCGGGCCGAGCAGAGTGCAGCGGCGCTTCAGCGCATGCTCAAAATCAACGCGCGCGTCCGTCGCGATGGCATCGAGCAAGTCGTTGATGCGCAGGAGCTGGTGCCTGGCGATATCGTGCTGCTCGAGTCCGGCGATAGAGTCCCGGCCGACCTGCGTCTGCTGCGAACGAACGCCCTGGCCATTGACGAGTCTTTTCTGACAGGCGAGTCCGTCCCCGTCGAAAAGGATGCTGCGCGGCTGATTGCGCCGGACGCCGTCGTCGGCGATCGCCTGAACATGGCCTATGCCGGTGCGACCGTCACTACCGGCCGCGGTGTGGGCGTCGTCACGGCGATCGGCTTGGAAACCGAGATCGGCCATATCGCCAAGGCGACGGCGCTCAGTGAGCAGACCAAACCGCCGTTGGTGATTCGCATGGAGCACTTCGTGCGCGTGATCAGCGTCGCAGTGTTGGGCGCGGCAGCATTGCTTGCGGTAATCAGCCTGGCGCAGGGCGTTCCCCTGGCCGAGGTATTCTTTCTTGCTGTGGCCCTGGCCGTGTCCGCCATTCCGGAGGGATTGCCCGTCGCATTGACCGTGGCGCTGTCCATCGCCGGACGCAGGATGGCGGCTCGTAACGTCATCGTCCGCAAGATGACAGCGGTCGAAGGCTTGGGCAGTTGCACGATGATCGCCAGCGACAAGACCGGCACGCTCACCGTCAATGAGCAGACGGTTCGCTTGCTCGTCAGCGGATGCGGTGAGCGCTATGCCGTATCCGGACCGGGCTATGTCGGCGAAGGCGAAGTCGTTTCCGCCGATGGACGCGCCGTGGATGCCGATGCCCGTGCGCGAATAGAAGCCCTGGTGCGCGCGGCGGCCATCTGCAACGAAGCAGCGCTGTGCCGCTCCGAGGATGGTTCGTGGCAGCGCGCCGGCGACACGGTGGACGTCGCGTTGCTGGCGCTCGCCTTCAAAGTTGGGCTCGACCTGAATGGGCTTCGCCGGGGGATCGAGGGAGTAGCCGAGATTCCGTTCGAGTCGGAGCGCAAGTTCGCTGCCTGTTTGTATCGCGATCGTGAAGACGGTCGTTTGCATGTTGCGTTGAAAGGTGCCGCGGAGACGGTGCTTGGCTTCTGCCACCACGCCTTGACGACGCGCGGCATCGAACCGATTGACCGGGTGACCGTTGAGACCTGGGCCGAGCGGCTGGCCGAGGATGGCTACCGCGCCATCGCCGTCGCGGGGACGACGCTCGACGAAGCAGCAGAAGCTGATGTGCTGGTGAAAGGCTTCGCTGAGGCCAACCTACCGCCCCTAGTCTTCCTCGGGCTGATCGGCATGATCGATCCTTTGCGACCCGAGGCGAAAGTCGCCGTCGAGACGTCTCGCATGGCCGGCGTGGCAGTGGCCATGATCACCGGCGATCATCCTGCTACTGCGCTGGCTATCGCGCGGGAGTTGGGCATTGCCGAACGCGAGGATGAGCTGGTGGTCGGGCGCAACTTGCCGACCGTGGAGAGCGGCGAAGATCCGGCCTTCGTCGAGCGCATCAAGGATGTGCGCGTGTTTGCGCGCGTTTCGCCATTGCAGAAGTTGCAGATCGTACAAGGCATGCGCCGGGCCGGTCACTTCGTGGCAGTCACCGGCGATGGCGTGAATGATGCGCCTGCGCTGCGCGCCGCCAATATCGGCGTGGCGATGGGTTCAGGCACCGACCTGGCCAAAGACACCGCCTCGATCGTCGTCACCGACGATAACTTCGCATCCATCGTTGACGGCATTCGCGAGGGCCGCTACGCTTACGACAATATTCGGAAGGTGATCTATCTGCTGATCTCGACCGGCGCGGCTGAGATCGTCTTGTTCATGTTGTCGGTGCTGGTCGGCTTGCCCGTTCCTCTGCTCCCTGTGCAGATCTTGTGGCTAAACTTGGTGACGAACGGCATACAGGATGTAGCACTGGCCTTCGAGGGCGGCGAGCCGGGTGCCATGCGCCGTCGGCCGCGCAAGCCCACAGAGGGGATATTCAACGCCCTGATGATCCAGCAGGTGGCGCTATCGGGCGCGACGATAGGACTGGTGGCATTCGGTGTGTGGTACTGGTTGAAGTCGGCCGGATACGACCAGGTATATGCGCGCAACATGGTGCTGTTGCTAATGGTGCTTTTCGAGAACTTTCATGCCTTCAACTGCCGATCCGAATACGAATCGGTCTTTCGCGTGCCGTTGCGCCGCAATCTCCTCTTGGTCTTTGGCATATTCGCCGCCCTCGGGTTGCACCTGCTCATGATGTGGGTGCCTTTCCTGCAACCCGTTCTGCAGACGTCGCCGGTTGCCCTGAGCGACTTTCTGCTGTTGTTAGCGCTCGCTTCGAGCGTGATGGTGGTGATGGAAGTGTTCAAGTGGGTACGTGCCCGTATCTCATCGGACGAAACACGACGCCCACGCGCGCGTGCCGCTTAGCTTCTCGCTGTCTTCATGAATCGGTCAGATCGCCGGCCGGAACAGCATCACCGGCACGGTCGCGTTGTCCAGCACGTCAGATGCTACGTTGCCAAGCAACATACGAGCGACGCCGGTGTAGCCATGGGTGGACATGGCGATCATAGCACCGGGTGCCTGAGCGGCATACGCCAGAATGCCCTGGCTGATCCTCTCCGCATCGAGGTTATAGCCCTGGGCGCGCACGCCGCGCGCTCCCAGCGCTGCCACCATCTCATCCAGGTAGGCGCGCGCCTGCCCCGGCGCAGACGTCTGATCGGCCGGCGTCGTCACCCGGATCAGATGCAGCTCGGCATCCAGTATGCGTTGCAACTTCGCGGCATGGTCGAGCACGCCCTCGGCAATGCGCGAGCCGTCGAGGGGGACGACGATCCGCTTGACGGCAGTCAGGGTGCCTGGCTCAGGTGCGCTGCCGGTGTAGCGCCACAACAAGACGGGCATGGGGCACCAGCGAATCATGTGTTCGGATACGCTGGTTAACCACATGCGCACCAGTTTGCCCCGACCGAATCGGGCCATGACGACCAAGTCAGCCTGCCGATCGCACGCGAATTGAAAGAGCGCGCCGGCTACGTCGAGCCTGGGCTCGAAGCGCTCATCGTCCAGGATGGTAGCCGTTGTCCGGATGTGCCATTTGTCGGCAAGTTGCCGGGCGATTGCGTCGAGGTAGGCATCGCGCTGCGACGATTGCGCTGCCAGTTTAGTGCTGACGTGGACCAGATCGAGCTGTGCACCGGCGCGGCTGGCCAACTCGCCCGCGATGTCCAGGATGCACTCTGCTCTTAGCGAGCCATCCAACGGGACAATGATCGTCCTATACATGAAGTTGCTCCAGTGAAAATGCGCCCACAAACCCAGTTATGCCACCGGTCGCGGCATTTTCATCCGCTGTGGTGAACCACCGGTTCATGGGCAACTCCTTTTTAACTGATGCTGAGCGCACTATGTGCCGCCAAGTATGCTCTCGCGCCGTTAGAGGATCACTTTTGTTTGGACGCGTTGCTGCGGGGTCTTGTGATGCTCTAACCGAGGTGCGCTATCTTTGCCTGAGTTTTGGAACCGGAGGTGTGCCATGTCAGAGGCGTCCGTTCTCATTCCTTGCCGGAGCGCGACCGTCGTCGGAGATCTGAGCATGCCGCCAGACGCCGAGCTGCTGGTGATCTTCGCCCATGGCAGCGGCAGCAGCCGCCACAGCCCGCGCAATCGCGCCGTCGCGCGCGTCTTGAACGAGGGTCGGATGGGGACGTTGTTGCTCGACTTGCTCACGGCCGAAGAGGATGCCGTGGATGCCTTCACGGCGCAACACCGTTTCGACATCCCCCTGTTGGCCGCGAGGTTGCTGGCCGCGATCGCCTGGGCGCGGGAGATGCCCGAAACGCGACGCCTGCCCATCGGCCTGTTTGGGGCGAGCACGGGCGCTGCTGCGGCGCTGGTTGCCGCGGCGCAAAGGCCGGACGATGTGTGCGCGATCGTGTCGCGCGGCGGCCGGCCGGATTTGGCCGACGAGGTGCTGCCCCACGTGAAAGCGCCCACGCTACTGATCGTCGGATCGCGCGACCGGACTGTGCTCGACCTCAACCGGCAAGCGTTGGAGCGATTGAGCTGCCCAAAGCGGCTCGAAGTGGTGCCTGGGGCGACTCACCTCTTTGAGGAACCGGGCGCCCTCGACCACGTCGCGCAATCGGCGCGTGCATGGTTCAATACCTGGGCCCAGCCGGTGCATGGCCAACGCGCCGGCCGTGCATAGCGAAATTCGTCCTCGGAGGAGATCATGCAACTGACGACGGTTACCATTGATAAACCTGCGGCGGTGAACTTCATCCTCGGCCAGTCTCACTTCATCAAGACGGTCGAGGATGTGTATGAAGCGATGGTCACCGCCGTGCCTGGCATTCGCTTCGGGCTGGCGTTCTGTGAAGCATCGGGTGCGTGCCTGATTCGCTGCACCGGCACAGACGAAGCGATGATCGCTTTGGCCCGGCGCAATGCCCAGGCCATCGCCGCGGGCCATACTTTCATCGTCTTCCTGGCCGAAGGCTTCTACCCGATCAACGTGTTGAACACCATCAAAATGGTGCCTGAGGTCTGCCGGATCTACTGCGCCACGGCCAATCCGACCCAGGTGATCGTGGCGGAAAGCGAACAGGGCAGAGGCGTGCTGGGCGTGATTGACGGCTATCCGCCGAAAGGCGTGGAGGCTGCGGAGGATGTCGCCTGGCGCAAAGACCTGCTGCGCAGGATTGGGTACAAGCTATGATGCGGAACAGCCTGCGTCAATGGCGAATGACCCGCTGTGCTGCCAGCGGATGCACCACGAGTTGATAGATCGGGTAGTGTGTGATATTTTACATGCTACCCGATGAGGATCACGAATCTCCGCGCCCTTTGCCTCAGCCGGATGCATGAGCCAGAGCGGCAATGGTTTACCTCTACCTTCCGCGTCGTTAAAGCCGACTGCGCTATCGTTGTGATCGAGACCGACGAGGGCATTACCGGCATCGCCGAAGCCTGCGCCTACGGTGGGCCATTGCAGATCCGGCGATGGGTGTCGCACTATGCGCCGCTGCTCGTCGGCCGGGACCCGCTCGATCCCGGCACGCCGCCGGCGCCGCATTTCAGGTCGCGCAGCCATGATTGCGCCGTGGCCGGCATTGACTGCGCGCTGTGGGACATCCGCGGCAAGGCCGCCTGCAAAACGGTCAGCCGGTTGCTCGTGGAGAGCGGCGCCAGCCCACGAACCGAACCGCCCATCAACCCTGTGCCGCTGTACGCCTCGTCGGGATGCCGCTACGACTGGGGCGACGATCCGCATCAGCTCATCGAAGAGGCCCTGAGCTACATCGCTCAGGGCTATACCGCGATGAAGATACGACTCGGCACCGACTGGTCGTGGCACGGCGTGACAGTGGATCGCTTCCTGGGGCTGATGCGCGAGCTGGTTCAGACCGTGCGTGCGACCGGCATGCCCTTCAACCTGGCCCTGGACGGCAACCAGCGCCTGACCGAGGCCCAGGCGTTGCCCATCGCTCGCGAGCTGGAGCGGCTCGGTTTCGCCTGGTTCGAAGAGCCGATCCCGCAAGCCGATGTTGATGGATACGCCCGCCTGGCGGCTGCCGTCGAGATACCCATTACCGGCGGCGAGCAATTCACCACCGTCGAGCAGTTCATGCCCTACTTCGAGCGGCGCGCCTACGACATCGTGCAACCCGATGTGGGATGGTGTGGCTTGACCGAAGGCATGCGCATCGTCCGCATGGCCGAGCACTACGGCGTCCGGGTTATCCCACACAACTGGCACAACGGACTGATGACGATGGCCAATGCCCACTTCGTCGCGGCCTTGCCTCATCCCATGCTTTGCGAGTTGTGCATGATCCAGGGCCCGCTGCAGTGGGCGATTCTGAAAGGCCGCCCACGCATCGAATCCGGCATGCTCTATTTGCCGGATGCGTCCGGCCTGGGAGTCGAACTGGCCGATGACCTGGAGGCGACTTTCCCCTACATCACCGGCGACTGGGCGTTGCCCGTGCATTACCAGGATATGGTGGTGAGATGGTGACAATGGACTGGCATCGCACATCGCAGTTGTGGGTGTGAGTCGCATGCCGGTGGTTGAAGCGCCGACGCGGCTGGAGCGCCAGGGTGCGTTCACGAATAGGGGCAAGAACCTCCCGCAGGCTGCTTGCTTGAGTCTAGCCCAGACCTGCGGGGAGGTTGCCGCTGCCCTAGTTGCGCGGGCGACCATAGGGTCGCCCCTACAACGGACGGCGGGGTGTGATGTAGGGGCGGCCCTGCGTGGCCGCCCGCTTGCGCATGCGCGATCATGCCGGCAACCACCATAGGGTCGCCCCTACGAACGGGCGGGGTGTGATGCAGGGACGGCCTTGCCTGGCCGCCCGCCCACACGCGCCAAACACGGGCAGGCACATAGGCCTGCCCCTACAAGAAAATGCCCCTGTGCGTGAACGTACCCGAGCGCCAGCGGCGCGTGAGTGCGTGTTAGACTGCACGCACATGCCGCTTGGATTGCATCACCGGCAGCGCGGCTTGGTCATTGTCACAGCTCTCCTCGCTTCATTCATCTGCGCAGCGTGCTCCAACGACCTCTCATCCCAATCTGCCGCGCCCGCCACGGCTGCGCCGCCGGTTCAGCCCACCATCTACGCTACTCGGCCGCCGCAGGTGATCGCGACGCCGACGCCGATCCCGTCTCCTACGCCGGAGCCGACGCCAGACATCGCGGCGTTGACTGCAGCAGCGCATTACGCCGCCTTCATCGGCGATTATGCGCGCGCCGTCGAACTGGGCCGCCAGGTTGTCGGTGCGTTGGCAGATGATGCGGGCGAGCCGGCGCTGCGCATGCGCCTGAACCTCGGGCGCTGGCTCCTGGACGCCGGTGATGCTGCCTCGGCCGTCGCTACCCTCGCGCCACTCGTCGCCGATCTGAGCGTCCAGGCTGATCATCCAGAGCTCCCCGGCGCGCACACGCTGCTGGGTCGCGCTTATGCGCTGGCCGGCGATGCCCTCAACGCGTCGGCGCATTATTCCGCCGCGCTTGCAGCAAATGCCGTGATCTCGCCCTGGTTGCACGTGTGGCTGGGCGATGTGGCCCTCGATGGACGACGGCTGGATGAGGCCGCTGCTCACTATCAGGCCAGCCTGGATAGCGCGCCGACACTGGCGCAGGAATTCGCCCGCCGCGAAAAGCTCGCCCTGGCCAATCAACTGGCCGGCAACTATCAGGCAGCCATCGCACAGTACGAGTTCATCCTCGGCCAGGCCCGGCTCCCTGCCTACCGTGCTCGTATCACCTGGGAGCTGGCTCAGACGCTCCAGGCCGCCGGTCAGGCCGACTCGGCCTATCGCCGCATGAATGAACTGGTGGCGACCTACCCCAAGTCGCCGCAGGCCTTTCAAGCCTTGCAAGCGCTCCTCAACGCCGGCCAGCCGGTGGACGAGTTGCAACGCGGCATCGTCGGCTATCACAACGGCGCGCATCAAGCCGCCCGCGAGGCTTTTCGGCGGGCCATCGCGCTGTATCCCGACCGCGCCAACGATGTGCGCTACTGGGCGGCGTTGAACTATCTCAAGCTCGGCAGCGTGGCCGATGCCCTGCGCAACCTCGATCAGACGCTGGCCAGCAATCCGGCCGGCGCGCCGGCCGCGGCGCAAGCGCTGGGCGAGAAGGCCAAGATTTACGCCAACGCCGGCGACGCGGCCAACGCGCGCGATGCCTTCCGGCGCTTGATCGCTAACATCCCGGCAGGCCGGTTCGGCGCAGAAGTGATGTTCGACGTAGCGCAGACCTTCGCCCGCAGCGAAGCGTTGTTCCCCGAGGCGGCCCGCGCCTATGCCGCAGCGGAGGCCTTGCAATTCGACGAGGCGCGGGGGCCGGAAGCGCTGGCGCGAGCCGCCGCGCTGCACTATCGCCTGGGGCAGTATGCCGAGGTCATCTCCGCCACGCGGATGTTGACCGACAGATACAGCCAGGCGCCACAGGCCCTGCTGGGCCAGCTCTGGCGGGGCAAAGCCCGCTTCGCCCTGGGTGACCCGGCCGGCGGATTGGACGCCTTGAGCGACCTGGCTCGCAAAGCCCCTGATTCGTTCGAAGGGGCGCGCGCGGCCGAGCTGATCAACGATCCCAGCCGGCCGCCGCTCTCCGAAAGGCCGTTGCAGTCGTTGGACCGTTCGCAGGAGGCGGTCGAACAAGCCCAAGCCGAGGCCTGGTTGCGCGACTGGCTCGGCCTGGACGCCTCAGCCAACGTGCGCGACGTGAGCGCGGACTTGCGCAGCGATCCGCGCTTCATTCGAGGCAGCGAACTGTGGCGGCTGGGCTTCAAACTCGAAGCGCGCGAAGAGTTCGAAGGATTGCGCACTGCCCGTGGGCGGGATGCGCTGGCGCAATATCAGCTCGCGCTGTTCTTCCGCGACATCGGGCTATATCGTTCGTCCATCGGCGCGGCCGATGCGCTGATGCGGTTATCGCCGGCCGGGACGCCGTCCGGGTTGCCCACGTTCATCGCCAAACTGCTTTATCCGACCTACTTCGCCGAGCTGGTGTTGCACCATGCCCAGGAGTTCGGGCTGGATCCGCTGCTGATCTTTTCGCTGATCCGGCAAGAGAGCCTGTTCGAACCGTTCGCCGTGTCCAGCGCAGCGGCCAACGGCCTGATGCAGGTCATCCCCAGCACCGGCCGCGAGATCAACGCCGACTTGAAGTGGCCGCCGAACTACACCACCGCCGATTTGCAAAAGCCCTACGTGAGCGTGCGCTTCGGCAGCCACTACCTGGCCAGGCAGCGTCGCTTCTTCGACGGCGATCTCTACGCAGCGCTGGCCGCCTACAACGGCGGCCCGGGCAACGCGCTGCGGTGGAAGGAGCGCAGCGGCGGCGATCCAGATGCCTTCTTCATGGCCATCACCTTCGATGAGACGCAGCGTTACATCCGCGCGCTCGCTGCGAACTACGCGATCTACCACCGCTTGTACGGCCGGTAGGGCGATTCCTATGCTGCGCTGCGCGCGGCGGCGATGAGCTGGCGCGCCCAGGCCTCGTCGTTGGCGCCCAGCGGCGGGTCGGGCGGCCGGCCATAGTCCAGCACCAGGTCGTAGCGCGCCCGCGCATACAGAGCGTGCAGCACGGCGTTCAGGTCCAGCTCCGGCTCGTCCTCGCCGCGCTGGAGCGGGATGGAAACGCGCGGGATCGGCTCGCGCAGGCCGAAGTGGAACAACTGGGCGCGCGGCCGTTGCCAGCTCCGGCTGACCAGGATGCGGTAGTCGCCGGGCATTGCCGGGGCGCGCATCGGCATTGGCTCGCCAGCGCGCATCAAGTCCACCTCGACCAGGCTGGTGCGCGAATCGAGGATGGCGGCGCGCTTGTCCTCGTATTGCTGGCGTCCCTTGGGATGCAGCTTGTTGGCAGGTGAAAGCAGCTCCAGCACGGTGATCACCCTGCCGCCTGGAACAATGCGGACTTCCAGGAAGCTCTCGCTCACCTCGTCCACCATCGGCAGCTCGACCCACAGCGGGCTGGGTGGGCGGCCTGCGGCGATTTCGTAGGCCGGCGCTTCGGGTTCGGCCAGGCGCGCCTGTCCGGTCAACACGGCGACGTCCGGCCAGCCGACGAAGACCAGGTCATCGAGGCCGAGCCGGTAGGTGCGCCGTTCCAGGCCGACGTAGTAGCGCGGGGCGACCAGCGGTGTGATTGCGTCTGCGATGGCCGCAATCAGTCGGTTGTGCACATCCGGCCACAGGGCCGGGTGCTCCAGGTAAGGGTCCATCCCCGGAAACGGCGATCGCATAGGGCGATTCTAGAACGTTTGGTTCACAGCCGCTCGATCACTGCCTGGCCCATGGCGCGGGTGCCGAGCACGGTGGTGCCGGGTTGGCGGATGTCGCCGCAGCGCAGGCCGTCTTTCAAAACCTTATCCACTGCGCGTTCGATACGATCGGCCTCGGCGTGCAGGCCGAATGACCAGCGCAACATCATCGCTGCGCTCAGGATCATCGCCAGCGGATTGGCCACGCCCTGGCCGGCGATGTCGTGCGCCGCGCCGTGGATCGGTTCGTACAACCCACGCCGGTAGCCGTGTCGGTTCAGCGCGTCGCCCAGCGAGGCGCTGGGCAACATACCCATCGAGCCGGTCAACATGGAAGCCTCATCGCTCAAAATATCGCCGAACAGGTTCTCGGTGGCGATAATGTCGAAGTGGCGCGGGTTGCGCAGCAGGTGCATAGCGCAGGCGTCGGCGAACATGTCCTCGTATTCGACATCCGGGTATTCCTCGGCGATCTCGTGGGCGACCTGTCGCCACAGGCGGCCGGTGGCCATGACGTTGGCTTTATCGGCCTGGGTGACCTTCTTTTTGCGCCCGCGGGCCAGCTCGAAGGCCATGATCATCAGCCGACGCACTTCCTCTTCAGTGTAGAACGTGGTGTCCACAGCCTGGCGGTGCGGGGCATCGCCGGACAGGCCCTGTGGTTTACCAAAGTATGCGCCGCCGGTTAGCTCGCGCAGGATGATAAGATCTACGCTGCGCACCACGTCGGGCTTCAGCGTCGAAGCGTCCAGCAGCGCGTCGTAGGCCTTCACCGGCCGCAGGTTGGCGAACAAGCCGAGGCCCTTGCGCAGGCCGAGGATGGCTTGTTCCGGTCGCACCCTGGCCGTCGGGTCCCGGTCGAACTTGGCCATGCCGACTGCGCCGAACAGTACTGCGTCGGCGTCCTGGGCCATGTGCAACGCCTCGTCGGGCAGGGCAGTGCCCAACGCATCAATCGCACAGCCGCCCACCAGCGCGGTATGCAACTCCAGGTCGAGGTTCAGCGCCTGAAGCACAGCGATGGCCTCGGCGCACACTTCTGGCCCGATGCCATCGCCCGGAAGGACAGCGATTCTCAGCCTCATAGGCTGCCTATTAAACCGCGAAGCGCCGATTTGCACAGGCAAATCGTCCATCGGCGACCGGCGACAACGCAGGGATGAGAGCAGAGCATGCGCCGGTGTAACATATGGCATCCCATGTTCAAGAAAGTTCTGATCGCCAACCGTGGTGAGATCGCCGTGCGCATCATTCGCGCCTGCCACGAGCTGGGTATCGGCACGGTCGCTGTCTACTCCGACGTGGATCGCAGTGCGCTGCATGTGCGTTTCGCCGACGAGGCCTATCACATCGGGCCGCCGCCGTCGCGCGACTCGTATCTGCGCATTGACAAGATCATGGAGGTGGCCAAGAAAGCCGAAGCTGACGCGATTCATCCGGGCTATGGCTTTTTGGCCGAGCGCGAAGACTTTGCGCAGGCGTGCGCGGACGAGGGCATCGTCTTCATCGGCCCGTCGCCCAGCGCCATCGCCAAGATGGGCGATAAGGCCGTGGCGCGCGCGACGGTGCAGCGCGCCGGCGTCGCTGTCATCCCCGGCACCGAAGGCGAAGCCGATTTGAGCGACGAGGAGTTGCTGAACATCGCGCCGAAGATCGGCTTCCCCTTGCTGATCAAGGCCAGCGCGGGCGGCGGGGGCAAGGGCCAGCGCGAAGTGCACAACCTGGAGGAAATGCCGGCCTTGTTGGCCAGCGCCCGGCGCGAAGCGGAATCGGCCTTCGGCGATGGCTCGGTCTATCTGGAGAAGCTGGTCGAAGGCGCACGGCATATCGAATTCCAGTTGCTGGGCGATCATCACGGGAACATCATCCACCTGGGCGAACGCGAATGCAGCCTGCAACGGCGCCGCCAGAAGCTGGTGGAAGAATGTCCATCGCCAGCTATGAACCCGGAATTGCGCGCCAAGATGGGGGAGATGGCCGTGCGCGCAGCGGAGGCGGTGA
Organism: Anaerolineae bacterium; assembly: GCA_023511655.1. Lineage (GTDB taxonomy): Bacteria > Chloroflexota > Anaerolineae > J036 > Brachytrichaceae > JAAFGM01. The sequence goes on from JAIMBB010000034.1 coordinate 13,000, forward strand.
ACTACGTCAATGCCGGCACAATTGAATGCCTGCTCGACAAGCACGGCAACTATTACTTCATGGAGATGAACACGCGCTTGCAGGTGGAGCATCCCATCACCGAGCGCGTGACGGGCGTGGACATCGTCAAGGAGCAGATTCGCATCGCGCGGGGGCGGCCGTTGCGCTACAAGCAAAAGAACATCAAGATGACCGGCTGGGCCATCGAATGCCGCATCAATGCGGAGGATCCGTTCGCCAACTTCATGCCCAGCACCGGCCTGGTGAAGCGCATCAACTTCCCCACCGGCCCCGGCGTGCGCGTGGAGAGCGGCGTATACGAAGGCTACGAGATCACGCCGTATTACGACTCGATGATCGCCAAGCTGATTTGCTGGGGCGACACGCGCGCTGAAGCCATCCTGCGCATGAAGCGCGCGTTAAGCGAATTCCGCATCATGGGCGTGAAGACCAACGTGCCGTTCCACCAACAGCTCTTCCGCTCCACGCGCTTCCAGGCCGGCCAGTTCGATACGCGCTTCGTCGAGGATCGCTTCGAGATCGAGGAGCAGTCCCAGGCCCACAGCGACGTGGCGGCGATCGCGGCTACTTTGATCGCTCACCGACAGGGACGCGAGGCTGCCGAGCGCATCGAGCGCACCGATCACGGTCGCGCGTCGCATTGGCGCTGGAGCCTGCGCAAGACGTGGGAATAGGATCACAGAGAAATGCGAGTGCGGAAATGCCGTAGGGCAGGCGTGCATTTCTCGGTTCTGAACGCGGTATCCTGAATCCGGTGAGACGTTCTCCTGAGCGCTTGGCGTGGACGATTTTGTTCGCGTCGTTGTTTGTCTGTTGCGCGTTGGCCGTCGGCGTGCCCACGGCGGTGCTGGCCTTCTATAACACTGCCACCGTCGAGGCCGGCATCAACGTCAAGCTGCAGGCCGGTCAGATGAGCGTGTGGCGACCGACGCAAACCGACCGCGATCCTCCAAGCGTGGTGTCGTTGGATGGATACGACATCGGCGAAGGCAGTTCGATCGCCCTCAGCGCCGACTCGGCCGGCCTGCTCACGCTGATGGATAGCACATCGGAACCTCCTGCCCCCGTGTTGACCGTGCAGCTATATGCGAATGCGCGGCTGCGGATCGAGCGGGCCCGGCTCCCCCGCTTCAGCGCCAGCGCTCTGGGCGATGAGTACGTCCTCCGGTTGACCGGCGGCCGAATCCAGGTCGTCGCACACGAGGCCGGTCGCAAGTTCACCCTGCGCGTCGTAAGCGATCACGCCTCGGCGTTGACCACCGCGCCGGGTACGTACTCGTTCGAGCGGGTGGGCGACGCGCTCCAGTTGCATGTGATAGAGGGCAACATCATCGCCACCACGCGCAACGGCGAGATGTCACTCAACCTGCTCTCCGGCCAGCGCACGGTTGTGACGGCATCGAGCGCAGCGGGTGCATTGCCGCCGCCGCGCAACCTCATTCGCAACGGCAGGTTCAAGGCCGCGCTGCAGCCGGTCTGGCAGGTGGAAGCGCTCACGGCGCAGGAAGGCGCGCCGGTCGGAACAGCCAGGATCGTCGAAGAAGGCGCGACGCGTGCGCTATTGCTCGAACGCATGGGGGACGGATTGGGCTGGGGTCGCACCGGCGTCGTTCAATCGCTCGATGCGCGGGTGGATGGCGCGCGCGATCTGCGCCTGGTGTTGGACTTCGCCATCCTCTTCCAGGAGTTGCCGGTATGTGCCAGCGTCGGTAGCGAATGCCCACTCTTCGTCTCGATCACCTGGCGCGATATGAAAGAGGGTGTCCGCGAGTGGATCCAGGGCTTCTATGCCAGCGGCACGCCACAGATCATGGCCGGAGCGGCGGTCTTGCCGGACACGATCCTGACCAACCCACAACGCAAACACGTCAAGATGCCGCTGGGTCAGCGCATGCGTTGGGAGACGGAGAATCTGTTGCCCTACCTGCCCAACGTACAAACGATCGAGTCCATCAAAATCTACGCCGAAGGACACGCTGTGCGCGCGCAGATCAACGCCGTCGAGTTGCTGCTGGTAGATTGAGTTGCCCATCGGCCGGGGGCCGGCTATGGATTGCGGATCAACCTGACGTCGGCGGCCAGTTGCGGCAACAGCTCAATGCGCCCGCGATATTCGCCCAGTTCGCCTTCCACCCGGATGCGATCGTCCACGCTCAGGGTTGTCGAGAAGGGCAATGCCTGCCACACCGAATCGAACATCACCGCTGTGATCGTCGCGCCCGACCCATCGGTCACGTCCACGCGCATGCCCTGTTTGAATGGGCGAAGATCGCTCACCGCGCCCTCCACGCCGATCCAGCGGCCGAGCAGGCTGCCGTTGAGTTCGGCGATGAGATAGAAGTGCCCGGCCGGCGCTTCGATAGCGCTCACTTGCGACGACAACACTTGTTTGGCGCCGCGATACTCTCCTACTGCGCCGGTCACCTCGATCCACTCGCCCACGGCAGGCACAGGCGAGGCGACGAGCGTGGGCAGGCCTGACGAGATCAATACGTCAGCAGTCGCGTCGCCGTTGCGGATGGAGATCACGCGCAGCGCATCGCCGACGCTGCGGATGCGGCGCACCTGGCCGGTGGTGCGTATGCGTGCGCCCAGCGCCATCGCTTCCAGCGCCGCGAGGTCAATCGGCGTCGCCGGCGGCGTCTCGATCGAAAGCGCTTCGGCGGCGTTCAGGATGAGCGCAGGCTCGTCGTCGCGGATGCGCAGGGTGCCCTCGACGCCGACGCGGTCGCCTGGCATGGGGATGCGCCGCGCGGTCAGCAGGCGTTCGACCACGGCGCGATAGGCCGTGATGCGCAGCTCGCCGGTGGTATCCCACACCCGAAACGACAGGAACTTGTCCTTTTCGGAGAAGGTGGGGTAGGCCGTCACCACGCCCTCGACGCGCACGTAGCCGAAGTTCATGGCCGGCTGCACAGCCGAGATGGCGGTCAACGGGCGCGGCGTTGTGCGCGAGGCGAGGACGAGCGCGATCACGCTGCTGGTAGCCAGGAGGACGGTCAAGACCTTGAGCAAACGCATGGCGCAGCGCGATCGCGGCCGACGGGCGTCAATCGGCCGGCGGGGGCACGGGCAAGTCCTCTGGTTTGACGTTCATCCACTTCTCGCCTTCTTCGATCAGCATGATGGGGATGCCGTCTTTGATCGGATATTTGCGGCCGTAGACCGGCTCGATCAACCAACAATCCTTGTAGAGGATGAGCCGGCCGGGGTCTTCGCCAGGCTGGCGCGTGGAGGTGCTGACGCAATACGGACAGCGCAGAATCTCCAGCAGTTCGGGGCTGATCGGTGGTGCCATGGATGCGATTTTATCTCGACCGAGCCATGGGCGCGTAAAATTCCAACGTGCGCATCTTCGACTGGACGACCACTCACCAGCTCCTGCCTTACCGCGAATTGGCCGACGAGTTGCGCGCCGTGCTGCACGACAAGCGCGCCGGCATCGCTGTTGCCCCTCAACGGCTGGTATTGCCGCTCGGCGATGGCGGTGTGTTGCTCGCCATGCCTGCTGCCGACCGCGACATCGCCATCACCAAGCTCGTCACCGTGCATCCGCACAACGCTGCGCGCGGCCTGCCCAGCATTCACGGCGAGGTCATCGTGATGGACGCGCACACCGGTGAGCGCCTGCTGCTCCTCGACGGCCGGGCGGTGACGGCCAGGCGCACGGCTGCGCTCTCGTTGCTCGCGGCCCAGATGCTCGCCGGCGAAGAGGCAAAACGCGGCCCGTTGCTCATCATCGGCGCCGGGGTGCAGGGCCGGGCGCATTTAGAAGCGTTCGGACAGTGGCTGCCGGCATGTGATGCGTTCGTCTTCTCGCGCACCTTCGGCGACGCCGAAGCCCTGGCGCACGAAGCGCGCATGCAGGGCATCAACGCTCAGGCGATCGGGATCGTCAACGACGTGCTGCCGACCTGCGGCATCGTTGTGACGGCCACCACCAGCCGGCAGCCCGTGCTCGACGACCGCGTGCGCGAGGGTGCCCTGATCGTCGCCGTGGGCGCTTACTCGCACGAGATGGCTGAGTTGCCGGCCAGCCTGGTGCGCCGTGCGCAGGTCTTCGTGGATACGCTGGAAGGCGCACAGGCCGAAGCGGGCGATTTGATCCAGGCTGACGTGGACTGGTCGCGTGTGACGCCGCTGGAGGCGATCCAGACGACCGAACCTCCCCCGGTCGCGCCGGCCCCGGCCGCGCCGGGCTCGCCCATCGTCTTCAAAAGCGTCGGCCATGCCTTGTGGGACCTGGCCGCGGCACGGCTGGCTGCGCGTAAGTCTGCGCCGTCGTAGACACACGCCTGCTCCGGAATCTCCAACCTGACCTGCACCTGGCGAATGCTACAATCCACGCGTGATCGCCAAGCACCTCCATACGCTCGAACTGCCAAAGATCCTCGACCGGCTGGCGGGCTGCTGTTCGTTTTCGGCCAGCGCTGCCCTGGCGCATGCCCTGGAACCCGCGACGGAGCCGGGCGAGGTGAGGCGCCGGCTGGCCGAGACGCGTGAGGCGCGCGAGGCGCTGAACAAGAACGATCAGCTTACCGTCGGCGGCGCGCGCGACGTGCGCGAGGCGGTGCGGCTGGCGGAGCGCGGCGGCGTGCTGGAGCCGCAGACCCTGCTGGCGATCCGCGATACCTTGCTGAGCGGACGCAACATCCAGCGCGCGCTATCGCGCTTCGGTGCGATCTATCCACACCTGACGACCATCACCAACGCCATCGAGCCAAGCGGCGCGCTCGTCGCCGAAATCAACCGCTGCATTGATGACAGCGGCGAGGTGCGCGACACGGCCTCGCCGGAGCTGGCGGCCATCCGCCGCGAAGTGCGCGTGGTGCACGATCGCCTGCTGGCCAAACTGCAGCGCATGGTGAGCGACGCGAGCAACGCCCCTTACTTGCAGGAGGCGCTCGTCACTCAACGCGGCGGTCGCTACGTCATCCCGGTCAAATCCGATTTCAAGGGGCGCATCCCCGGCGTGGTGCATGACCAGAGCGCCAGCGGGATGACGTTGTTCATCGAACCTCTGGCGACGCTGGAACTCAACAACGAATGGCGCGAGCTGCAACTGGCCGAGGAACGCGAGGTGCGTCGGGTGTTGACGGCTCTCTCCGGCCTGGTCGGCGTGGAGGCCGACAGCATTGTGCGCACGGTCGAGGCGATTGCCCGCTTCGACCTGGCGCTGGCCAAAGCCAAGTATGCCGAAGCCACGCGCTCAGTAGAGCCGCAGATCGTGTCGCACGCGGAGGATGCCGGGCGAGACACGCCATCGCCTGCGCTCAGCCTGCAACAGGCGCGGCATCCCTTGCTCGATCCGGCCAGAGTTGTGCCGATAGACGTGGCCCTGGATGGCATCCGTGCGCTGGTCATTACCGGGCCGAATACCGGCGGCAAGACTGTCGCCCTCAAGACGGTCGGCCTGCTGGTGCTGATGGCGCAGTGCGGGCTGCACATCCCCTGCTCCGGCGCGTCGCTGCCCGTTTTCGAGGCGGTGTATGCCGACATTGGCGACGAACAATCCATCGAACAGAGCCTTTCCACCTTCAGCGCGCACATGACCAACCTTCGCTCGTTCCTCGAAAGAGTGAATGAGCGTTCGTTGGTGTTGTTGGATGAGCTGGGCGCCGGCACCGATCCGGCCGAAGGCGCTGCGCTGGCGCGGGCGCTGTTGGAATATCTGTTGCGCGCCGGCGCCATCTGCGTCGTCGCCACGCATTACCCAGAATTGAAGGCATGGGCGTCGTTGACCCCAGGCGCGGCCAACGCCAACGTCGCTTTCGACTACGAAACGCTGCAACCGCTCTACAAGCTCACCGTCGGCCTGCCCGGTCGCTCCAATGCCTTCGCCATCGCGCAACGATTGGGCATTCCCGACGAAATCATCGCCACGGCGAAGGACTACATGGATCGCAACGTTGCGCGGGTCGAGGACATGCTGGCCGAGATCGCGCGGCTGCAACAGCAAGCCGAGCGCGCGCGCGACGCCGCGCTCAGGTCGCAGCGCGAAGCCGAGGCCAATGCCGAGCGCATTCGCAGCCGGCTGAATGCCATCGAAGATGAACGCAAGGCTTTGCTGCAGCAGGCGCGCGAGGACGCGCTGCGCGAGACCGAACAGCTGCGGGCCGAGGTGCGCCGGCTGCGCAATCGCATCGTTGCGGCCGGGGGCACGCTCGACGAAGCCAAGCGCATCGAGCAAGAGGTCGAGCGGCTGGTCGAAGCCGCCGTCGCCTCCCGGTTGGAGCCCGTCGCCGCCGAGCCGCAGCGCAAACGCACCATCCAGGTCGGCGATACAGTGCAGGTGAAATCGCTCGGCGCGATGGCAGAAGTCAGCGCGATCGCCGGCGACGAGGCCGATGTGCAAATCGGCCGCCTGCGCATGCGCGTGAAGCTGGGCGAATTGGAGCAGGTGCGCGGGCCGGCGCGCAAAACGGCAGAGCGCGAAGCGGAGTATGGGCTCGCGCTGGCCCGCCCTCCCGCGCCACCGCTGGAGCTGGATTTGCGCGGTTTGACCACCGACGAAGGTGTGGCGCGCGTTCGCGATTATCTGGATCGTGCATCGCGCGCCGGATTGCCTTTCGTGCGCCTCATTCACGGCAAGGGCACAGGGGCTTTGCGACGCGCCATTCGCGACGCGATCAGGAACGACCCGGCCGTTCAATCATTCGAGACCGGCCTGGACGGCGAGGGCGGCGATGGCGTGACGGTGGTGAAGTTGAAGGCGGCATGAGGATTTTAGATCGCGGGTTTGAGTCGGAGGATGGCTGAGTGGGAACCGGCGGTCGGTCATCGAATCACGTGGCCATGAGCTATATCCTGTCGGTCGGCACAGAACTGCCGGAGCACGTAGTATCGCAGGAGGAAGCGGCGGCGTTTTCGCTGCACCACTTCGAAGGTAAGCTCGCGCGCCACGGACAATTGATGAGCGTCTTCGCCAACACGCGTATCGCCAGGCGTCACTTTGTCGTCCCGCTGGCGTGGTTCTCCAACCCTCATCATAATCTGAAAGAGCGCAACGATCTCTACATCTCCAGCGCCGAGGCATTGAGCATCGCCGCAGCGCGTCGGGCCCTCGACCGCGCGCATGCGTCGCCGGCCGACGTGGATTTCGTCGTCTTCGTCTCTACCACCGGCCTGGCCACGCCCAGCATGGATGCCCGGTTGATCGCCGGGTTGGGCATGCGCCCGACGACCAAGCGCCTGCCGGTGTGGGGGTTGGGCTGTGCAGGGGGCGTGGCCGGGTTGGCCCGCGCGGCCGAATTCGTGCGCGCCTTCCCCGACAAGCTGGCGCTGTTGGTCTCGGTCGAGACGTGCAGCATCACCTTCCAGTTTCACGACTTCTCCAAGAAGAACTTCGTGGCTACGGCGATCTTTGCCGATGGGGCAGCCGCGGTCGTCGTCGGCGGGCCAGAATGGGCGCGCCGCAGCGCCCCGCACGGTGGCACGCTTCTACAGTATGTTGCCTCGCATTCCTACATCTTCCCCAACTCCGAACATGTGATGGGATGGGACGTCGTGGATACCGGCCTGTCAGTGATCTTTGCGCCAGAGATCCCTGCCCGCATCGCGCGCGACATGCGGCCGGTGGTCGAGGCGTTCCTGGAGGAATGCCGGCTCGGCTTGCCGGACCTGTCGCATTACGTGCTGCACCCGGGTGGCGCACGCGTGATCGAGGCGTATCGCGAGGCATTTGGGTTGGATGAAATCGCCTTGCAATCGTCAAGCCAAGTGTTGCGCGATTGTGGCAACATGAGTTCGCCGACGGTATTGTTTGTGCTGGAACGCGCGCTGCAGGCTCGTCTCATTCAGCCGGGCCAATATGCGCTGATGGGCGCACTGGGGCCGGGCTTCAGCTCGGAGCTGGCCTTGTTGAGGGGCACGGCCGCCTGATGGCATCATGGGACACTCTCGCCTCATTCGAATTGCGCTGATCCTTTCGATCATCGCGCTGCTGCTGTTCATCGTCGAACGTGTGTGGACGTTCGGGCAGTTCATCGGTGGCGTCATCTCCACGCTGGTCGCGGCCTGGTTCGTGGCCTTTCTGATCAAGCCCCTCATCGTGCATCTGCAAAGCGGCATCGTCCCGGAAGCGGCGATCGCCTGGGTGCAGCAGCAATACCCTTCCTTCCCCGCCGAGAAGCTGCGGCTCATCCGGTTGCCGATGCCGGTCGCGGTAGCCGTCGCCTACGTGGCCCTGTTAATCCTCTTGATCGGCGGAGCCACCATCGCCACCGCGACGATCATCCCGCAGGCTGCCGACCTGATCAACCGCATCCCTGGCTTCGCGGCGACTCTCCCTGAACGGTTCGCCGAGCTTTGGTCAGGCTTTGCGACTCGCTTTGGGCTGAATCCGGATGCGTTGGAACAATTCGTCGCCAGCCAGGACATTCCAGGCGCAGTGGCCCAGGGCGCGACCATTGCCGCAACCCAGGTGCTCAGCGTGGCCGCTTTCACTGCCGGATTCATCGGCCAGGTGTTTCTCGTGCTCATCCTCAGCCTGTACATCGTGGTTGAGGATCGGCTGCTGATTCGTCAGCTTTTCATGGTGTTGCCGAGGCGCACGCACGAGACCGCGCGGGCGATGTTGACGGCGGTGGATCGCGCGTTCAGCGGTTATCTGCGTGGCCAGTTCATCGGCGCGGTGTTGCGCGGCGTCTTCACGCTCGTCGTCTTCGGCCTGTTTCAGGTCAAATTCGGCGTGGTGGTAGCCATCGTGTTTGCGCTGTCCTCGTTCGTGCCGCTGATCGGCGGGCCGATCGGCATCGGCTTCGCCGTGATCGTCACGTTGATCGTCAACTCGAACGCGGCGCTGCCGGTCGTGTTGCTCATGCTGGCCTTTGACCAGTTCGTCGCCTATGGGATCATGCCCCGGCTGCTGAAGAACATGGTCGGTGTGCCCGGCCTGATGGCGCTGCTGGCGATCAGCGTGGGGGTGCAGTTGCTCGGCTTCTGGGGGGTGATCTTTGGTGTGCCGTTCATCGGCGCGGTATACGCGCTCGTCTTCGACTTCTATCTGCCGCGGCGTCGCAGAGCCGAAGGCCTGCCGGAGGAGATGCCGGTGCCGGATGAGTTGACCCTTTCGCCCACCCCGGAGCAGCCGCCCGCCGCGCGGCCCGGCCCGCAGCCGGTTCGGGAGCGCGACGAGGCAGCGAAGCCGACCCTCAAACGGTCGCAATGACCGACGCGCCATCGGGTATGCTCGGGGTAGATTTTCGCCGTAGACACTCGCAGATCTTCAGGATAGGGATGAGAGGAGGACTATGAATTTGTTCAACCCGCGCAAAGCGCGTGAGGATGCCATCAAGATGTCGGGGCGGCTGCCCCCCGGCCAGTCACTGACCGAGAAGTTTCCCGTGTTGCACTACGGCCCGGTGCCGCGCTACGACATGAGCCAGTGGAACTTCCGAATCTATGGCGAGGTCGAGGAGCCCAAGCAGTGGACCTGGGAAGAATTCCTCAAGCTGCCCATGCGCGAGGTGACCATGGACATCCATTGCGTCACCCGTTGGAGCAAGTTCGACACCCGCTGGAAGGGCGTATGGCTGCCCGACCTGATCGAGCAGGGCATCATCAAGCTCAAGCCCACAGCCCGCTTCGTGATCGAACATTGCGAGTATGGCTTCACCACCAACCTTGACCTGGCCCACTTCATGAAGCCGACCACGCTGCTGGCCGTGGAGTACGATGGCCGGCCGCTGGACCCCGATCACGGCTATCCCTTACGCGTGGTGGTGGGGGCGGCGCCGAATAACGCCCAAGACCCCGATACGCGTTACTTTTGGAAAGGCGGCAAGTGGCTGCGCGCGCTGGAGTTCGCCCCCACCGACCGACCTGGCTTCTGGGAGCAGGCCGGCTATCACAACATCGCCCGCGTGTGGAGCGAAGAGCGTTTCGAGGGGCAGTGGTGAGCCGACGCCCGGCTGGGTTTGTTTCTTTTCAGCATACATGAGGGCCAGGCATGGTAGCGGCGAAGCAGTAAAGCGCCATCCCACATTAAACTCACCTTCACAATCGTCTGCATACTCTGCGGCGCGTAGATCCTCGCGAGGTGTTTCCCATGGCCGATCTCATGCTGCAACAACCAGTAAACAGCCGGCGCGAAATTGTGGGCTGGGCGATGTATGACTGGGCCAACAGCGCCTTCAGCACCACCGTCGGGACTGTCTTCCTGGGCCCGTATCTGGCGTCGCTGGCCGATGCGGCTGCCAAGGCCAGCCCCGATGGCCTGGCGCGCTTCTTCGGATTGCCGGTGGCGCCGGAATCGTTCCTGCCGTACTGCATCGCCTTCTCGGTCGTCTTGCAAGCTGGCTTCCTGCCCATCCTCGGCGCCATCGCCGACTACTCCCATCGCCGCAAGGCCATGTTGCAGCTCTTCGCCATCATCGGCGGCCTGGCCACGACGCTGCTGTTCTTCGTGCAGGGCAGCCTGTGGCCGCTGGGCGGCCTGTTATTCATCATCGCCAACCTGGCCTTCGGTGCGGCCATTGTGTTCTACAACGCTTACCTGCCCGACATCGCCAGCGAAGACCAACGCGATCGCGTGTCCTCGTTCGGTTGGGCGATGGGCTACCTGGGCGGTGGGTTGTTGCTCGTCCTCAACCTGGTCATCTTCCTGATGCGCGAGCAGCTTGGGCTGGATAGTGCTACGGCGGTGCGCATCAATCTGGCTTCGGCCGGCGTGTGGTGGCTGGGCTGGTCGGTTTGGACGTGGGCCACGCTCCGCCCAAGGCATCGCGCCCGCCCGCTGCCCGCTGGTCGAGGCATCCTGCGCGTCGCTTTCGAGCAGCTCGGCGAGACCATGGAGACGCCGCCGCGCACGGTGGCCAATCTGCTGCTCTCGCCGCTTATCGTCTTCGCGCTATTTCCGCTAATCGCCCTCCTTGGCCTGCCGCTGGAGGTCATCTTCATTGCTGTGCTCGGCCCGCTGATCATGATCGGCATCTTTCTGTGGCGCAAGTCGCGCAGCCTGCCGCAGACCGCGCGCTTCCTGCTGGCCTATCTGATCTACAACGATGGCATCCAGACGGTGATTGGCGTCTCGGCGTTGTTCGCTGCCGCGCCGATCATTCGTGGCGGGCTGGGCATCCCGGTCGAGCGGCTGACGCTGCTGATCCTGATGATCCAGTTCGTCGCATTCGCCGGTGCATTGTTCTTCGGATGGCTGGCCGGCCGCGCTGGCAGCAAGCGCGCCCTGGTCATTAGCCTGTTGATCTGGAGCGGCGTGGTGATCTATGCCTTCCTGGGCATGCGCGATTACGGTCCGTCCGCCTTGGGCATCCCCCAGGCCGAGCTGGAGTTCTGGATTCTGGGCGTCTTCATTGCCACTGTGCTGGGCGGCAGCCAGGCCCTCAGCCGCAGCATGTTCGCCCAGATGATCCCCCAGGACAAGGAGGCCGAGTTCTTCTCGATCTACGAGATCAGCGAGCGCGGCACCTCGTGGCTTGGGCCATTCCTGTTCGGCTTCGTTAATCAGGTCGTCGGCAACCTGCGGCCGGCCATCCTCTCGGTGGTGATCTTCTTCGTGGTGGGCCTGGCGATCTTACTCACGGTAGACGTGGCGCGCGCGATTGTTGAATCGGGCCGCCGCGAGCACACCCCGCTGCGCGATCTGCCTGCCGGCCAGCCGGCGCAGACGCCGGTGTGAAGCTCGTTGCGCATACAATCGGCGCGATGTCGTCCGCAGACCGCGAACATCCACTCGCGCAGAAACTTGCGCGCCACGTGGCCGGCGAAGTGCGCTTCGACCGACCCAGCCGGCTGATCTACAGCACCGACGCCAGCAACTACCAGATGATGCCGCTGGGCGTGGTGCTGCCAAAGACGATTGACGACGTGATCGCCACGGTCGCGCTGTGCGCCGAGCACGGCGTGCCGATTACCCCGCGCGGCGGCGGCAGCAGCCTGTGCGGTTCGTCCATCGGCCCCGGCGTGATCGTGGACTTCACCAAATACATGGATGCGCTGCTGGACGTGGACGCGACCAACCGCCGCGCGCGCGTCCAGCCCGGCCTGGTGCTCGGCCAGCTCAACAAGCGCCTGGCCCAGCACGGCCTGCAATTTGGCCCCGACCCGGCCAGCGCCGAGCGAGCGGCCATCGGCGGCGTGATTGGCGCCAACGCCACCGGCGCGCACTCCATCCGATATGGCATGACCGCCGACAACGTGGACGCTGTCAAGGTCGTGCTGGCCGATGGGTCTTTGGTGGAGTTCGGCCCCCTCGAACGCGACCAGGACGAGGGCAGGGTGGAAAGCCGGGCTACGCCTCCCCTTGCTTCCCCGTCTGCTCTGTCGAATGCGGTTGCGCAGATCGCTGAACGTCACGCGCACGCCATTCGCCACCATTTTCCTAAAGTGTGGCGTCGCGCCAGCGGCTATAACCTGGACTTCATCGCCGAGATGCTGGCCTATGACCCGGCCGATCCGTCGGCTTGCCTGACCGAGGCCAACGCCAGGCGCCAGGGCAGCAACCGGGAGCGCCATCTGCAGCAGGTCAGCCGCTTCAATCTGGCCCCACTCTTCGCCGGCGCAGAGGGCACGCTGGGGATAGTCGTGGAAGCGGCGCTGCATCTCTTCCCCAGGCCGCGCCAAACGGCGCTGGTGATCACCGCGTTTGAATCGCTGGTCGAGGCCATGCGCGCGGTGCCGGCGCTGCTCACCGCTCAGCCGTCGGCCATCGAGCTGATCGGCGGCATGTTCATCCGCCTGGCGCGCGACCTGCCGGAGTGTCGGGGACGGCTCGGCTGGCTGGCCGATCAGGGCACGCCTGAGGGGCTGCTGGTCGTCGAGTTCGACGGCGAAAGCGGCGACGAGGTGGCCGATGGCGTATCGCGCTTGCAACGCCTGGTTGCCGCCGAGCGGTTGCCCTGCGCATTAAACCCGTTGTTCGAGTCTCGTGCGCAGGCGGACGTGTGGTATGTGCGCAAAATGGGTCTGAACGTGCTCACCAGCATCCGCAGCCCGGCCAAGCCGATCAGCATCATCGAGGATGTGGCCGTGCCGGTGGAGCGGTTGGCCGAATATGTGGAGCGGCTGAACGCGATCTTCGCCGCCAACGGCACCGAGGGCGCGTTCTACGCCCATGCCAGCGCCGGCGTGTTGCACGTGCGGCCGTTGGTGAACCTGCGCACGGCCGAGGGCGTCCACCAGATGCAGCAGATCGGCCGGCAGGCGCTGGAGCTGTGCCGCGAGCTGGGCGGCGCGATGAGCGGCGAGCATGGCGATGGCTACGAACGTTCGCACCAGAACGAAGCCTTGTTCGGGGGCGAGGTCTACCGCGCCTTTTGTGAGCTGAAAGATGCCTTTGACCCGCGTGGGTTGCTGAACCCCGGCAAGAAAGTGCGCGCCCAGGTGATGGACGATCACCTGCGCTACGGGCCGGACTATGCCACGCGTCCGCTGCGCACGGCGCTGGCCTTCCGACTGGATGGGTCATTTGCCGGCATGGTGGAGCAATGCAACGGCAGCGGGGTGTGTCGCAAGCTGGATGGCGGCGTGATGTGCCCCTCATATCGTGCCACACGCGAAGAGATGCACAGCACGCGGGGGCGGGCGAATCTGCTGCGCGAGTTTCTGCGCCAACCCACTCGAATTGAGAATGCAGAAATGAGAGTTCAGAAAACTCCCCTTTCTCAATTCTCAATTTTCAATTCTCAATTCCTTCTGGACGACGTGAAGGCTGCGCTTGACCTGTGCCTGAGCTGCAAGGCATGCACCACCGAGTGCGCCGCCGGTGTGGATATGAGCAAGCTCAAGAGTGAATTCCTGGCCCACTTCTACGCCGCGCGCGGCGTGCCGCTGCGTGCCTGGCTGCTGGGGCACATCGGTGCATTCAGCCCGCTGGCCGCCAGCTTTGCGCCCTTGTCGAACTGGATGCTGGGCCAGACCTGGTTCAAGCGGGCGCTGGGGCTGGCGGCTGAGCGATCGCTGCCCGCTTTCGCGGCGCAGACCTTCGATCGTTGGTGGCACAACCATCGCGCGCAGGGACGCACGAGCCGGTTTCAGGTGGCGCTGTTCGTGGATACCTTCTCGCGCTACAACCATCCGCAGGTGGCCGTCGCTGCCGTGCATGTCCTGGAGGCTGCCGGCGGCGAGGTGGTCGTGCCGCCGTGGAAGTGCTGTGGTCGGCCGTTGCTCTCGCAGGGGCAGCCGGCGGCCGCGCGAGAATGGGCGCGCTTCAACCTGGCACAGCTCGCGCCTTTGGCCCAGCGCAGCATCCCCATTCTGGCCCTGGAGCCAAGCTGCCTGAGTATGTTGAAGGATGACTACCGCGACCTGCTCCCCGGCGAGGCGAGCGAGGCCGTGGCTCGCGTAGCCAGGTCGGTGGAGGACTTCCTCTCGGAGCACCTGCCGCCGTTGGCCGACGCGCAGGCGGGCCAGAAAATCCTGTTGCACGGACACTGCCATCAAAAGGCGCTGTGGGGAACAGAAGGTGTGCGCGCGCTCTTAACGTCTGCCGGTTACGCTGTGACCGAAGTGGATACGACTTGTTGCGGCATGGCCGGGGCGTTCGGCTATGAGGCCGAGCACTACGCCCTGTCCCAGCGCATCGGTGAGCTGAGGCTGTTGCCGGCAGTGCGCGCTGCCGATGAACACACGTTGATCGTCGCAGCCGGCACGTCTTGTCGGGAGCAGATACGGCATTTCACTGGCCGCCCCGCCTGGCATCCGGTGGAGGTTGTCGCGCACCGTGTATAGGGCTGAACGTGATCAGCGTTGCCGCTGTGCGCGCCGTAGGCAGCATCGTTGCAGTTAGATTTGTTCGAGGATCCACAGCGTGGCCTGTCAGTCAACGAAGTCAACCACACCATGGAATTCCGCAGTAGCGTGTCGGCGACCGGCGTGGACATCCCCGGTGCGATGGTGGGCTACTCATTGCCCAGGCGACTGAACGCTGACCAAAGGTAGATAAACCCTACCACCAATTGACGGCCGTTCAGGGGTGGGTGTTGAGGTTGCAGTCGGGTTCGATACCGGTAACGAGGGCGTCGAAGTTGGTGTCGGCGCCTCCGTAGGTGTAGGTACATTTGTTGCTGTCGGCATCGGAGTCGGGGTGCTCGTTGGTGTTGGCGTGTTGGTTGGCGTCGGGGTAGGGGTGCTCGTTGGTGTCGGCGTGTTGGTTGGCGTC
>JAIMBB010000035.1 GCA_023511655.1 Anaerolineae bacterium
ACCCTGCCAGTCTTGACCTTGCGCCTCAGCCCATTCCAACTCGCCCCCGCTTGGCGAAAGTGTTAGCTACTCAGGGGCAACCCCATATTGCCGGCAGAGATGCCGGCGATCCCGGGAACGCCGCTTTCCAGGCGGTCACTGCTGCATATAGAGGAGGCAAGGCAATGCGTGTGCTCACCCAGGTCTTGCCCCTCGCTGTGAACGCACCCGCCGTCTAATTCACGAACAGCACCCGGTCTATGACCAAGACCGCGCCGTTGCTGGCGGGGACGATTTCGCCCACGATAGCGTTGTTAGCATACAGCACGCCGTTTTGTGTGCGCAGTGTGACTGTGCGTCCACTCAACGTGCGGAAGGTCCGACCGCGCGCGCCGATGCCGGCGAGATCAAGTGTGCCGGGGATGATGTGGCTTCTCAAGGCGACCGCTAACCGCGATGGATTGTTCAGCAGCCGGTTGAGCGTGGCGCGTGGAACTTGATCGAAGGCAACATCCGTCGGCGTCAGGAAGGTATACGGACCGGGCGCGCTTAAGATGCCGGTCACACCGGCGATGTCGGCTGCCGATAGCAGCGTGTTAAACGAGCCGAAGCTGGCCAGCGTCGCGGCGGCATCCAAGCCGTCCGAAGGGGGCAGCGGCTGTGGTGGCACGGGAGTGGGCGCCGGCGCATACTGGCCACAATTGTCTCCGCGCGAGCCTGGCGCGCGCACGAAGCCGATATCGTTGTTCAGCGCGGCGAAGCCGAGCTGCCGCACCAACGCCGTGCGAGGCGGCGTGGTCGCCAACCAGCCCGGTTGAGCAATCGGGATGATGGTGTAGGTACCGGGGAGCACCGTCGGGCCGAAAGTGCTGTCGCCGCCCACGAACCCACAGATGAACCAGTCGCCGCCGGCCGTCACCTTCCATGATGCCGTGCCGATGCCCGGTTCACCCGGATCGCGCACCCCGTTGCGGTTCAAATCTTCGAATGCCGATCCGCGGATCGAACCGAGCGGCGGACAATCGGCATCTACGACGAAAGAAGCGACGCTCTCGTTGCGAGAGCCGCGTGCGATCACCTCGCCTTTTGCGCCCGGAGTGAGCGCGAGGCCGTTCCAGTAGACGAACAGCCGGCCGACGCCGCCCGGCACATCGCTCGTCGTCGAGCCGACCAGGCGAGCATCCCCTCCCGGCCCCGATGGCGAGATGTTGAAGCTAACGCGCGGGGCGCCCAGGCTCAGGTCTTCCTCCACGACCTGGACAGAAATGCCTTGTGGACAGGCAGAAATGTGTATGCGGGTGATGTTCGCCGTGGCCGTTTGTGTGGGTGCCAGCGAGAGCGCAGCGCTCGTGGCAAACAGGGCGAACATCGCGATCACTCGTGAAACTCTGGCTTTCATCTTTGGTCTCCTTTCGCTTGAAAGGCTTCGGCGAATCCACGCCGATGTCCGAAGATTCAACTTGTCCGAATGAGCTGGCGCTTAAACAACCATGAGCGCATGCGGATCGCAGGACATATGCCCGATGAAAGTCAGGGTGGCCGTGTGCCTACGAAGCTTCGGCCATTGCTTCCGCCTTGCTCTCGGGCGGCTTGCCGACCTCGGTCGGTTCGCCGCGTTTCTCCAGGAAGATCACTTTGAATGCTTCAGCCGGCGCCAGCCCTTTGCCCTCTTCGAATGCCCAGTCGCGGACGCGCTGGGCTATCTCTTCCCCAACCTGGCTTTTGTGTTGTAACAGTGCGCGCACCTTCAACTCGAGCGTGTCGCTGATGTCCACCCAGGTATCGGCATCGTCCACCCATTGGATCCACACTTCGCGCACCTTGTGGGCCGGGCCAAGTTCGGGATACATCAGCGGCATGGCAGCTACCGGCGCGATGGCGTCCAGTGTGGCAATCGCCACGGCGCGGTGATCGGGATGGTTGATATACTCTTTGCCGCTATACATCCGCGTGGGGTTCATGGCAATCACGACTTCGGGCTTGTGTTTGCGGATCATGCGCACCAGGTCTTTGCGCAGTTCCAGCGTGGGCATGACTTCGCCGTCGTTGTAGCGCAGGAACTCGACTTCGCGCACGCCGCAAACCTCGGCAGCGGCGCGTTGTTCGCGTTCGCGTATCTCGGCGATTGTTTCGCGCGTGTGGGTTGTGTCGTGCGTGCCGCTGTTGCCGCTGGTGACGAGGACGTAGACGACCTTCGCGCCGTGCTTGGCCCACTTGGCGCAGGTGCCGGCGCAACCGAATTCGATGTCGTCGGGATGGGCGACGATGACCATGGCCGAAGATGGGATGAATTCCTTGTTCATGCTTGCGCGTTGATTCTACAACCGGCAGGGTCATGCGCCGTGGGCGGCGGGTTATAAGTTGCAGGTTGGGTGAGGATGAGAGGCAAAGTCATACGCAGGGGAACGGTCGGTTTGTTCACGGTGTCTGCTGTGGTGTTGATGCTTGTGCTGATGATGCCGAAAGCGTGGGCGTCTTCCACAGCCAGTGTGCAGATCACGCCGACGCCGTCGCTGACGCCAACATTGCCGCCGGCGCGCGCATTCGCGCCGCTGTTGGCCAAGGGCAGCATCGCCACGCCGACTGCGGCGCCGACTGTGACGCCATCTCCTTCGCCTACCTCCACACCGACCCCCACGCCTACGGCCACGCTGCCTTCACCGAGCGATAACCGTGCGCTGCGCTTCTACGGCAACGGCGTGCGCGCGCCAGGCAAGGATCGCGTCGAGATCCGCATTGACGGCCCACAGCGCCCCGCCGACATTGGTGCCAGTGACTTCACACTGGAATTCTGGATGCGCGCTTCCCTGGGCGACAACGACAACGGCCATGTGTGTAGCACGGCCAACGATGACTGGATCAACGGCCACATCATCATTGACCGCGATGTATATGGCAGCGGCGATTACGGCGACTACGGCATCTCACTCGCCAGCGGTCGCATCGCTTTCGGCGTGAACAACGGCTCGAGCGGCATCACGTTGTGTGGCACGACCAACGTGGCCGATGGGCAATGGCATCACATCGCCGTGCAACGCAGACGAAGCGATGGTTATCTGTGGCTGTTCGTGGACGGCCAGTTGCAAGCTCAGGCCGATGGGCCCAACGGCGACATCAGCTATCGCGATGGGCGTAGTGGGGCGCCCAAGGATCCGTTCCTCGTGATCGGCGCGGAGAAGCACGATGCCGGCGAGGCCTATCCGTCCTATAACGGCTACCTCGACGAATTGCGCCTGTCGAACGTCCTGCGCTATGGAGGCAACTTCGCGCGCCCGTCGGCCCCCTTCGTGCCCGACGTGCAAACTGTAGCGCTATATCACTTCGATGAGGTGAGCGGCACGACGATCACCGACTCCTCCGGCGCGTTGGGTGGTCCGAGCAACGGGGTGATGCACGTGGGCGGCGACCCGGCCGGGCCGCTGCGCGTGACGGGTGGGCCGTTCTAGCCCGCCTCCGCAGGGCACTTGAGGTAGGGCGCCGATCGCTCCGGATTTTGCCCGTCATTTCCGGGAAGCTCGTACCCGTGAAGGTGGGGAGTGCAAAGCCTCGGGCGAGGGCGCTATTTCGTCACCGTCACCTTGGTGATGCCGCGCGATACGTCCGGGTTGTGGCCCAACTTCACCGACAGATGCAGAGCAAGCAATTGCCCAGCGACGATGAAGGCGATGGGGCTGAGCAGGCTGGGTGGTCGGCCCAGGGATAGCGTCGTCAGCTCCGGCCGGGCATCCAGTGCGGCCAACGCGGCGACCGCCGGTTGCGTCGCCAGGCATAGCACCCGGCCTCCGCGCCCTAGCACGCGCCGCACCACCTCCACCGTCATCTCCAACGTCTCGTCGTGGGTGAGAAGCGCGATGACTGGATAGCCGGGCTCAATCATAGCCAGTGGGCCGTGCAAGAAGTCGGCAGCCGAGTAGGCGTGTGCGCCGATGAAGCACGTTTCTTTCAACTTGAGGGCCAGCTCGTGCGCTGCGCCATAAGCATAGCCGCGCCCAATCACGACCACGCGCTCAGCCTGAAGGAAAGCCTGGTCGAGCCGGGCGATGGCCGGCTCCAACGCCAACACATCGCTTACATGGTCGGGCAGGCGGCGCAATTGGCGCTTGAGCTGTTCGTCGCCTGTCATCTCGGCGACCAACCAGGCGTAGGCGGCAAACTGGCCGGTGACCGTTTTGGTGGCCGCCAGGGCGCGCTCCGGGCCGGCGTTCAGCAGCAGCACGTGTTCGGCGGCGTGCGTGATAGCCGATTCGGCGGTGTTGGTGATGGCTAAAGTGACGGCGCCCTGCCGTCGCCCTTCTTCGAGCACGGCGATCACGTCGGCTGCGGCGCCGCTCTGCGATACGCCGATCACTAGACCGCCGGCCAGCCGTGGCGGCGCGCCATAGAGTGTGTAGAGCGAAGGCGCAGCCAGCGCGGTGGGGATGCGCGCTCGCCCTTCGAGCAAATACTTGCCGTAGATGGAGGCGTTGTCGCTGCTGCCGCGTGCAGCCAGCACCGCGAATGGGCATTCGCGCGCCCGATGCGCGACCGGCGCCAGCGCGTCGCCGGCTCGCTCGGTCAATCGCCGCAGCGCGTCCGGTTGCTCGAATATTTCGGCGCGCATGTAGGCGCCGGGCGCGGAAGCCTCAGTCATAGAGGAAGCGGGTGATCACGGCGTTGAATTCTTCCGGCCGTTCACGTTGCGGCCAGTGACCGCAATTGTGCATCACGTGAAGTTGTGCGTTGGGCGCGCGCTGCTGCGCCTCGCGTGCGCAGGCAACCGGCACCAAGCGATCGCGTTCTCCGTGGACGAACAAGGTGGGAGCAACGATTTCGCCCAAGCGGTCCATGTAGATGGTGCGCATGCGCCTCGGCAGGACCTCGTGTTTTTGAAATTGCTCAAACGCGGCGCCGGCGTCCGGTCTTCGTATTTCGGCGAATACATCTTCCGCGAGATCATCGGTGATGGCATTTGGGTCGGCGAAGATCGAACGCAGCGTCGCGCGCGCCCAACGGCGATTGCGTCGGAGCAGGGCATAGGTTGCGTGGATGACGCCGGGCAAGCGAACGAAGAGATACGACCAGAAGTGCGCCGGCGCGGTGCGCTGCAAGCCATAGCTGGCGACGGGCACGAGTTTGTTCACCCGTTGCGGATGAGCGAGCGCAACCCCGATCGCAATTGCGCCGCCGAGCGATACGCCACACAAGCTTGCCCGCTCGATGTCCAGCGCATCCATCAGTTGACGCATGACCTCGACGTAGGCATCTACGGCGTGCGGAAAGTCGGCAGGCCGATCGCTCCGACCGTAGCCGGGCATCTCCGGGGCGATGGTGCGATGGGCCTCGGCCAGCGCCGGCAAAGTCAGTTTCCAGGACAACCACGCCGAATCCACGCCTCCACCGTGCAACAGGATGACCGGGCTGCCGCTTTCGCCTGCCTCATACCAGTGGAGGTGCAAGCCATTCAGGTTGACGAACGCATCTTGAACGTCGCCACGATTGCCATCGCGCGCAGTAGGCTGCCTGTATGCGTCAGTGCTCACTGCGTGGCTCCATCTCCATTGTGCGCTCGACGTGTGTGCGCTCGACGTGTGTGCGCTCGACGCGTGTGCGCTCGACGCGCTTGTCGGCCAGATCGTCGCGCACTGCTTGCTTCATCGGTAAGCCGAGCCGGTAGGAGGCCGAGCTGATGGCATGCGAGACGACCGGCCCGACCAGGATCAACAGCGCGATCAGCACCAGCGCCTTGCTCCAGGCCAGCGGCGTGACGAACACCGCTGCCACCGTAAGCAAAACGACGCCGAACGTCGAGACTTTGCCGGTGGCGTGCATGCGCGCATAGACGTCCGGCAGCCGCACCAACCCAACGATGCCGACGAACGAAAAGAATGTCCCGACCAGGACGGCCAGGGTGGCGATCAGGTATCCCAGGTTTTCGAGCATGATGATCAGAACATTTGCCGGTTGGCGATGTAGCGCGCCAGGGCGATCGTGCCGACGTAGCTGATAACCGAAGCGCCCAGCGCCAGGTCCATGTAGAGCGGATCGTCGTTAATCAGCGCCAGCAGCACGAAGATGGCCAACACCAGCGTGGCGATCACGTCCGAGGCGACGATGCGATCCATGACCGTCTCGCCGCGCCATACGCGTTGCACTGCCACCGCGATCATTGTCACGTGGACGACCAGCGAGGCAACGGTAACGAAAAGGAAAACGTCTCGCATCCTCCCTCCGGTCACTCGAAGATGCTCTCGAGCATGGCACGGCGCTTGCGCTGTGCCTCCTCTGCACCTGCGGCGCTGCTCACGGCGTCCAGGCAGTGGGTGTACATCGTGCCGTCGTCGCCGATCTCGACGACCTGTTCACCGGGCGTAACGGTGATGGCATGCGCGCTCAGCGCTACGCCCAGTTCGGTCTTCATGCCGGAGGGGATGGCGATGATCCCCGGCCGGATCGGCAGCCTGGGATCGAGCACGATGCGCGCCACGCGGACGCCGTTGCGGATGATGTCTATGCCCAGCCAGACGGTGTACCTGGCCAGGTTGAACAGTGCTCCGGGCAGCCGGCCGAGCGATAGTGGCTGGCTCACCGGCTTGAGGATAGCCGCAATCGCGAGGCCGATGAGCAGCCCGACGATGAGGTTCGATGGCTCGAGGTTGGCTGTGACGGCCAGGTAGATCAACCAACAGATCAAAGCGAGTCTCAGATAGGCAAGCATGTATCCTCCTGCATAGGTTATCCGGTAGCGGATTTACCTCTTCCAGCCCATTTCTTCTCCCAGCACGGCCTGCACGTAAGCTTGGGGCTGACGAATCCATGCGCTGGCGTCTTGCGTCAGTTGCAGCAGCGGCTGCGCCCAGATGCCGAAAACAAGACAGACCGCGATCAGCAACCCTGGCGCAAGCAGGCTGTCGCCGTGTGGCTTGATCTTCTCCTCTGGGGATTTTTGCGCGAATGGCTCCCACCAGATCTTCATCAGAGCACGGAAGACATACACCAGCGTGATGATGCTGGAGATCCCCAGCAACAGCAGCGGCACCCAGTATGTCGCCGTCGCCGCGAAGTCGCTGCCCTGAACGGCTTGCACCCCGCTCTGGAACAGGGCGAGTTTGCTGATGAAGCCGTTGGTGGGTGGGATGCCGGCCAGGGCCATGCCGCCGATGAAGAACAGCACACCGGCCAGCGGCGCATATTTTCCTGTGCCGCGGATAACGCTAAACGAGGCTGTCTTCACTGGCGCGCGGCTGGCCAGATAGCCGCTCAACATCAGCATGGTGCTCTTGATAAGCGCATGGTTGAAAGTGAACAGAATGGCCGCCGCCAGCGAGAGGGGCGTGCCCCAACCCACGCCGACGTGGATGAAACCAATCTGAGCGAGGGTGGAGTAGGCGAACATGCGCTTGGCATTGTGCGTGCCGGCCGCGCCCAGCCCGCCGAAGATGATGCCGACGATGCCCAGCACGACCAGCAGCGCTCGCAGCCAGTCGGCCTGAGGAACCAGCAGCGTGGTCAAGCGCAGGAAACCATACACGCCGATCTTCACCACCACCGACGACAACATGGCCGACACCGGCGTGGGCGAGGCAGTGTGAAAATCGGGCTGCCAGAAGTGGAAAGGCACCACCGCGCTTTTGATCATGAAGGTGACGGCCAGCAGCACGATCGCTACCGGCAGCAGGGTCTGGTTCGGGTCGGCGGCAATCCGGGCGGCCAGGTCGGCCATGTTCAACGTGCCGTAGCTCACATACAGGCTGCCGATGCCAAACAGCAGGCAGAACGTAGCGACGCTGCTGATCAGAAAGTATTTGTAGGCGGCTTCGGGGCCGTAGCGGTCGTCGCTGATGGCGGTGAGCACGGTGCCGCTGATCACGACCAGCTCGATCATCACGAACAGGTTGAAGATGTCGCCGGTGAGCATGCCGCCGGTCAGGCCAGCGACCAAACACAAGAACAGCGGATAGAAGGTGGAATGGCGCACGGCTTTGTCCTTGGCGCCCAGCGCATAGAGGAAGCCAAAGACGAACACGAATTGCACCATCGCCGCCATGATCGCCGAGAGCAGGTCGGCCGCAATCGTGATGCCGAAAGGCGCCGGCCAGCGGCCCATTTGATACACCACCGGCCGGCCGGTGGACCACACCACCCACAACAGATAGGCGCTCGCGGCAAACGACGTCAACATTGTGCCGAATGCCCAGGCTGCCTGCAGTTGAAAGCGGCGCCGCAGCAGCATGGCAATCGCCGCGCCGGTCAACGGGATGATGATGGGGAGTATGGCGAGCAGAGTCATGATGTTACGGCGCGTTGCGCTTTGCGCAGTGCCTGCTGGCAAGATGCGCAATGCGTCATGCACACTTTCTCCTCAATGCGATAACCCCTTCACCTCATCGTTGTCGCCGGTGCGATAGCGCGCCGAGATGACGTAGAGCAGCGAGAGCACGAAGGCGAAGCCGCCCAGGCTGATGACGATGGCGGTGAGGATGAGCGCCTGCGGCAGCGCATCGCTGCGCTGACCGATGGCTTTGGCATAGGCCTCGACCACGCCGTCGTATGCGCCGACGGACAGCAGAAACAGGTTCACCGCGTTTGAGGTGATCGCCAGTCCGATGGCCGAGCGAATGATGTTGCGCCGCAGCAGTTGATACAGTCCGATGCCGAATAGGGCGCCGATCGAGAGGGCTTTCAGAATTTCCATAATCGCAGATTGCCAGTTGGTGAGTTGGGATGTCACTCCAGGTCGCGTTCGGGATGGCCGAGCGTGTCTATGATGAACGTCGCTGCGCCCAGCACCGCCAGACAGATCGCCACCTCGAACACGAATGACGTACTCAGATAGAAGCCCTTCGGCAACGGCAGGTTAAGGGCCGCGCCGAAGTCGAAAGGCGAAAAGAAGCCCCCGCCTAGGAACAGCGGTGCTACCGAGCCGACCAGCGCAAGCAGGATGCCGACGCCGATCAACGGCCCCGGTCGAAGCAGGCTCAGCCGCTGCTTGGTGCGTTCGTAGCCGAACACGACATACCAGAATCCGACGCCCAGGCTGAGCGTGACGCCGGCCGTGAAGCCGTCGCCGGGCTGGTCGTGTCCATAGATCATCTGCACGATTGCCAGCATGAATGTCAGCGGCAGCGCCACATAGGCCAACGCGCGGATGAAAGGCGATGTGCGCACCCCGTCAATGCCCGTGAGGCTGGGCAACAACGGCAGCGGTCTGTGATCGGCTGCGTTTAGCTCGACCTCGCCCTCGGTCGGCAGGCTGGCCGTTTCGCGCCTTTTCATCGCAAGGCGCAGCAAGGAGAATACGCCTATGCCGGCCATGCTGAACACGGTGATCTCGATCAGCGTATCGAAGCCGCGAAAGTCCACCACGATGGCGCCGACGATGTCGGCTGCGCCGGTGAGTGGCTTGGCGTTCTCTTCGTAAAACGGCGTGACGATGGAAGTGCGCGGGCGCGAGGCGAAGGCATACAGGCACAGCACCGTCACCAACAGACCGCCAGCGGTGGCCAGCAGCGCGTTACGGGCGGTCGTCCCACGCTCGCCTGCGTTCAGCGTCTCGGCCCGCTCGCGTTGAGCGCGCGGCAGCCGCGAGAGCGCCAGCACCAGCACGACCAGCGTCAACACCTCCACGACGGCCTGCACCAGCGCGACATCCGGCGACGGCTCGAGCGCGATCACCACTGCGATCGCCAGCCCCGATGAGCCAAGCGCGATGATGGCCAGCAGGTCACGCCGGATGATGACGGAGACGAACGACGCCGCAACAGCAAGCAGCAAACCGAAGGCGCGCAGCGCGCTTGCCGTGTTCAGCGGTTCGTCGAGCAGGCGCATGCCGAAGTTCGGCAGCGCCGGGCCGCTGAAGATCCGTCCCAGGTTGCCGAACAGGATGACCAGCATGAACAGGGTGCTCAGGATCACGGCCAGGTAGATGCGGATGCGGCCGCCCTGCGTGCGCGTGACGATGTCCGCTGCGCGGTCCAGGCTGCGCAGGACGCCGTCGTAGAGCCGGTTCATGTTCAGCGCCGGCACACCGGGGATGCTGCGAATGGGGCGACGCACGGTGAACAGCACAACCCCCAGAGCGATGGCGGTGCTGCTCAGGATCAACGGCAGGTTGATGCCATGGAACAGAGCCAGGGAAACTTTGACTTTGGCGCCGTAGGCGGCGGTGGCGGCGCCGGCCAGCAGGGCGACGATGGCCGCCGGCTGGGCCGTGCTGATGATGAGCGATAGGGCGGCGAGCACGGCCGGGCCGAGCAGCATGCCGGCCGGTGCTTCGTGGGCGTGCGAAGCATGCCCGACCTCGGCATGCCCATCGTCGAGATGTGACGCCGGCCAGCCTGTGCCCGGCCTGGTTACGAATGTGTCCAGCGTCAGCGTCGCGGCCTGGGCCAGCATCAACGCGCCGGTGAGCACGGTGATGGCCGGCAGCACGATGCGCGTCAATTGAGGCAATACGGCCTCCATCTCGGCTGCCAGCAGGGTTTCCTTGGCCAGGAAGCCGAACAGCGGCGGCAGGCCGGCCATGGACAGCGCCGCCAGGCCGCACACGGCGAACGTCCACGGCATGATGCGCCACAGGTTGCCCAGTCGGCGCAGGTCGCGCGTGCCTGTGCTGTGATCTACGATGCCGACGATCATAAACAGCGCGCCCTTATACAGCGCATGCGCCAGCACGCCGATCGCCAGCGCCTTGAACGCCGACGGCGCTTCCTTGCCGATCAGCATCATCAGCACGCCGAGCTGACTGATGGTCGAGTAGGCCAACACGCCCTTCAAGTCACTTTGGCGCAGGCCGATGAGCGCGCCGATCAGCATAGTAGCGCCGCCGGTCACGATCAGCAGCCAGAACCACATCTCGGTGTTGCCCAGGGCTGGGTGCAGGCGCGCCATCAGGTAAATGCCTGCCTTCACCATGGTGGCCGAGTGCAGGTAGGCGCTGGCCGGGGTGGGCGCGGTCATGGCTTTCGGCAACCAGAAGTGAAAAGGGGCCTGGGCGCTCTTGGTGAACGCGCCGAACGCGATCAGCCCGAGCATGACCGGATACCAGGCGTGATTGCGCAGCACCTCACCGTTGCGCAGAATGGACGTCAGGTCGGTGCTGCCGCTGATGGCCGAGGCAAACAACAGGCCGGCCAGCAGCGCGATGCCGCCACCACCGGTGACGAACAGCGCCTTGAAAGCCCCGCTGCGCGCTTCCTCATCCTTGGTCTTGTAGGCGATCAGCAAAAATGAGGTGACGCTGGTGCCTTCCCAGAACACGAACAGCGTGATCACGTCGCCGGCCAGCACCAGCCCGAGCATGCTGGTCATGAACAGCAGCAGGTAGAGGAAGAAGCGCGCGTCCGCGTTGCGTGTTGCACTTTTCGCATCTGCGTCGTCGTGTGCGGGGGTGAGGTAGTAGCCGGAGTAGATCAACACCAGCGCGCCGATGCCGGTGACGATCAGTCCGAATAAAGCGCTCAAGCCATCGAGGTAGAAGGCGAACGCAATACCGAATGCAGGCAGCCACGGGATCTGCCAGGTCAACGCCTGTCCATCGGCCACGGTCGAGAGCTGGGCGGTGATGGCGACGAAAGCGGCAACGGGCGCGATGGCCAACAGCCATCCCATCACGCGCGACGAGACGTGCTTGATGCCGGGAACGAGGGTGAAAGCCGCGCTGGCGAAGGCGCCGGCCAGGCACGCGAGCATGGGAGGGGGAAGCATCATGCAACTATACCGGGTGATTCGTAGTAGAGTCTTTGACGGTCAGTCGGCGTTTGCGCTCGTCGGCCAGATCGTCTCGTATGGCGCGCTTGACTGCGATCCCCATGCGATAGGCGGCCGACGCCAGCGCATGCGAAACGACCGGTCCGGCAATGACCAGCAGCACCATCAATATCACGGCTTTCCCGAACAGCGACGGGATGATCAGCGCGGTGGCGCCGGCCAGGAATACGGCGCCGAATACGCCGACCTTCCCGGCCGCATGCAGGCGCGTGTAAACGTCTGGCAGGCGCATCAGCCCCAGCACGCCGAGGATGGAGAAGAACGTGCCGATTCCTACCAGAACGAGAGCCAGCGTTTGTCCGATGATTTCCATGGTTCAGTTCGATCAGTCGCCGAAGCCCTATCTGCATCAGAACATGCGCTGGTCGGCCAGGTACTTTGCCAACGCCAGCGTGCCGATCAGGCCGAGCGCAGCCAGCGCCAGCGCCACGTCCAGATAGATGGTCTGGCCGGTGATCAGCGTAACCAGCAACATCGCACACAGCGCCAGCACGCTCACCAGCTCCACGCTCAACAGGCGATCCACCGCGTTTTCGCCGCGTAATACGCGCCACACCGCGATGCCCAGCAGGAGGATGTGCACAAGCAATGCCACAGCGAAAACCAATTCCAACACCCGTTCCATACGCTTTCTCTCCTTGAACACAAAGTAGTCACGGGGCGATGTTCGCCGCGTGCCCTTCAACCTAACCGCCGAGCACGGCTCGCACGTACCATTCTGGCGTCGCCATCCAGGCCACGGTCGCCTGTGCCAGGTTGATCAAAGGCTCTGCCCATATTCCCAGAGCCAGGCTGAGCGCGATCAGCAACGCCGGAGCAATCAGGCGATCGCCATACGGCTTCGGCTTGACGTCTTCCGGCAGCGGCGTCCACCAGATGCGCTGGAAGGCGCGAAATACATACACCAGCGTAACGATGCCTGCCAGGCCGATTGCTGCCAGAGGCAGATACGCCTGTGCTTCTACGCCGCTGCTAAACAACATCAGCTTGCCGACGAAGCCATTGAGCGGCGGAATGCCCGCCAACCCCATGCCCCCCAAGAGGAAGAGCACTCCCGCCAGCGGCAGCTTCTTGCCCAGACCGGTGATCGCCGCGAAAGCAGCCGTCTTCACCGGCGCGCGGCTGGCGACGCTGCCGGCCAGCATCAGCATGGCCGCCTTGAGCAGGCTGTGGTTGAAGGCGTAGACGATAGCCGCGGCCAGCGCCAGCGGCGTGCCCCAGCCGATGGCGACCAGGATGAAGCCAAGTTGACCCAGGGTGGAATAGGCGAGCATGCGTTTGGCGTCGTAGGTGCCTACCGCGCCCAAGCCGCCGAACCACACCCCCACTGCGCCTACGACCACCAGCACGGCCCGGATGGTTTCGGCCTGCTCGACGAACAGCAGCGTGGTCATGCGCAAGAAGCCGTAGATGCCCAGCTTAACCACCACCGAGGACAGCACGGCGTGCACCGGCGTGGGGGCAGCGGTGTGAAAATCCGGCTGCCAGAAGTGGAAAGGCATCACGGCGCCTTTGACCATGAAGAAGATGATCAGCAGCACCATGGCTGGCAGCACCAGCGGTGGCGATGGATCCGCGGCAATGCGCTGGGCAAGGTCGGCGAGGTTCAGCGTGCCATACGATACATACAGACTGCCGCTGGCCAGCAACAGCGCGATGGATGCGACGAAGCTGATGTAGAAGTACTTGTAGGCCGCCTCGGTTCCGAATTTGTCGTCGGATACGGCAGTAAGCGCTGCCCCGGAGAACACCAGCAACTCGGCAAACACGAACAGGTTGAACAGGTCGCCCGTCAGCATCGCGCCGGTCAAGCCGGTGGCCAGCATCAGGAAGAGCGGATAGAACGCCGGGTATTGTGCGCACTGGTCGCGGCAACCCAGCGCATACAAGAACCCGCCTGCCAGCACCAGTTGGCACATCACAGCCATGGTCGCCGAGAGCAAGTCGCCCACCAGTGAGATGCCGAAGGGCGCTGGCCAGTTGCCCAACTGGTACACGATCGGCCTGCCATTCGACCACACCGTCCACAACAGCAGGCTGCTGCAGACGAACGAAGTGAGCATTGCCCCAAATGCCCAGGCGGCCTGCACCCTTCGATGGCTGCGCAACAACACAGCGACTGCCGCTGCCGTCGGTGGAACCAGCACAGGCAATAGCACCAGAATGTCAGTTGGCATGTGCGCTCCCTGGCTCAATGGGTGAGGCCCTTCACCTCGTCGCTGTCGCTGGTCTTGTAGCGCACCGACAGCACGTATAGCATGGACAACACCATGGCAAACCCACCCATGTTGATGACGATGGCGGTGAGGATGAGCGCCTGGGGCAGTGCGTCGCTGCGCTGGCCGACGGCGTTGGCGTAGGCAGCCACCTCGCCGCGATACACGCCCGCGGCCAACAAGAACAGGTTGATGGCGTTCGAGATGATGCTCAGGCCAATGACCGAGCGAATCAAATTGCGACGCAGCAGTTGAAAGACACCGATAGCGAATACGGCGCTGATGGTCAAGGCAAGCAAAACGTCCATGTCAAATCTCCATGGCAGGTTGATCAGGTCGGTCGGGTTGTCGAGTTGTCGGCGGGCCATCCGGACTGAATTCGTCGAGGGTCACTTCGCCGCGCTGGCGCAGGGTGGCGATTTCTTCCATCTGTCGGACGGTCTCTTGATCGGCATCTGCAGGATGGCCGAGCGTGTCGAGCATCAGCACGGCGCTGCCGGTGACGGTCAGGCAGATGGCCAGTTCGAACAGCGTGGCCGTGCTGAGGTACATGCCGCGCGGCAAGAAGCCGATGCCCAGCAGATTGCCGAAGTCCACCGGCGAGAAGAACGTCCCGTTGACCAGCGCAGCGACGGTGGCTGACCCGATGGCCAGCAGCAAGCCGGCGCCGATGAAGCCGCCGGGTTGCAGCCACGTCAGGCGTCGCTTGGTCTCCTCGTAGCCAAATGCGACATACCACGTCGCCACGCCCAGGCTGACGATCACCCCTGCGGTGAAGCCATCCCCCGGCTGGTCGTGGCCATACAACATGTGTGCGATGGCCAGCACCAGGGTGAGCGGCAAGATCAGCAAGGCCAGCGCCTGCACAAATGGCGAAGTGAGCGGGCTGGCGATGCCGCGAAAGGGGAGCATGTCCCTGTCCGGCCGGGTCCTGGCGTCGTCGCGGTCGCCGGCTTTGCGCGAGGCATAGCGCAGCAACGTGTAGATGGCCAGGCCGGCTGTCGCGAAGACGGCGATCTCCACGAACGTGTCGAAGCCGCGAAAAATCAACGATGATTGCACCGACGATGTCGTTGGCGCTGGTGAGCGGCTTGGCGTTTTGCTCGTAGAACGGCGTCAACTGCGATTCGCGCGGGCGGGTGACCAGCGCGGTGAGCACGATGGCGAACATGACTGCCCCGCTGCCCAGCGCAATCAGCACATCGCGCACCAGCCCAGGGTGGGACTGGCGAAAGGTGAACTCGAAGGCGCGCTCGCGCTGCTCGCGCGGCAATCGCGTGAGCGCGAGCACCAACACTACCAGGGTCAGCGCTTCGACGACCACCTGCACCAGCGCGATATCTGGCGCCGGCTCCAGGATCATCAGCATCGCCACGCTCAACCCGGATGCGGCCAGGGCCAGGATGGCGAACAGGTCGCGCTTCAGCAGCGCGCTGGCCAACGCGGCAACGGCGATGACCAGCAACAAGAAAATGCGCAGCGCTGCCAGCGCGGGTTGCTGGCCGACCTCCGCCATCGGCAGCGGAGGGATGCTCAGGCGGCCGATGGTGACCATCATCACGCCGGTGGCGATGAACATGATGGCCAGATACAAGCGCAATTTGCCGTTCTGCACGCGCGTCGCCAGCCAGGCCAACCCGTCAATTGCTTTGAGCGCGCCGTCGTACAGGGGAGCCAGGCTGAGCGCGCCGCTGAGAGTCGTGAACAGTGGCCGCAGGCGGCTGCGCAGCGCCAGGATTGCCGTTCCGACGCCGATGGCGATGACGCTCAGCGCCAGCGGGATGTTGATGCCGGTCCACAGTGCCAGCGATACCTTCACCGGTGCGCCGTAGCTTGCGGCGGCGGCGCGTGCCAGCAACGTGGCCAGAGCTTCCGGCTCCGGGAGCAGCCCGATCGCCAGCGAGATGACCGCCGGGATGGCCGGCACCAGCCACATCGGCACAGGGGCTTCGTGTGGGTGTCGTTCGGATTTGGGCTTGCCCAGAAAGGATTCGAAGATGATGAGGCCGGCCTGCGCCAGGATGAGCGCACCGGCCAGCACCGCAGCGGCGGGGAAGATCACGTCAACGATGGCCGGCACGTTCGGGTGCGTCGCAGTGGCCAGGAGCGTCTCTTTGGCCAGGAACCCGAACAGCGGCGGCAGGCCGGCCATGGAGAGCGCGGCGATGGTGGCAATAGCGAACGTGGCCGGCATCGCCCGCCAGATGCCGCCCAACTCGCGCAGGTCGCGCGTGCCCGTTTCGTGATCCACGATGCCGGTGACCAGGAACAGCGCACTCTTGTAGAGCGCGTGGGCCAGGATGCTGATCACCAGCGCCTTGAAGGCGATCTCGGTATCCTGGCCGATGAGCATGACCAGCACACCAAGCTGGCTGACGGTGGAGTAGGCCAACAGCGCCTTCAGGTCGTTTTGCTTGAACCCGACGTATGCGCCGATCAGCATAGTGGCCAGGCCGACCCCGCTCAGCAGCCAGAACCACAGGTCGGTGCCGCCGAGTGCAGGGTGCATCCGGGCCAGCAGATACACGCCGGCTTTTACCATGGTGGCCGAGTGCAAGTAGGCCGACGCCGGCGCCGGCGCGCTCATCGCGCCGGGTAGCCAGAAATGCGCCGGCGCCTGCGCGCTCTTGGTCATCGCGCCCAGGGCGATCAAGCCGAACAGAACCGGGTATAGCTCGCTGGCCCGCAGCGCGTCGCCCTGGCGAAGGATTTCGGCGAAGCTCGTGCTGCCCGCAATGGAGGCCGCGAAGACCAGCCCGGCCAGCAACGCAATGCCGCCGCCGCCGGTGATGAACAAGGCGCGGAACGCCCCCCGGCGGGCTTCCTTGTCCTTATACTTGTAAGCGACCAGCAAAAAGGAGGTGATGCTGGTGCCTTCCCAGAATACGAACAGTGTGATCGCGTCGCCGGCCAGCACCAGCCCCAGCATGCTGGTCATGAACAACAACAGGTAAAAGAAGAAGCGCGCGTCTGTGTTGCGCGTCGCGCCTTCCGAGCCTGCCTCGTCGCGTGCGGGGGTGAAGTAGTAGCCGGAGTAGATCAACACCAGCACACCGATGCCCGACACAAGCAACGCGAACAGCAGGCTCAGGCCGTCCAGCAGGAGCGAGAAGCGCAGGCCAAGCGATGGAACCCATGCCACAGACCAGCTCAGCGTCTGGCCGGCCAGTATGCTCGGCGCTTGAGCGACCAAGATGCCGAAGCCCACTACCGGCGCGATGGCCAGCAGCCAGCCCATCGCGCGGGGGGAAATGCGCTTGCCCGCCGCGGTGACGGTAAACAGTCCCGCCAGGCCGGCGCCGGCCGCACAGGCCAGAAGCGGTATGGTGAGAGCGTCGTCCATTGGTCTCAGGTTGATGTGCGTGAGTTTGCCAATCGCACAGCGCTACGCCGTGGCACGTTGCCGGCGGCTGCGGAACTCGCGAAGGACGGTGATGGCCAGCGTGAGCACCGTCAGCGGGATGACGAACAACAACATCACGTTACTGAACATCGGCAAGGCGTCGTGCTGGGTGGCGGCCAGGATCAGATAGGCGAGGTAAGCCACATAGTAGCCGACGAACATCAAGCCTTCCCACCGCGCGATCTCATTGTCGGTGAAGAACACCGGCAGGCATGCGATCGCCACGGCCAACATCACCCACACGTCAAAATTGTAGGCTGCCGGCGCCACAGCGACGCCGGATGGCGCCACGATGCCGGTTAAGGCGAGCACTGATAGCAGGTTGAAGATGTTGCTGCCAACGGCGTTGCCCACGGCGATGTCGCGCTCCCCTTTGATGGCCGCTGCGACCGAGGTCGCGACTTCTGGCAGCGATGTGCCGGCCGAGACGATTGTTAGCCCGATCACCAGCTCGCTCACACCGATGGCGCGGGCGATGGCGACGGCGCCCTCCACCAGCCAGCGCGAGCCCACTACGAGCATCGCCAACCCAATGACGACCAGGGCAACGTTCAATGCAATCTGACCCAGCCCGCTGGGTCGCTCGCCGAACTCTTGCTCGTACTCCTGCTGGACGGCCGCGTTGGTCTCGCGCCGGCTCTGCACGAACAAAAAGATGGTGTAGGCGATCAGCCCCGCGAACAAGATGATCCCCTCCAGCCGGCCGACGTTCAAATCCTGGGCGAACAGCACCGCCAGGATCGTCACGCCGATCATGACCGGCACATCCAGCCGCACCAGTTGCTGGGCCACGATCAGGGGCGTGATCAGGGCCGATAGGCCGAGGATGACCAGGATGTTGAAGATGTTGCTGCCGACGACGTTGCCGAAGGCGATATCGGCTTGTCCGATGAGCGCCGATTGCACGCTCACGGCCAGCTCGGGCGAGCTGGTGCCGAAGGCCACGACGGTCAGCCCGATCACCAGAGGCGAGACGCCGACCGCGATGGCCAAGCGCGCTGCGCCGCGCACCAGCAGCTCGGCGCCAACGATCAACAGACCCAAACCGACTACGAATAACCCCAACGTCAGTAAATCCATATCTTTCGACTCCTGTTCCGAGAAATTCGATCCTGCAGCGAGATGATGCCGTGCTCGGTCATACCGAAGTGGGCTTCGTCACTCTGTGCCGCGCGCGCAAATCGCGCAGCAGGGAAATGGCCAGCATGAGCGCCGTCAGAGGGAACACAAACCAGGCCATCGCGTTGCTGAATGCGGGCAGCCCGGCGTTCCCCGTGGCGCTGAGGACGAGATAAGCCGTGTAAGCTGCGTAGTAGCCCAGGAAGAGCACGCCTTCCCAGCGTCTGATTTCCCAGCCGGTGAAGAAGATGGGCAAGCAGGCCACGGCAACGGCCACCATCACCAACGCGTCGAACGCCTCGATTGAAGGCGGCACGCGCAGGCCGGCCGGCGCGACGGCAGCGGACAGGCCGAGCACGCTCAGAATGTTGAAGATGTTGCTGCCGACCACGTTGCCGACGGCGATGTCGCGCTCGCCGCGAATGCTGGCCACGATCGAAGTGGCTACTTCGGGCAACGATGTGCCGGCCGCGACGACGGTCAGGCCGATCACGACTTCGCCCACGCCGATGACGCGGGCGATGGCCACAGCGCCATCCACCAGCCAGCGCGAGCCGATCACCAGCATGATCAGGCCGCCGGCGATCAATGCGAGGTTGAGCAACGCGCCGGCCCTACCTTGTGGTTTCTTCCCAAATTCCTTCTCATATTCTTCCTGCACCTGTTCGTTCTTTTCTTTGCGGCTGTGAATCACGAGGAAGATCGTATAAGCGATGATGCCGGCGAACAAGATCAGGCCCTCCAGCCGGCCGATCACCCCATCGAGGCTCATGACGAAGGCCAGGACCGACACGCCAATCATGATCGGCACATCCAGCCGCACCAGTTGCTGTGAAACGACCAGCGGCGCGATCAGCGCCGACGCGCCCAGGATGAACAGCACGTTGAAGATGTTGCTGCCGACCACGTTGCCGACGGCGATGTCGGCCTGGCCGTTGAGCGATGAGAACACGCTGACGGCCAGCTCCGGCGCGCTGGTGCCGAAGGCCACGACGGTCAACCCGATCACCAGAGGAGAGATGCCGACCGCCGCCGCCAGGCGCGACGCACCCTTGACCAGGGCTTCCGCGCCGGCGATCAGCAAACCCAGCCCTGTGACGAGCAGGATGAGTGTGAGTGCGTCCAAGTTTTGCCTCCTGCAAAATGCAACGAGACCACCATGGTCTCGTCAATCCATGGTGGTCTCGCCTGTCGCGTGGTTGAACATCGCTTACAGCCGGCCGGGGCCCGTTGGACCCGTATTGACGACCGGCTGGTCTCCTCGTGGAGAAGGCTACTCCCCAGCCGAGCCGTTCTTATATCAGCCTTGGACGATATTTGTCAATAGTACGACGCATTTTGCTTCTCACGTAACTACCGCAGGCAGCCATCCGACCCTGTTGTTCCGGGTCGCGATTCTGCTCTGAGCGAGGAGGTATCTCACCACGGAGTGGCGGATCGAGCTGGGCGGGTTGCAAGGCGCTCGCCCTGCCGAAGCCGAGTCCATTCGGCATCGGTTGCGCTAACCCTGACTGGCGGCCGATTCGCTGCCCCGGTCGTTCCGGTCGGCGATAATCCACACTGATGGCCACGCTGAATAAGGATTTGCTCGATAGCACTACGCGCACCGCCCTGAACCGAGCGAGCGAGATCATGCGTCGGATGGGCAAGCCGCTGCTGATGCCCGAAATGGCGTTGCTGGCGCTGCTGCGCATGCCCGAATCCACCGCCTACCGCGCCATCGTCAAGCTGGCTGAGAGTCGTGGTTTCAAGCCGGCCGACCTGGAGCGGGAGACCGAAGCGCAAGCTCGCACGCGCGAGGGCCGTTCCGCCAAGTTCGATTACATCACCGACCAAAACGCCACCGCGACGCTGAGCGACGAGATGTTGATCGCGTTGGACGAAGCGCGCGCCATCGCGTTGGCCAGCGGCGAAATCTACATTGCAACGGAGCACCTGCTCGGCGCGCTCTCGCAAAGCGGCATCAGCACGGCCGGCCTGCTGCAGCGCAAGGGGGTGACGCCCAGCGCGCTGGCCTCGCTCATGCTCGATGGCGTCGTCAGCAAGCGCACCACCACGAGGGACTGGGTAGAAGAAGCCAAGCGCGGTCAGCTCGCGCCGCTCTTCCCGCGCGAGAAACTGTTGCACGAGCTGGTCAGCGTGCTGTCCCTGGCCAGGGGGCGCAACGTCTTTCTGATCGGGATGCCGGGCAGCGGTCGGCGCAGCCTGGCGCAATCGCTGGCCTTCCTGATCGCGGAGGGCAAAGGGCCGCCCAACCTCACCTGCATCGTCGAGGTCAGCGAATCGGCCTGGCTGGACAACCCGCAACTGGCCATGCAGGTGGCCCTGCGCCAGGCCGAAGGCGGCGCGCTGTTCATCGCCAATGTCCATCGTTTCTTCGGGCGTGCCGAGAGCACCGCGCAGATGAACGCGATGAAGGATCTGCAAAAAGCGCTGATCGAGGGCGCGTGCGTCGTCATCGGCACCACCACCAATGGCGACTACAACGAGCGAATCCGCCCCAACGCACCGGTGGCCTCGCATTCGCAAACGCTGCAGGTGCCGCCTGCGACGGCCGATGAGTGCGTGCAAATGCTGACGTTGCACAAGCCGGAATTCGCGCGCGACTACGGCCTGACGGTGGACGACAGCGCAATCAAGGCGGCGACCACGCTGGCCGCGCGCTACATCGGTGGCGTGCCGCTGCCCGGCTCGGCCGTGCAGGTGTTGCATCGCGCCTGCGCCATCGTGAAGGGGGCGGGGAGCAGTAGCCGGGAGTCAGTAAATCCATCTGCCAACGCCTCACTCTCGACGCCCGTGATTGACGCCGAAGACGTGACCTACGCCGTCAGCATGATGACCGGCATCCCGGTCACCAAGCTGAGCGAGGACGAGCGCGCCAGGTATGCGCAAATGGTGCAGGCGTTGCAGCAGCGCGTGATCGGCCAGGACGACGCGATCCTGGCCATCAGCCGGGCGGTGAAGAGCGCGCGCGTCGGGTTGAAGGACCCTAAACGGCCAATCGGCTCGTTTCTCTTCCTGGGGCCGAGCGGCGTGGGCAAGACCGAGCTGGCCAAGGCGCTGGCTGAGTTCCTGTTCGGCAGCGAAGACAACCTGATCGCGCTCGACATGACCGAGTATCAGAAAGATGACACGATCAATCGGCTGATCGGCTCGCCGCCCGGCTATGTGGGTTACGAGAGCGGCGGACAGTTGACCGAGAAGATCCTCAAGTCGCCCTACGCCGTCGTGCTCTTCGACGAGGTGGAGAAGGCGCATCCGCGCATCCTCGACATCCTGCTGCAGGTGATGGAGGAGGGGCGGTTGACCGATGGGCAGGGCCGCGTGGCGAACTTCGCGGAGACGGTGATCATTCTCACCAGCAACCTGGGCGCGGCCTATTTGAATGACCCGACGCTGGGCGATCAGGCCCGCGAGCTTGCCATGCTGGAGGTGCGCGCGT
This sequence comes from Anaerolineae bacterium, assembly GCA_023511655.1. Classification (GTDB taxonomy): domain Bacteria; phylum Chloroflexota; class Anaerolineae; order J036; family Brachytrichaceae; genus JAAFGM01. Next base: position 21,905 of record JAIMBB010000035.1, read on the forward strand.
TCTTCCGGCCGGAGTTCCTCAACCGGCTCGACGAGATCGTGATGTTCAAGCTGCTCACGCCGGACGTGATGGCCAAAATCCTCGACCTGATGATCGCCCGGGAAGCCCGGCTGGCCAGGGCGCAGGGGATCGAGCTGGAGGTGACGCCGGCTGCGCGGGCGTGGCTGCTGGCCCAGAACAACGAGCCGGGCCTGGGTGCCCGACCGCTGCGGCGCATCCTGCAGCGCAACGTGCGCGAGAAGCTGGCCGACTATCTGCTCACGCTGGCTTCCCCTCCGGCGCGGGTTGTGGTGGATGTGGATGATCCGCACCAGGGGCTGGTGTATCGCTCACCGTGAGTCCAGCCGGGGTTGGAGATCGGGGATTCGGCTGTCGCTCTACATCGCCGACACAACGCCTCGATCTCGGCCGCTTCTTCCAGCCGCTGATGGTGCTGGCTATACAGGTTGGTTGGCGTCGCGTGCGTGGCGCGTAAAGGGGTGAACGTCTATGCTCAAGCGAACGCAGATTGGCGCAGCCGTTCTGATTTGTGTCCTTGTTATCGCCGCTACGATTCTCCTCAGCGTGGGGCGGCCAAACACGCCCTTGAGTGGCATGGCAGCCCAGCCGGCGCCGACGGACACGCCTATGCCCACCCTCGAGCCGACCCTGGCATCGCAGCAAGCGACGGCCTAGGCAATCACACCCTCGCCTTGGCCCACCCGCTTCCACGTCACGCCCAGCGGCATGTGGCGCCGCTACGTTGATCCCAACTTAGGCTTCTCGTTCGTGTATCCGGCCAACTGGTTCGTGGAAGCGTTTGCATTTCCAGACTACAAGTTCAATATCGGCTGTTCGATAAGAGTGCGTAACTTCGACAATGTGTTCAAGTCACATCAATACGAGGCAGGCGAGATCAAGATCGAGGTGGTCGTGTTCCCCGACAATGCCAGGCCGTTGGCGGCTACGAGCCTGATCAGCCAAGCGCAGCATGATGCGCAACAAGCGGGCTGGACGATCAGCGAATTGGTGGACGTGTCCATTGCCGGAACCGAAGGCATCCGCTGGATAGAACGGGGTGAAAGGATCCCTCAAGGCATCGTGTCCTACATGTTCCGAGACGCGATACGAGGGCGCGTGTATCAGTCTTTGCAGGGCCGGCCGAGAGCAAATATATCAAAGAGTTCGACCGGATCGCTTTGAGCTTTGAGGTGAACGCGCAGTCGGTGAAATAGCACGCTCGCCTGCTGGAGAAGGACCATGCGTAGCAACAAGATGAGCCTCGCCATTCCTTGCTGCCTGGTTTCCAGCTCTGTCTCGTGCCCTGCACGTTCGGCCCGGTGCGGGCAACAGCTGTCACGCCGTCTGCGTATTCTGCGCATCCTCTTGCGCGATGGCTGGCTTAGGTTGTTCTGTGGCCCCTGCCGGTGAGGTTGGCGGTGCAGGCTCGGGCCCTGAAGTGACTTCCGGGACGGCTTTCTCACCCAGGCCCATCTCGAATGGATCCTCGCCCCACACTTCAGCGAACATCAGCGAGACGATGTCGCGGGCGAATGCCATCAGGTCGGCCCCAGCCGCGCGGCCCTGAGCGGAATTCAACGCGTAGTTCAGCGCCGCCATATCGGCAAAGTACACGTCGTGGACGAGGTAGTAGGGCGGCTCACCCCGCGGCGCGCCCAGCGTGCGCGAAACGGATGTGCGGATGACATTCGGCATGGCGGCAATGAGTGGCACGTGGCGATGCGCGAAGTGGTCCTCGAATGCCTGGACATCCGCCGGCTGGCGGAAGAAGATAATGAGCTTGACCATGGCTGGTGCCCAAGTGTAACCCCAACCCGGCGCCGCTTCTCCTAGTTCTTCCCGTTTTCCCGGTCTTTGGCCGTCTTGGCCAGCCGCTCGATGTGCGACACGGTGCGAGGGTTCGCCTCTTTGATCGCCGAATCGAGGGTGCGCATCCGCTCAGCTTCCGCCTCGCCCGGCTTGGGCGACTTGGGCGGATCGCCGGGTATCTCGACCGAGGTGAAATTGACGGCGACCACGTAGATCCCATAGCGCTGGGCGTGCCGATTGGACTCGAGAACGACGTTGTCGGCAATCGCTTCGAGTTTGCCTGCCAGGTCCTTGCGTGCGGCTTTGGCGACGTGATAGATCATCCTCGCCTGAAGCGTCCCTTCAAGGATCTCTCTGGGCTCGACGGCGCTGTCCAGATAGCGCTCCAGGTCGGAGATGTACCATAGCGCTTCCCATTTCAGTTGCACTTTGGCGTTGTCGGAGGTGATGTATTCGTGCTGGAGAATCGAGCGATGGTCGCGCAGGTCCTTCAGCTCGATTGATTCTTCGTCATGGCTGGGCGGTTGTACCTCGCCAGGGCCTCGCACGATCCGGAGGCGCCGTTGCTGCTTCATGACGACGGCGGCGTGTGCATGTGGTACTTGTCGCTTGCCGGCAGCAGTGCTGCGGAACACGGTCCGCCACACCAGAGAAAGCAGAGGCGCGGCCGTGGCAAAGAAGCAAATCGCACCGAGCGAAGCGTTGGCAATGAGGTTGTCCTCGGCAGCGACGAGGATCAGCAGGGGCCACAGAACGGCTGCGGCGATGAGGAGCACGCAGACAACGAACACAAAAGCCCGGCGCATTTCGAGCTCTTGCGCCAACTTTGACAGAGCGTCTTCTCGAGGCTGCTTTGGGTCGTTCATCAGTCGCCTGCCGGGTTGGGCTGCACAATAAAGGTGCTGCCGCCTATGTGCGGCGCGCCGTGGAGCGGCGCGTGATGGGTCCGTCGAACCCTGCGATGAATGCCTGAGCCACCAGGATGCCGGCTCCCTCAGCACCATAGGGGTTCGATACCAGATGATTGAGCAAGTCCCTGCTCAGCTGTCCGAGGTTCGCCGGGAGCTGCGCGCTCTCTTGCATGCCCAGCCGCGGCGCAAGCCATTCCGTGATCCGTTCTTCCAGGCTCTGAACCGGCTCGATCGTGAGCAGGCTCTTTACGCTGCGGAGTTGTCCAATGTCAATCGCCCAGTGGATGCGCACGCGCACCCTGATCAGCATCCCATCCCGCGTCACGCACAGGCATCGCAATTCCGTGTGCTGCGCGCGCGCGTCGAAGAGCTCGACCTTCTGGATGAACGGGATGATGAAGAAGGGGCCTTGCAACCTTATCTCCGGTTCGTCCGAGCCAACCCAGTAGACGAGCGCCACGTAGCCGTCCGGCACGTTTTTGATGCACACGAATGCTGCGCCACGCAGGAGAGCAAGAATGGCCACCGCTTCCAGGAATTTCTCCATCAGCCACTGCCCTCTTTCCCGGGGCAGATTTGCTATCGCCGGGAGGATCCCGCATCTCAGTATCAACGCAAGGATGATGCCGATGACGTAGAAGCGGATGATCGGCGCGTTCCGTTTGAGGGCGCGGCACCACTTTCCACCTGTCCCGGCCAAGGCTGTCAGTCTTTGTTCCCCCAAGGCTCCTCCTTGGCCCCCCTGTAACGAAGGGAGCGCTAGGGTGAGTTTAAAAGCCCGGTGCGCATATTGACAACCTTAAAAAATCTGGGTAGACTTGCCCCACTTACAACTTCACGCGATGTTGGACGGAAGTGGGTCGAAACGCCCACTTTCTCTTTTCTAAACGCATGAGGTAAAGGCCATGAAAAGCGAATTTGCACTTGCTCTCAATCAGATTGGCGCCGAGCGTAGCCTGCCGCGCGAGATCATCACCAAGGTGATCGAAAGCGCGCTCGTGCAGTGCTATCGCAAATACGCCAACGTGATGAACAGCCAAAACGTGGCCGCCGTCGTGGACATGGATAGTGGCGATATGAGGATGTTCGTCGAGAAAGAGGTCGTGGAAGAGGTGTTGGATGACCGCACCGAGGTCTCGCTCGAGGACGCCCTGAAGCAAAAGCCCGACGCCGTGCTGGGTGATTGTATTATGGTTGACGTCACCCCCAAAGACTTCGGGCGCATCGCTGCGCAGAACGCCAAGCAACTCATCGTGCAGAAACTACGCGAAGCCGAGCGCGATTTCCAATATAACCAGTTCGTCGAGCGCGAGGGCGAGATCGTGCGGGGCATGGTGCAAAGCGTAAGCAGCGCCGGCGTGGTGGTCAACCTGGGCCGCATCGAAGCCACCCTGCCGCGCAAAGAACAGATCCCGGGCGAGAAGTACGAAATCCAGCAACAAGTGCGTGCTTATGTCTCAGAGGTCAAACGCACCGGTCGCGGGCCACAGGTGACGTTGTCGCGCACCCATAAGAATTTCCTGCGCCGGCTGTTAGAGATCGAAGTGCCGGAGATCTCCAACGGCCTGGTGGAAATTAAAGCCATCATTCGCGAGCCCGGCTCGCGCTCGAAAGTCGCCGTCGCGGCGCTGCAACCCAATGTGGACCCGGTCGGCGCGTGCGTGGGCCAGCGCGGCACCCGCATTCAGAATATCATCAACGAGTTGCACGGCGAGAAGATAGACGTGATCGAATGGAGCGCCGATCCGACGGTCTATATCTCGAAGGCGCTCGGCCCCGCCAAGGTGATGGCGGTGCACCCAATTGACAACAAGAGCGCATCGGTGATCGTGCCGAACGACCAGCTCTCGCTGGCGATCGGGCGTGAAGGCCAGAATGCTCGCCTGGCGGCCCGGCTGACCGGCTGGCGCATTGACATCAAGAGCGGCAGCGAAGCCCTGAGCGAGGCGCTCACTAAGATTTCGGAAAGCGCCGACCTGCAGGCCTGGGTGGGCGATGAGATCGTGCAGGCCTTGCCGGCCTTGCGCGAATTGCTGGTGCGCCAGCGCGCCTTGCCCACCGCTCTCTCGCCCGAGGAATTTGCGCTGGTCAAACGCGTGGTGGATAGCGTGCATGCCTACGAGGTGGCGCGCCGGTCGAATGCGGACCGAATCGTGCCGGCGATTCGCGAGACTCAAGCTGAGGAACGTCGGCAGGCACGGCAGGCAGCCATCGCCGCCATCCCTAAAGCGGCCTATGCCATGTCGCTGGATGAACTCGGCCTGTCGCCGCGCGTCGCGCAACACATCATCGCCGCCGGTATCGTGTCGGTCGGCCAGTTGCTCGAGCACAGCGTGCGCGGCGACGAGGGTTTCCTGGCCATCGAGGGCATCGGCCCGAAGGCGCTGAACGAGATCAAACAAGCGCTGGACAAGGTGCTCGGCCGGTGGCAGGCGCCCGCCGAACCTGACACGGCCTCCGCCGTGCGTGGCGACGGCAGCGCCTCCGCCGAGGCAAAGCCGGCGACGGAAGCGGCGGGGCCAAAAGTTGAAGAGACGACCGAAGAGGCCCAGCAGTACTTCATCGAGGCGATGAGCGAGGGTGATGAAGAGGATGCCGAAGCGGAAGCAGAAGGCGAGGCAACCAAGTTACCAAAACCCAAGAAGAAAGACGCCAAGGGCAAGAAGCCTGCCAAAGATCGCCTGCTCGTCTACGATGAGGAACTGGGTCGCATGGTGACCCAGCACGTGCGCAAGCCGGGCCGCTACGACGAACTGGACGACCTGGACCTTTGATCTGTTCGACGTGGGCAAAACCAAGCGCAAGCGCGCGGGTGTCAAACACGTGCCCATGCGTATGTGCATCGGCACGCGAACGCAGCACCCGAAACGGGATATGATTCGTCTGATCAGAACGGACGACGGTCACATCGTGATTGATTTGACCGGCAAACGTTCCGGCAGCCGAGGGGCCTATCTATCCAAGAGCCGCGCGGCTGCCGAACAGGCAATCAAACACAAGCGGCTGGAGGCCGAGTTCGGCCAGCCAGTCTCGAAGGAAGATGAGGAAGCCATCCTGGCGTTCTTCAGTCAGTTCGACTGACGTCGCAGATCGGTGATCCGCGACAGCCGAACGCTGAAGTTTTCAGCAGACTTGAAGCAACGCAGGCCTCGACAGCCTGCGTTGTTGTTGCCGTCGCTCCGCGGTGTCGTGAGTTGACTCGTGGAGTAGGGGGTCTGTGTCTTGTAGGGAGGTGGGGGTGCCGGCGGGTTACTTTCAGTTCCCTATGTGACGGGATTGGGTCTGCAACTATCTTCGCCGCCCGCTCGCTCCTGTCACGACACCGCCTTTCAGT
>JAIMBB010000036.1 GCA_023511655.1 Anaerolineae bacterium
GGAAGAACTCGTAGAGCGTGCCGTGAAAGTCCCGGGTGCCCCGGCGCGTGATGATGTTGATCTGCGCCCCGGTGGTCCGCCCATACTCCGGCGCGTAGTGGCTGGTGAGCACTTTGACTTCCTCGATGAAATCCACGCCTACAATGTTGTTCACCTGCACGCCGTCCCGCACGCGCGAGTTGTTGACGCCGTCGACGGTCATGAAGTTGGTGTCTTTGCGCTGCCCGTTGATTTGCAGTCCCCCCATCGAGTAACTGGTGGCGCGAAAGTCGCTGAGGAAATTCCCATAGCGGGAGACGACACCGGGGACGATCCCGAGCATGTAGTACGGATTCCGCCCCGCCAGCGCGAAGTTTTGCATCTGCGTGCCGGTGATCAATAGCGAGATCTCGCCGTGAGAGACTTCGACCGGCGGAGCCTCCGCCGTCACCTCAACGCGCTCGGTGAGCTGCCCCACCTCGAGCTGGAGCCTGAGCGTGACAACCGCGTCGCTGTCGAGGCGGACGCCGGAGCGGACCTGAGTCTTAAAGCCCGCCGCCTCCACGGAAACTTCATAGTCCGCCGCCGGTAGATTGGGTACAGTGAAGAATCCGGTTTGATTGGTGAGCGCTTCGCGCGCAATGCCAACGGCCGGGGCTCTTACGGTTACTTTGGCGCCGGGGACCACCGCGCCGGTGGCGTCGGTAACCTCGCCGTTGATGGTTCCCCGAAATTGAGCCGCCAGCGGAAGTGCGGCCAGCAAGAGCGTGGCCAGACGGTAGCTCATGGCCTTCCCCCCAAGCGGTGCGGGCGCTGCCGCACCTTTCGTCTTAAACCCTGACCTCTGAGCCGGAAACGCGCTCCCGGCTCTAACCCGGCTTCAGTCTACACCGGCTTCGGCGATGAGTCAAGCGTAATGTGCATTAGTTGCCTTTGCATGAGCTGCGTTGCCGGCGTGCTAGTCCGCAGGCGGGGCGGTTGGGATGGATCCCCCGCTCACGCCGGGGCTTGGGTTTCCAGCGCCTCGGCGGCGCGCTCCCATTCGGCCAGCAGCCCGGCCAGTTCCGCCAGCAATTCGGCGATGCGGGCCGCCAGGCGGCGGCTCTCCTCGGCGCTGCGGAAGACGGCCAGCTCCTGCTCGCTCTCGGCGATGGCGGCCTCGGTCCGGGCGATCTGCTCCTCGAGCTCCTCGACGCGGCGGCGAAGCTGGCGCAGCAGGATCGGGTTCAGCCGCTTCGCCTTGCTTCCGGCCGGCGGATGCGGCGCGACCGACGGCGGCGGGTCCGGTGAGGATGTCGGCTCACCGGGCACTGCCTGCTGCTCTTTGCGCCACCGGTAATCTTCGTAATTGCCGGGATAAATCTCGACGCGGCCGCCGCCGACTTCGAAGATTCGCGTGGCGAGCTGGTCGATGAAATAGCGATCGTGGGAGACGAAGACCACCGTTCCGGTGTAGCTCCGGAGCGCTTCCAGCAGCACATCCTTGGCGCGCAAGTCCAGGTGGTTGGTCGGCTCGTCGAGCAGCAGGAAGTTCGCCCCCTGCAGGGTGAGCTTGGCAAGCGCCAGGCGCCCGCGCTCGCCGCCGCTGAGCACGGCCACTTTTTTGAAGTGATCGTCGCCGCTGAACAGGAATCGCCCTAAAACGTCGCGCGCCTCGCTCAACTTCAAGCCGTCGTGGGCCGAGAACAGTTCCTGCAGCAGCGTGTTGTCGGGGTTCAAGCCTTCGCTAGCCTGGGCGAAGTAGCCGATGTGCACGCCGGCGCCGAGCTTCAATTCACCGGCCAAAGGCGGCACGTCGCCGATGATCGTCTTCAGGAAGGTGGTTTTGCCGGCGCCGTTCGGGCCGATCAACGCCACGCGGTCGCCGCGCACCAGCAGCAGGTCAGGGGCAGTAAATAGACAGATGCAGGAATCGGGGGAGCTGCCCGCGGCAGTCCCCAATTCTCCGTTCCCAATCCGATAGCCAATGGTGAGCGAGCACGTCTCCAACACGCGGTCGCCGCTGCGAACGCCGGCGTGCAAACGCAGCGAGAGGCTGCGCTGTTGCATGGGCCTTTCCAGGCGCTCCAGGCGGTTGAGGCGGCGCAGACGCCCCCTGGCTTGAGAGGTGTTCTGGCCAGCGATGTTGCGACGGATGTAATCCTCTTGTTTCTGGATGAACTCGCGCTGAGCTTCGTATTCGGCCATAGCGCGCTCGCGTCGCTCAGCTCGCTGCTGGACGTACTCGGTGTAACCGCCACGATAAAACTCCAGCCGCGCCCCTCCATCCGGGCGCTTGCTCATCTCCCAGACCGAATCGCACACCTCGTCGAGAAAGTAGCGATCGTGCGAGACCACGATCAACGTGCCCTCCCACGTTTGCAGGTAGTCCTCCAACCACTCCACGCCCTGCTGGTCGAGGTGGTTGGTCGGCTCATCGAGCAGCAACAGATCGGGAGACTGCAAAAGCAGGCGAGCGAGACTGGCGCGCACACGCTGGCCGCCGCTGAGCGCAGCCATCGGCCTGTGCCAGGTCCCCTCGGTCAGGCCCAGCCCGCTCAACACGCGCCTGATCTTGGATTCCACTTCATAGCCGCCCTTCAGCTCGAAAGCATGCTGCAGCTCGCCGTAGGCCTCCAGCAGGCGCGCAGCTTGCTGAGCATGCCTATCGAGCCGGGCCAGATCGTGTTCGATTTGCGACAGGCGCTGTTGCAGGTCATTCAGCTCAGCGAAGGCTGACTGCGTCAGTTGCCAGACCGTGCGTTCATCGGCGTCCTCGGACGTTTGCGCCAGATAGCCGCGCCTGACGTTGCGCGCAACGTGCACATAGCCGCCGGCGTCGGGCGTATCTTCGCCAGCGATCAAGCGTAGCAAGGTGGTTTTGCCACACCCATTGGGGCCGACCAGGGCGATTTTGTCGCCGCGCGCGACGCTGAAATTCAAGCCAGTGAACACGTCGAAGGCGCCAAAGCTTTTGCCCACGTTCACGCCGCTCAAAATGGACATGGCGGGTGGATTGTAGCGGATGGAAAGTTCGAATCTCGCCGCGGCCGCGCATGGCCGCCCGTCAGTTCCAAGGGAGGAAGGCCATGCCCTCGACGCTTAATCCTGCAGCAGGTTGGACAGCGGGCAGGTGAATCCCGGCAACACCGCCTCGCCGTCCAGCGCGCCATCAGCACGCACAACGCTCACCGAACCATCGGCTCGATAGACCGTGGCGCGCTGCAGCTTGGGGTTGATCAACCAGACGCTGTCGCCCGGTGAGACGATCTCGACTGCCGGGTCCGACGCGAACTGGCCAAAGGTATCCGGCACCTGTTCGCCCACATGTTCTTTACCGATCGAGCTGCGCACAGAGCGCTTATGCGGTCAAGAAAGCAGATGGGCGCGCGGCATCAAGCGTAGCGTAAATTTTGACCCGCTACTCCAACTGAACTTGCAACAAAGCCAACAATTTGTCCGGCTCGTCCACGCTCACCACAATCCGCTCGCCGTGGAAATCCATCAGCACCAGCCGATCGAGGCGCGTGGCGAACATCTTGAACTCGCCGAGCGTGGGGGACTGGAAGGTGCCATACCAGCCGAAGACACCACCGACGGCCACCAGCCGAATCGAAGACTCCAACTCATGAATTGCAATGCGCCGGACGCTGCTCAGCATCACCAAATGGCGTGGCACGCCCCCCCAACGTCTGCGGATATACACCAGCTCATCACCCACCTCGATACCGTTGGGAGATAAAGCGAACAGCGCCGTGAAGAACGCGGCCAAACCCACGCTAGCGGTAGCGAAAAACAGCGACCGGCCGGCTTGCGCAGCCGCGCCGGTCAACGCGATTGCGATCAACACGATTGCCGAAACCAGCAAGCTGATCGTCCTCGTGCGCGCGTCGAAGGAAGAATGAAATCGCCTCACAAGCAGGGCCGATGATAAACGCGCCCCGATTACCCCTAACCACGCGCAAATTCATCAATCAGCGCGCCGATGTAGCGCATGCCGTCATAGTAGTTTTGCAGGATGGCATGCTCGTTTGGCGAATGCACTCGACTATCAGGATGGCTGATGCCGGCACACACGGTCGGCACGCCACCGATAAAGGACGACAGCGAGTACATCGGGCCGGAACCCGGACTGAGCAATACCTTCACCGGCTCCTGGCCGTAAATGCGCTGACACGCACGCGCAGCGGCCTGCACGATTGCCGCATTTACATCCGATAGCTCGGCGCGGTAACCGCCCAGAAATACAATCTCGATGTCGCCAAAGCCGTGTTTGTCCAGATGTTTGCGCAGCAGGTCGAGCACGATCTCCGGCGTGAGATTCGGCACCAGGCGAAAGTCCACCTTGGCGCTGGCCAAAGCGGGCAGCACGGTCTTGGTGCCCGTGCCCTGCCAGCCGCTGGTAAGGCCGCAGATGGTGGCGGTGGGCTGAAAGTACAACCGTTTCACGGCGTCGAAGCCGGTCACACCGGTGACGAAATCGGCAATGCCCCACTTCGCTTTGACCTCTGCTTCGTCAAAGGGCATGACGCGCAACACAGCTTCTTCGTCCGGCGTCAACGCGCGCACGTGATCATAGTAGCCTTCGATCAAGATGCGTTCGGTCGCATCCTTGATGGTATTCAGCGCCCACACCAGCCGCCAGGCAGCGTTCGGCGCGATGGCCGCGAGAGAAGAGTGCAGATCGTGGCTGACGCCTCTGGCATGCAGCTCGACATAGCAGATGCCCTTAACGCCCATGGTGAGCTGAAAGCGGCCGCGCTCGTCGAAGCCGCCGAACTCCCACAAGCAGCCATCCATCGGCCGGCCATCCGGCTTGTGCAGCCAGTCTCGGTGCTTCTCCACCCAGGCATGGATGTGGGGGCTGCCGACCTCTTCTTCGCCTTCGATCAACCATTTGATCTTAAAGGGCAGCGGCCCCTGAGTGGCCAACCACGCCTCGATGGCGTGGATGCGGGTCACCAGTTCGCCTTTGTCGTCCGCCGCGCCACGCGCGAAGATTTTGCCATCGCGAATGGTCGGTTCAAACGGCGGCGACTCCCACAACTCCAGCGGTTCGGCCGGCTGCACATCGTAGTGGTTATAGATCAGCAGCTCGCGGTCGCCCTGGCCAAGTTCGGCCCAGACGACAGGTGGGGCGCCACCCTCGGTCGGCACGATTTTCACGTCTGCGCCGAGCGACGCCAGGCGACGCGCGACCAGCGCGGCCATTTCGGTGATGCCCTGGCCGGTGGCGGCCACGCTGGGCTGGCGCAGAAAATCCTTGTAATCTTCGAGCAGGCGTTCGCGATGTTCGAGGAGATAGGCGTCAAAGGCTTGAGCGTTCATGGTGAGCTATCATAAACGCTCAGGAACACTGCTCGTTCACATCTCCACGAACAGCTTGCCGTCCTCTTCCGTGACCTTAAAACTCTGAATGGGTGTCGGTTCCTTGCCCAGCGCCAAAATCCGGCGCGACCATTCCGGCAACTTCACGCCGATCACACCTTGCACCCAATCCAGGTTTTTGCCGGTGCACATATCGAACCGCGAGTTGTGGAAGGGGCAGGTGATCATGCCATCTTCGACCTTGCCGCCCGCGATGGGCAGGCCGAGATGCGGGCACTTGTTGACCACTGCGCAGTAGCCATCTCCGACCTTTGCCACGACCAGCGTTATGCCCTCAGCATCGAACGTCTTGGCGCCGGTGGCTGGCACATCCGCCGCACTGCCAATCATCACACGCTTGCTCATCATTCACCTCCAACCATGCGCATCCTGCATCTACAATCTTATCAAGCTCATCAAGTCACGGAGGCCGCCGACCAACCCGGATCTCCCTGCCTTGGGGCATGGCTGAGCAAGAAGCAAAGATGAAGTCGCGTCCACAGGGGATGTTCATCTTTGCTCTCCCCTCTCGCGCTCTCCATCAGGGCGTGCTGCCAGGACCAGGCCGAGGTATGTACCGATGTAGAGGTGCATGTTGGCGACGTACAGCTTGTCGAACAGATGATGGGCGGTGAGGTGTGCCCACGCGCCGAGGATACCGACGCACAGCGCGGATGGCAACGCTCGCAGCCCAGAGCGCCGCGCAGCTTGCCAGGTGACGACGATGATCGTGGTCCACAGCACGAGATAGAGCAAACAGCCGATCACCCCCACCTCAGCGAGGAGGTTCAAGTAGTAGTTGTGCGCGTGGCCAAGCGCATTCTCCCAGGGCAATAAGCGAAACGCCGGATAGACGGCCGCATAATTGCCAAACCCTACGCCCAACCACGGGCTGGACTCGGCCATGCGGATGGCGGCTTGCCAGTGCGCCAGCCGCTCGATGGTGGAGAAGGTGATGGGCGTGACATGCGCATTGCGCACGTCCACGCCGAACGTGACACCGGCGTTGTCGAACCACTGCAACTGCGCTTCGAGCGACGGCGGAATGTTCACCACGTCGAAGGCCAACAACGCCAATGCCAGGACGAGCGCCGCGCCGGCCCATGGCCACACGCGCCAGAACGACGAAAGAACAACGACCAGCATTGCCGCAGTCGCGCCTACCAACGCTCCGCGCGAACCGCTGGCGTTCAGCGCCGCCAGACACAGCACCGTCACAAGCGTGGTCGCCAGGGCCAGGGCCAGCATGGGGGCCGGGCGAATGGCGTCTCGGCCTTTCGACTCGGGGCGCAGCGACAAAATAAGCGCATGTAGCGAAGGCCACACGCGCCACCAGGACCAGGCTGCGACGGCCGCCGCGACCGGCCACGTCAGCCCCATGAAGCCACCAAACGGATTGGGCTGTTCGAACGTGCCGTAGGCGCGGTAAGCATCCGTGCCGCGAATGCGGAATTCCGCCGGCCCGAACCCGCGCACATCGGCCTGAATCAACCCGAAGGCCGCCTGGCCGGCGGCGGAGACCAAGATCGCGCCAACGATAATCCCACGCTTGGCCGGGTCACTTTCGCCGGCTATCAGCAGCGCTACGATGCCGATCTGCAACCACTTGATGCACTCGGTCGCCCAGTCGCGAAAGTCGCGCGCCGGAAAGAACGACAACAGGCACACAGCAACGAAGGCCAGCAGGGCGTAGACAACCGCGAGGGGGCGTCGCGGAGATGATTGTGGGTCGGCGGCCGAAGACCATGAGAGACTACCGGAGCGCGAAGCGAGCCAGCGAAAGCCATAGGCCAGCAACGTCACGGCTAGCGCGATCTGACCGCTATCGAGCGGCAGTTGCAGCGTCACGCGCTCCAGCGGCTGAAACGGCCCGACGATCAACGCGATCGCCAGACCCACAACCGGCTCGGCCAGGATGACGGCCAGCATCACGAGCACGAGCACAATCGCAGCGACCAGGACGAGCTGGGATTGCGGCAGCAGCGCGATCATCAAGCCGGCCAGGCATGCCGCGGCAGCGAACGCGAGGGGAATCGGCAGTGGCCGGCGCTGCGAGGCAGGCATGCTCATCCGTATAGTTCGGCTAGCTCGCCTTTCCACTCGATGAGATGAATATCCTGGACGGACGCGGCCTCACTTTTGACCTGAGGGGTAATCCATCTGCCGCCCAGTGCCGGCTGCGCGCGGACCCCAATCCGCGCCAGGTATTGCGCCCGCCTCACAGCTCGTTGCAAATCGGATTCGCCTACACCCCACGACACTTCAACCACCAAATAAACCTGCTCACCATCTCGCTTCAGGCGACCAACGACCACTGCATCGGCTAAGGACAGATCACGAAACTCGCTATCGCTCAATAGGCCGCGTTCGACTGCCGGTTCGACCAGTTCAATCAGCTCCTCATCGGACAGCACGTGAGGTCGGCGAAGAATCGGGCTATACCAGACCAGCGGACGAGTGCGGAACGAATTCTCCATGGCGAAGCCCTTGAGCAAGCCCACGTCCTCGCCCATGCGGCGCTGCGATACAGCCAACTCGGCTACTGCATCTTCTGTGCGCTTCTGCGCCTCGACCAGCTCCGCGATCTGCCTATCCACGCGATCGAGTCGCTCCTCCGCGCGCTTCTGCGCCTCGACCAGCTCCGCAATCTGCGCGTCCACCCGATCGAGCCGCTCTTCCGTGCGCTTCTGCGCCTCGACCAGCTGTGCAATCGTGGCATCCGTGCGCTTCTGCGCCTCGACCAGCTCCGCGACAAGGCGCGGCAGATCGAGCAACTCGTCGGTAAGCACCAGGCGACGCAATTCCTGCCGCCATTGAGGCTTTTGCTCAAGCAGCTCGACCAGATCGCGAAAATCGCTGACGGTAAATCCCACGCAACAATTTTACGCCGATTTCGGCCTACTTTTCACCAGCAGCGTCCAGGTGCCGCGTTGCACTACGCTGCCATCTTGCTTCTTCACGCTTACCTTGAAGGTGACTTTGCCGTTGTTCAGCCGGGGAAAGGCTTTCACCTCGGCTACTTCGGCTTCCAGGTGAATCGTGTCACCGATGAAGATGGGCGCGGTGAATTCCCACTCGATCCCCCGAAAGACCTCGACCGTGCCGAGCAAGAAGCCCATCTGAAACGCCAGGCCGCTGGCGATGCTCAGACCCAATAAGCCGTGTGCGATGCGCCGGCCGAACAGATTACCTTGCGAAAACGTCTCGCTGGTGTGAATCTCGTTGTAATCGCCACTCAGGCCGGCGAATGCCACGATGTCGGCTTCCGTGATCGTGCGCGTGGGCGAGGTGGCCCTGTCGCCGACGACGAAGTCCTCGAAATACAAGCCATGGGGTGTGGTGAGTGCCATGGCGCAGATTCTAGTGTAGATGATCAGCCCTCGCCTATTTTCGCAACACCACGACCATCCGCTGCGAGGCCTCGCTGTTATCCAGCGGCGGCGGGGGAACGAGCATATCGCCGTACCACCACACCTGCGAAAAGGCGCCCGAGAGATCAATCAACGCTTTCAGCTCCTGAGCCTGATACCACCGGTGGGGGTGATGATGTTCGATCACGCGCTCCGGCCGGCCTTGTTCGCGCACCGTCAGACGGGCGGTGACCAGCCACTGCTGCGTGATCCAATCGTAGGGATCGTCGGCTGCGCCGAACAACACTTCCACCTCGGCATAGGGTTCGCCGGCGAAGTAAGGCGTATCGGTCGTGCGCGACACCCAGGTATTGGGCAGGCTATCGCGCCAGATCGTGCTCGGATGCGCCATCTCGATCACAAAGACACCACCTGGCAGCAGATTGCGCGCCACCGCTCGTAAGTGCGACACCACCTGCTCGTTCGTAACGAGGTGCGACAGGCTCTCCATCAGATTCGCCGCCAGTGCCACAGGCTCGGGCAACGTGAAGTCGGTCATGTCTGCAGCGATGAGCTCCAGGAAGACGCCATCGCGTTTCGCCCCTGCGCAGGCATAGTCGAGCATATCCGGCGAAAGGTCGAGTGCGACGGCGCGCCAACCGCGCCTGGCAAACTCGCGCGCGTGGCGAGCCGGGCCGCTGGCCAGTTCCAAAAACGAGCGTCGGTCACCGAGCGTCGAGTGGCGAATCAGGCACCACTCGAGAAAATTACACTCATCCACAAAATCGCGATCGCTGAAGGCGATGTCGTAGGCGCGTGCGTTGGCGTAGAAGTTCGGCGATGTCATGAGGCCGCATTCTATGCGCACCTACAATTCGATCAAGAGGTCGAACAACAAGATGAAGACCATTACCCTCGAACAACCCGGTCGGTTCGTCCTGGGCCGATCGGAACCGCCCACCTCGCCGGGGCCAGGCGAAGCGCTGGTGCGCGTTCACCGCGTCGGCATTTGCGGCACCGACATACACGCTTACCGAGGCAAGATGCCCTACCTCACTTACCCGCGCATTCTCGGCCACGAGCTAGGGGTCGAAGTGATCGCTGTGGGTGCGGGTGTGACGCAAGTGCGGATTGGCGATCGCTGCGCCGTCGAACCTTACCTCAACTGCGGCTGCTGCGCGGCGTGTAGAGCGGGCAAGACCAACTGTTGCATCAACCTGCAGGTCCTGGGCGTGCACACCGACGGCGGCATGCGCGATCGAATCGTCGTACCGGCATACAAGCTGCATCCGGCCAACGACCTGAGCTACGAACAGCTCGCTTTGGTCGAGACGCTCGGCATCGGCGCACACGCCGTGGATCGCGGCCAGGTGCAGCCCGACGAATGGGTGCTAGTGATCGGCGCCGGGCCGATCGGCTTGACGGTGATCGAATTCGCCCGGCTGGTCACGCCCCGCATCATCGTGATGGACATCAACCCATTTCGGCTCGATTTTGCCAGAGAGCACTTTCACATCGTCCACGCCCTGCGCGCCGACCGGGATCCACTGCCGCAGATCGAAGCGATCACCGACGGCGACTTGCCGGCCGTCGTCTTCGATGCTACCGGCAACCCACAAAGCATGACCGATGCCTTCAGCTACGTCGCCCACGGCGGCCGGCTGGTCTTCGCCGGCCTGGTCAACGCCGATATCACCTTCAGCGATCCATTATTCCACCGGCGCGAGATGACGCTGCTGGCCACGCGCAACAGCACCGCGCGCGACTTCCATCGCATCATCGGCTTGATCCGCGACGGCCGGGTGGACACCACGACCTGGGTCACCCATCGCGCGCCGGCCGAGGCCATGATCGAAGCCTTCGAGAGCTGGCTGCGCCCGGATAGTGGCATGGTCAAGGCGATGGTGGAATTCTGAGGTATAGTTGCGCTCTGATGAAGCGGATGCTGCGCGCAAACAATTACGACGATAACGACGGTGCTCCTCCCACAGGCGTCGCCTGAGTCGTCGCGCGCAAACCAAGCCTGAGACTGAGGGTCGCCTGATAAGGGCGGCCTTTTTGTTTGTCATCACATTGAAAAGCAATTCGAGGAAGCGAACGATGTACAAGACTCACACGTGCGGCGAATTACGGAGCGAACATGTCGGCCAAACGGTGAAGCTGGCGGGCTGGGTGCACCGCCGGCGTGATCATGGCGGCGTCATTTTCATTGATCTACGCGACCGCTTTGGCCTTACGCAGATCGTGATCAACCCGGCCAACGTTTCGGCCGATCAGTTCAAGCTGGGCGAATCGCTGCGCAGCGAATACGTGATTCAGATCGAGGGCGTAGTCACCCATCGTCCGGCCGGCATGGCCAATCCCAAGATGGCTACCGGCGAAGTCGAGGTGATGGTCTCGCGCCTGGTCGTGCTCAATTCGGCCAAGACGCCGCCGTTTGTGATAGACGACACCGGGCGTGATGTGGACGAAAACTTGCGCCTGAAATATCGCTATCTGGATCTGCGGCGCGAACGCATGACGCGCAACCTGATCATCCGACATCGCTTCGTCAAGTTCATCCGCGACTATCTCGACGCGCGCGGCTTCCTCGAAGTTGAGACGCCGATCCTGTTCAAGACCACGCCGGAGGGCGCGCGCGACTACCTGGTGCCCAGCCGCGTACATCCCGGCATGTTCTATGCGCTGCCTCAAAGCCCGCAACAGCTCAAACAGTTGCTCATGGTGGCTGGCGTGGAACGCTATTTCCAGATCGCGCGCTGCTTCCGCGACGAAGATCAACGCGCCGATCGCCAGCCGGAATTCACCCAGCTCGACCTGGAGATGAGCTTCGTGGATCGCGAGGACGTGTTGAATCTGATCGAAGGCTTGCTGACCGAGTTCACCGAGGCACACGCCGAACTCCACGGCAAGCGGCTGCTATTCAAGCCATTCCTGCGCCTGACATACGAAGAAACGATGGAGCGCTTCGGTCGCGACAAGCCCGATCTGCGCTTCGGCATGGAGTTGTTCGATGTGACGCCGGTCACGCGGGGATCGGAATTCCTGCCCTTCCAGGCTGCTCACGTCAAAGGCATCTGTGCGCCGGGCTGCGCCTCCTATACGCGCAAGCAAACCGATGAGTTGACCGAATTCGCCAGGAAGAACGTGGCGAAGGTGTTGGTGGTGCTGTGGCATGACGCCGACGGCATTCGCAACACCGGCGCCGGCGCCAAACTAAGCCAGCGCGAGAAGGATGCCATCGTCACCACAGCGCAATCGAAGCCCGGCGACCTCATCATGCTAATCGCCGACAACGACCGTCGGATAGTGAACGAGGCCCTCGGCGAACTGCGCCAGGAAATGGGCACGCGGCTCGGGCTGGCCGATGCACACGTCCTGGCCTATGCCTGGATCCTCGACTTCCCCTTGTTCGAGTGGAACGCCGAGGAGAAGCGCTGGGATCCTTCGCACCACATGTTCACTGCCCCGAAGGATGAGTATCTGGCCGTGCTCGAATCCGATCCCGGCAGCGTGCGCAGCAAACAGTATGACCTGGTGTGCAACGGCTACGAGGTGGGCGGCGGCAGCATCCGAATCCACCGCCGCGAAGTGCAGGAAATCATCATGCGCCTGATCGGCCTGGAGATGGAAGATGCACGCCGCAAGTTCGGTCACCTGCTCGAAGCATTCGAATACGGCGCCCCACCCCACGGCGGCATCGCGCCCGGCATTGACCGGCTGACGATGCTATATTGCGGAGAGCCGAATATCCGCGAGGTGATGGCCTTCCCAAAGAACCAGCAAGCGATGGACGTGATGGCCGGTGCACCTTCGCCCGTCTACGATCAGCAATTGAAAGAGCTGCACATCAGGCTCGTGAACTGAACGGACGCATGGAGTGGAGGCGCGGGCGCGTCTGCCGCCTCAAGCCTTCACTCCGAGCACCTCCCTCACATCGCCCGATGCAAAATCTCCATCATCTCCTCGTCGGTCAAGGGGATCGGGTTAGCCTGCATGCTGCTGGCCCGCGCCGCTCTCTCCACCAATGCCGGCACATCGTCATCGGTCAAACCATATGCGCTCAGGGGCGGGATCTTCAGCCACTCGCTCAGCTCGGCCAGCCATTGCACGCCGTCCTGCGCTGTAGCGTTGGGCCGACCGGTGAGCAAGCGGGCGACTTCGTCGAAGCGAGGTAGGAGCGGGCTATCGGGACGGCGCCGGCGAAGCGCCTGCACGTTGGCCTCGAAGACCAACGGCAACAGCCGCGCGCACACCGAGCCATGCGGCGCGGGGAACCTTCCACCGATGGGGGCCGCAAAACCGTGCACGGCGCCCAATCCGGCATTCGCCAGCGCCAATCCGCCGAACAAACTAGCCAGGCTCATATCCTCGCGAGCGGACAGGTCGTTGCCATCGGCAAACGCGCGTCGCAGGGCAGATGCCGCGCGGGGAATGCCTGCCCGGCACAGCGCGTCGGTCAGCGAGTTGGCGCGCAGCGAGACATACGGCTCGATCAGTTGTGATAACGCGTCCATCCCCGTCGCCGCCGTCACGTCTGGCGGCAGACTGAGGCACAGCTGCGGATCCACCAAGGCCACCTTCGGCAACATGAGCGGGCTGCGCAAGCTGACTTTCACGCCATGTTCGGGCGATGTCAGCACCGCGTTGCGGGTCACTTCGGCGCCGCTGCCCGCCGTAGTGGGGACGGCGATGAAAGGCAAGGGCGGATGACGCAGTGGTTGTGCGCGGCCGATGACTTCCAGGTAGTCGAACGCATCTCCGGGGTTGGTCGCCAGCGCTGCGATCGCTTTGCCGGTGTCAATCGCACTGCCGCCCCCAAAGCCGACGACCAGGTCGCAGCCCGCATCGCGCAGGCGACTCACACCTTGTCCGACCAGCCCAACCGTCGGTTCGCCGGCAACGCAGAAGACCGTGCAACCGACTCCGTGGGCCGCCAGCCGATCCAGGAGCGGCTCGGCGCGTTCGCTGTGCGAGCCGCTCACCACGAGCGCGCTTCGTCCGAAGCCGGCAGCGATCGCGCCGACCTGATCGAGCGCGCCAAGGCCAAACACGATGCGGGTCGCCGTAGCAAATTCGAACCCGGTCATATGCCTTTACCTCGCGGTGCGCGTCGGCGAAATGCAACTACTCGGCCGCTGCCGGAAAGACGGGAATGTATTTGAACGGCTGGCGCGGCGTTGCCATCATGTCGGCCACTGCGTCACGCCATCGCAGGTAGTGCGCCGTCTCACGGTGCTTCAACTGGTCGTCCGGTGTCTTGTAGTGCTCGATGAGCACGAAGTGCGCCGGATCATCGGCGCTTTGGATCACGTCGAAGCGCGAGATACCCGGTTCGAGGATACTGTGGCGGGCATTCTCGATCGTCGCTGCCTTGAATGCTTCGACATACTCCGGTTTGACATGAACATGAACGTGGACGATGTGCATGAAGCTATCGTAAGACCTGGCGAATAAAAAGAAAAGCGGGCGAGGTGGCCTCGCCCGCGCGATGTCCGGCCTCTCGTCAGAGTTTCTTCTCCGAGCTGTGTCCGGGGAAGGCTTTCGCGCCGGGATGCAAGTATTGATAGGCAAAGTTCACTGCGCGCGTGGCCTGGGCGAAGCCCTCGACGATGAGGTTGAGCGGCTCCTCGCCGGGCAGAGCAGAGATGTCGCCGGCGGCATACACGCCAGGGATGTTGGTCTCCTGCTTGGTGTTCACGCGGATGTAGCGCGTGCCTTCCATCTCCAGCCCCCAGTTCTTAATTGGGCCAAGATCAACACTGTAGCCGAGCGTCAGGATAACCGCGTCCACCGGCAGGGTCATCTCTTCTTTCGTCCGGTTGTCGAAGATGATGGCATGTTCCACCTTACCGTTGCCGCCCACCGTCTTCAGCTCGTAGAACAATTTGACGTCCACAGGCGAGTTGAGCAGCTCGGTCACCGATGCGCCGTGAGCGCGGAACTGGTCACGCCGGTGAATCAACGTGATGTGTTTGGCGTAGTCCTTGAGGTTGAGCGCCCAGTCCACCGCCGAGTCGCCGCCACCGACGATCAACACGCGCTTACCGCGGAAGCCGGCCTTCTCCTTCACGGTGTAATACAAACCGTGGCCTTCATAGGGTACAAGTTCGGGATTGGGCAGCTTCTTGGGTTGAAAGGCGCCCACGCCACCGCAAATCACCACGGCGCGCGTGTGGTGTTCGCCTTTGTTGGTGATGAGCTTGAACGAGCCATCCGGCTGCCTTTCCAACTGTTCCACGCGCTCACCCAACACGATGGTCGGCTCGAACATCTTGGCTTGTTCGGCGAGATGTTTGACCAAATCTATCGCCAACACCTTCGGATAGCCTGGGACGTCGTAGATGAACTTCTCTGGATACAACGCCGTCAATTGACCGCCCAGTTCATCCAGGGCATCAATGATTTTCACCTTCATTTCACGCAGCCCGGCATAGAATGCGCCGAACAGCCCAGAGGGTCCGGCGCCGATGATCGTCACATCATACACATCGTGTGTGCCGTTGCTGCCATTCTTGCTCATCGTCATCTGCTTGCTCTCCTTCGAACCGCGCCGATTGTAGCATTGCCCGATTCTGGGAAATGCAAAATGCACCCGCCTGGGACAGCGAGTGAGATAATAGGGAGTAGTTCGAGTCTGCCGGGCGGTCGCGTCCCGCTTTGGCGGGATGAGGAAAGTCCGGACTCCATAGAGCACGGTGCTGGCTAACGGCCAGGCGGGGTGACCCGACGGAAAGTGCAACAGAAAACATACCGCCCTTCTGCAAAGCAGAGAGGTAAGGGTGAAAAGGTGCGGTAAGAGCGCACCGGCGCCGCAGCGATGCGGCGGCCTGGCAAACCCCACCGGGAGCAACGCTGAGACGCGCAGATGAGGCTGCTCGCTGATGCGCAGGTAGGCGGCTAGAGGCGCCCAGCAATGGACGTCCCAGAGAGATGACCGCCGCGCTGCGTCCTGCGCAGCGCCACAGAATCCGGCTTACAGGCAGGCTCGAACGCACACTTGACTATGAGCACTGACCACCCGCGCAACCCCGGCATTTCCCTGGACCTCGCCTGGGTGAATGCAGCCCGCGTGAACCGCAGCGCCGTCGAACGGCGCGTGGCCACATTGCCCGGCCGGCGCACGGTCAAACAGAACTGGCAGGCCGCCTGGCTGCTGCGTGCGATTACCCTGATGGACCTCACCACGCTACAGGGCGACGACACCCCCGGCAACGTGCAGCGCCTGTGCGCCAAAGCCCGCCACCCGGTGCGCGAAGACTTGCTCGAAGCACTTGGCGCCACTCAACTCCCCATCAAGGTCGCCGCCGTTTGCGTATATCACGAGATGGTGCCAACCGCGGTAAAGGCACTGGCCTGTTCGGGCATCCCTGTCGCGGCAGTCTCGACCGGCTTCCCCGCCGGCATGAACCCGTTTGAG
Organism: Anaerolineae bacterium; assembly: GCA_023511655.1. Lineage (GTDB taxonomy): Bacteria > Chloroflexota > Anaerolineae > J036 > Brachytrichaceae > JAAFGM01. The sequence continues at coordinate 16,096 of JAIMBB010000036.1, forward strand.
CTGCGCGTGAAGGAGATCGAATACTCGATCGAGATGGGCGCAGAGGAGATTGACATCGTGATCTCACGCCGCCACGCGCTCACCGGCAACTGGCGTGCGCTCTACGACGAGGTGAAGAAGTTCCGCGAGACGTGCGGCGATGCCCACATGAAGACCATCCTGGAGACGGGCGAGCTGGCCACCCTGCGGCAGGTGTATCAGGCCAGCCTGGTGTGCATGATGGCCGGCGCCGACTTCATCAAGACCTCGACGGGCAAAGCCGCCGTCAACGCAACGTTGCCGGTCGGCCTGGTCATGTGTCGCGCCATCCGTGACTACTTCGACCACACCGGCTACAGGGTCGGCTTCAAACCCGCCGGAGGCATCCGCACTGCCAAACAGGCGCTGGACTGGATGATCTTGATGAAGGAAGAACTGGGCGAGGAGTGGTTGCAACCAGGCCTGTTTCGTTTTGGCGCGAGTTCGCTGCTGGCCGATATCGAACGCCAGCTCGAGCACCACGTCACCGGCGCATATTCGGCAGCCTTCAGACACCCAATGGCCTGATGAATTTCTCATGCGACTGCGCTGCTACCTGGCATGTCGCTGCTCAGCAGATAGATGGAGGTTGAACCGATGGCCGGCATAGCAAAAATCTTTCAGACGATGGACTACGGCCCTGCGCCGGAGAGCGCCAAACCTGCATTGGCCTGGCTGGATGCACACGGCCGCACCTTCGGCCAGTTCATCGGCGGCAAGTGGACGCCGCCCGATCCGGCCCGCCTATTCGACAGCGTAAACCCGGCGACCGCCAAACCCATCGCCCGTATCACCCAGGCGACAGAGGCCGAGGTCGAGGCCGCCATCATGGCCGCGCGGAAGGCCTTCAAAACGTGGTCGCAGATGTCGGGCCATGAAAGGGCACGTTACCTGTATGCCATGGCGCGCCAGGTGCAGAAGCATGCTCGGCTGTTTGCTGTGCTCGAATCGCTCGACAACGGCAAGCCCATCCGCGAGACGCGCGACATTGACATCCCGCTCGTGGCGCGCCACTTTTATCACCACGCCGGCTGGGCGCAGTTGATGGCCAGCGAGATGGCCGGCTACGCGCCGCTCGGCGTGATCGGACAGATCATCCCGTGGAACTTCCCGCTGTTGATGCTGGCCTGGAAGATCGCGCCGGCGCTGGCGATGGGCAACACCGTGGTGCTCAAGCCGGCCGAGTGGACATCGCTCACCGCCCTGCTGTTCGCCGAGATTTGCCAGAAGATCGGCCTGCCGCCCGGCGTGGTCAACATCATCACCGGCGACGGGCAGGTGGGCCAGATGATCGTGAACCACCCCGGTGTGGACAAGATCGCCTTCACCGGCTCTACCGAGGTGGGCAAGATCATCCGAACAGCGACGGCCGGCAGCGGCAAGCGGCTCTCGCTGGAGCTGGGCGGCAAGTCACCCTTCATCGTGTTTGACGACGCCGACCTGGACAGCGTCGTCGAGGGCGTGGTGGACGCGATCTGGTTCAACCAGGGCCAGGTGTGCTGCGCCGGCTCGCGCCTGCTGGTTCATGAAGGCATCGCGCCGCTGTTCCAAGACCGCTTGCGCGCGCGCATGGAGAAGTTACGGGTGGGCGACCCACTGGACAAAGCGGTGGACATGGGGGCGATCATCGCGCCGCCGCAGCTACAAAAGATCACCCGTCTGGTAGAACAGGGCAAGGCCGAGGGCGCACAGATCTGGCAGCCGAGCTGGGCCTGCCCGGCCGAAGGCTATTTCTATCCCCCCACGTTGTTCACCGACGTATCGCCGGCGATGACCATTGCTCAGGAGGAGATCTTCGGGCCGGTGCTAGTGAGCATGACCTTCCGCACGCCGGCGGAGGCCGTGGCGCTAGCGAACAACACGCGCTACGGCCTGGCGGCCAGCGTGTGGAGCGAGGACATCAACCTGGCTCTGGAAGTGGCGCGCAAGGTGAAGGCAGGCGTCGTATGGATCAACTGCACCAACCTGTTCGACGCCGCTTCTGGCTTTGGCGGCTACCGCGAAAGCGGCTTCGGGCGCGAGGGCGGCCGGGAGGGACTGTACGAATACGTCAAGCTGAAGGAATTGAAAATTGAAAATGGAAAATTGAAAAAGAGGGAACGACGCGCCAAGAACTCGCCTGCCAATTCTCAATTCTCAATTCTCAATTCCGCCGACGGCATAGACCGCACCCCCAAGAACTACATCGGCGGAAAGCAAGCCCGGCCGGATTCCGGCTACAGCCGGACCGTATTCGACGCGAGTGGAAACGCCATCGGCGAAGTTGGCGAAGGCAACCGCAAAGACATCCGCAATGCCGTGGAAGCCGCGCGCGCAGCTGCCGCGACCTGGGGCGAACAAACTGCCCATGCCCGCGCGCAGGTGCTCTACTACGTCGCCGAGAACCTGAGCGCGCGCGCACCAGAGTTCGCCGCGCGCCTGGTGCAGCAAACCGGCTGCCAGCCCGATGAAGCCGAGCTCGAGGTAGCCGCTGCCATTGACCGGCTATTCACATTTGCAGCCTGGGCCGATAAATACGATGGCCTGGTGCATCACACGGCTTTCCGCAACGTCACGCTGACCTTTAACGAACCCCTCGGCGTGATCGGCATCGCCTGCCCGGACGAGGCGCCGCTGCTGGCTGCGGTGACGCTGATGGTCGGCGCAATCGGCATGGGCAACGCCATCGTGTTGATCCCTTCAGAGGCGCATCCCCTCTCGGCCACCGACCTGTATCAAGTGCTCGACACCAGCGACGTGCCCGCCGGCGTGGTCAACATCGTCACCGGCGCTCGCGATGAGCTGACCAGGGTGCTGGCCGAGCACGCCGATGTGGATGCGGTGTGGTACTTCGGCGGCGAAGCGGGCAGCGCGATGGTTGAGTGCGCCTCGGCAAACAACCTGAAGCGCACGTGGGTGAACTATGGCCGGCCGCGCAACTGGTTCGCGTTCGATGCTCACAACCAGGCTGAGCTGCTCCGTCAGGCGACGCAGGTGAAGAACGTCTGGGTGCCATACGGGGCGTAGTTGGGCAATGCGGGAGGGGTCAAGAGCATGATGCTAATTTTCGACTAACGCGCGCCCATTAAGCTGACCGCCGGTGAGGTGAGATATGACTGGTCCTGGCATGCGACATCTCGTTAGCTACGCGGCGGCAGCCGTGCTGATGGTCGGATGCGCGTCGCTGCCGCGCGCGACCGTGGCGACGGCTCCCCCTGAGCCAACTGCTGCGCCGACGCCGGCGGTCGCCGCATCGCCCGCACTGCTCGAAGCCGGACGCCTGGATCAACTGCTCGAAGCGGCATTTGTGGAGCTATACGAGCGGGCCAGCCCATCGGTGGTGCACATCACTGCACGAGCGCAGGTGTTCGACTTCTTCCGCGGCGTGGTCCCCAACGAGGGCACCGGCTCCGGTTTCTTTTTCGATGATCAAGGCCACATCGTCACCAACAACCACGTGGTCGAAGGCGCGGATGAGATTGAGGTCATTTTGGCCGATGGCACACGCGCGCCGGCCCGCGTGATCGGCACCGACGCGTATTCCGACCTGGCCGTGCTGCAGGTAGAGAACTTGCCGCGCGAGCAGATCAAACCTCTGCCATTGGGCACCACCCGAAACCTCAAAGTGGGCATGCTGGTGATCGCCATCGGCAACCCATTCGGCCTGGACCGCACCATGACCACCGGCATCATCAGCGCCCTGGGACGCACCATCGAGCGAGAAGATCAGGCTGCACTGGGCGAGGTGATCCAGACCGACGCTGCCATCAACCCCGGCAACTCCGGCGGGCCGTTGCTCAACCTGCGCGGCGAGGTGATCGGCGTAAACACGGCCATCCGATCGCCCAGCGGTGGGTCGGTGGGCATCGGCTTCGCTGTGCCGGCCGATACCGTCGCCCGCGTGGTGCCGGAGCTGATTGCCAAAGGTCGCTACGACCATCCCTGGTTGGGGATCACGGCCTACGAGATCACCCCCGACCTGGCGCGCGCCCTGGAACTGCCGACCAGCCGGGGGTTGCTGATCGCGCAGGTGCAGCCCGGGGCAGCGGCACACGCCGCCGGTGTGCGCGGGGCCACTCAGCAAATGCGCGTGCGCGGAGGCTACCTGTTGATTGGTGGCGACATCCTCACTGCTGTGGACGAACAGCCCACAGCCACGCGCGACCAGCTTACCATCTATCTGGAGAACAACAAGCGGGTGGGCGATCCGGTGACGCTCTCACTCATCCGCGATGGCAGGCCGATCACGCTCACGGCCAAACTGACGGCGCGCCCGTAAGCGTGCGCCGCATGCCGCGGGCGCAGGGGGCGTCCACGCACGGAGGCATTTTCTCGTAGGGGCAAGCCTATGTGCCTGCGTTTGGCGCATATGGGCGGGCAGCGGCGCAGGGCCGCCCCTACATCACCCACCGCCGCCAGTTGTAGGGGCGACCTCATGTGGTCGCCCGCGCATGCCCCAGTCCACACCGCGTTTGACATTTGCGGCGTTCGCCCTACAATTCCGGTTAGTTTCTCAAGTTGAGAAATTATCCGAGCGCCGCCATGTCCAAGCCGCCATTCGCCGGGAAGAACAGCAGCCTGGTGCGAGCGCACAACCTGCGTGCTGTGCTCAACCATTTCCTGCGCGCCGGCGCCATCTCGCGCGCTCAGCTTGCCGAATGCACCGCGCTCTCCAACACCACCATCACCCACCTGATTGATGACCTGCTGACGCAGGGCATTGTGATGGAGGCCGATGCCCACTCCGCACGCCACAACCACGAGGGCGGCCACCGGCGCGTCGGCCGGCCGCGCACCGATTTGCAGCTCAACCCCAATGCCCGCTATGCTGTCGGTGTGCACATCGGCATCGGCATCCTGCGCGCAGCCGTAGTGAACTTGCATGCCGAGATCATCCACAACACCATCGTCGAATTCGACACGACGCTGGCTGCGCCTCGCGTGCTAAACCGAATCGCCCGGCTGGTGGAGAAAACCATCGCCGGCAGCCGCGTGGCCAATGAGCGCATCCTGGGTCTGGGCATTGGCGCATCGGGCCTGGTGGACTACGACAACGGCGTGAACGTGCTGGCGCCCAACCTGGGCTGGCGCGAGGTGCCCCTGCGCGATTGGATGCAGTCGCGGCTGGGCCTGCCGGTCACCGTGGATAACAATGTCCGTGCCATGGCCCTGGGCGAGTCCATGTTCGGCGCCGGCCGCGACGTGGGCGTGCTGGCGTTCGTCTACGGCCGCGTCGGCGTGGGTGCCGGCTTCGTTGTGAACGGCCGCCCCTTCCGTGGCAGCGGGGCGGGCGCAGGCGAGATCGGCCATACCGTGATGCTCCCCGACGGCGGCGACCCGTGCATGTGCGGCAACCGCGGCTGCCTGGAAACGCTCGTCTCCGAGCCGGTGCTCATCCGCGAGGCCGAGAAACTGGTGCGCCGCAATCCGCGCGGCTGTCTGGCTCGACACTTTGCCGAACGCAATGGCAGCCGGCCTATTGAGCGCATCTTCGCTGCCGTCCGGGAGGGCGACGCCGATGCACTGGCACTCATCGAAGCGCGTGCGCGCTATCTGGGCATTGCCCTGGCCAACCTGGTGAACGTGCTCAACCCGGAGCTAATCCTGCTCGGCGGCATGTTCGCCCAGGGCAGCGAGTTCTTCCTGCCCGTGGCCGAGCGCGTCATGCGCGAGCGCGCCTTCGCCGGCTTGGGCGACCGCGTGCGCGTGCAGCCCACACAGTTCGGTTGGCGCGCCGGCGTGATCGGCGCAGCGTCGCTCGCGCTCAGCGCCTTCTTCTATCACCTGGAGGACGCATGAGCCCGGATGAGCTGCGTGTGGGTTTTGTGGCCGTCGCCCGCACCACCTTCGACGTGGCGCTGGCCAAGGCGGCTGCGCAAGCCGCCAGGGCTGCGCTCCGTCAAGCCGGCTTTGAGGTCATCGGCGATGAGCGTTTGATCACCGACCACGAATCGCTGGATGCCAGTGCGCGAGAGCTGTCCGGCGAAGCGCTCGACCTGCTGATCGCCTTCCAGGCCACCTTCACCGATAGCACCTTTGCCGTGCGGCTGGCCGAGGCGACCGATGCGCCTCTCCTGCTCTGGGCCGTGCCCGAAGCGCGCACCGGCGAACGGCTGCGGCTGAATTCGCTTTGCGGCATCAACCTGGCCGGGCACGCGCTGACGCTGCGCGGGGTGAACTATGACTGGGCGTATGCCCGGCCCGACGACCCGCAGGCCGTGGCGCATATCGAGGCCGTGGCCAGGGCCGGCCGGGTGCGCCGGCGGCTGCGCCAGACCCGCCTGGGCGTCATCGGCGATCACCCTGTCGGCTTCGACAGTTGCCGGCTGGACGCCGAGCAGTTGTGCCGACGGCTGGGGGTAGACGTGGTGCATTTCGATCTGGCCGACGTGTTCGCACGCGCCCGTCAAGTGAGCAATGGGTCAATCGGCACGCTTCGGGAGGGCTTCGCCCCGCAAATCGCCAACCTGGGCGCGCTCGACCCGGCCCCGGTGAACGGCACGCTGGCAGTCTATGCCACCCTAAAACAGCTCGCCGCCGAATCGCGCTGCGACGCGCTGGCGGTGCGCTGCTGGCCGGAGTTTTTCACCGAACTGGGCTGCGCTGCCTGCGGCGCCATGGCTTTGCTCAACACCGATCACCTGCCGTGCGGCTGCGAAGCCGATGCCAACGGCACGCTCACCCAGCTCATCTTGCAGTGGATCAGCGATCAGCCGGCCTTTGGCACCGACCTGGTGGAGTGCAACGCAGAGGAAGACAGCGCCGTGGTATGGCATTGTGGTCAAGCACCGCTGACCATGGCCGACCCGGCCGCCCCTGTGCGCGGCGGCCTGCACTCCAATCGCCGGCTGCCCCTTGTGATGGAGTTCGCCCTGAAGCCCGGCCGCATCACCCTCGCACGGCTCAGCCAGGCTGGCGGCGAACTGCGTTGGGTGCTCGGCAGCGGCGAAATGCTCTCGGCGCCGCCGAGCTTTAGCGGCACATCGGGCGTAATTCGGTTCGCGCGCCCGGTGCAAGATATTTTGGCCACCCTCATGTCACAGGGGTTGGAACATCATCTCGCCCTGACGTATGGTGATCACGTGACCGCGCTGCAGGCGCTGGCCAGGATGCTCCACCTGCCGGTCGTGCGGTTGTGATCGGCCAGGGCGAATGATGACGAGGAGGTGATGAACGCGGAGCATGACGACCATTCGAACCGAGCTGCCGATGAGCGAATCCAATACGCGACGCGCAACTGTTCGAGTCAATCAAATTTCTTTCCAGGAGGAAAGCCAGATGAATCAGAAGAAGACCATGCCCACCAAGATTTCGCGCCGACGTTTTCTCTTGTTGAGCGCCCAAGGTGCGGGACTGGCCGCGCTGGCCGCCTGCGCTGCACCGGTCGCACCGGCTCAACCGGCACCCGCTCAGCCCGCGCCCGCACAGCCGGCACAACCACCCGCCGAAGCGCCTAAGGCCGAAGCAACACCGACCACCGCGCCTGCCGCAGCGCCGGCCACAGTTGACTTTCTGGCCTGGGGCGACAACGCCGACATCCCGGCCTGGGAAGCGCTGGTCAACCGCTACAAAGAGATCGCGCCGAACGTGACCGTGAACGTCACGCCAGTCGCCGAACCCAACACAAACTTCTATCCCAAATTGCAGACGACCATCGCCGGCGGCACGCCGCCCGGTGTTTCGTCATTCCAGGGTTGGGAATGGCAACCATACGCCGACCAAGACGTGTTGGCGCCGATTGACGAGTTCGTCAACGCCAACCCCTACTTCAAGGAGGTGTATCCCGAAGGCGTAGCCAGCATCGAAGGCACCACCATGCGCAACGGCAAACGCTACCTCATCCCGCTGCAGCGCGCCGCGATGCTGATGTTCTACGCCCGCAAGCCCTTCGAGGAAGCTGGCCTGGAATTCCCGACCGACGACTGGACGTTCGAGGAATTCATGGAAACCGCGACTAAGCTGACGAATCCTGACAAGAAGCTTTTCGGCCTGCAGGCCAACGGCAACTGGTTTCGCGACATCGGTTGGATCCGCCTGACCGGCAAACAGGAATTCGACTCGCTCTACGATCCCAAGAAAGCCATGTTCAATCAGCCGGAGATCGTAGACATCGTGCAGAAGATGGCGTCGGACGTGTATTACAAGATGAAGATCGCGCCGACGCCTGCCGACCTGCAAGGCGGCGCAAACACCATCCAAACCGGTAACGTGGCGATGAAGTATGAGGGCCCATGGTTCTTCCCCGCCCTTAACAGCCCCAAGTTGCGCGAAGATAAGAAGAACGTACCCTTTGACATCGTGCTGATGCCGAAGATGGGCGACGAAAAGCGCCGTCATCGCGGGTGGACGGAAGGCGTGGCGCTGCTCAAGAGCGACCAGTTGCAGGCGTCTTGGGAGTTCGCCTCGTTCATGGCCGGCGAAGAGGGTGACAAGATTTACTCCCAGATCACCGGTCGCATCCCCAACACCAACGCACTGATCGAGAACTTCTGGTTGCCGGTGGTGACCGAGCGCTTCGAGGTGAAGAACGGCAAGGCGTTGCTGGAGGCCTTCAATCGCTCCGAGGTGGATGTGGTCGGCGGCGTGCCACGTTCCAAGATGTGGAGCGAGGTGGTGAAGCCGGTCGGCTGGGACCCGCTCATCGGCGGCAGCGCGACCGCCGCCGAGGTGCTGCCCAAGGTGGACGAAGGCGTGCAAGCGCTGCTGGACGAGTATTGGAAGTCTAGATAAGGACTCGCCTTACGCAATACGGGATGCGCAATATGCCCGGCAGTTCCATGCTTCGGCGTTGCGTATTCCGTATTGCGTGGCTAAACACGAGACGGGCGATTCGACCCGCAACTCGGAGGGCACGATGGCTGCGATCACCCAAGCCCAGGCCGCCGCACAACCCCGGCGCGTTGGCCGCGCGAAGCTGCGTGAATGGCTGGAGGGCTACCTGTTCACGTCGCCGTTCCTTATCGGATTCCTCATCTTCACAGCGTTTCCTATGCTATATGCGGTGTGGCTATCGTTCCACAAATGGAACCTGATAGGCGCGCCGACATTCGTCGGGCTGGACAACTACGTTAAGGCGCTCACCCACCCCACGGCTCAACTTAGCCTGTATAACAGCGCGTTCTACACCTTCTTCGCCGTGCCGATCCAGCTCATCCTCTCGTTCACGCTGGCGCTGGCGCTGACGCAGGCGATTCGCTTTCGGGATTTGTATCGCGCCGGCTTCTATTTGCCGATCATCGTGCCGCTGGTGGCGAGCGCCGTGGTGTGGCAACGGGTGTTCCACCCAGAATTCGGCATCTTGAACGAAGTGCTGGGATGGTTCGGCATCCCGCCGGTCAAATGGCTGTTCCAGCCCGAGCTGGCCAAGCCGGCATTCATCATCATGTCGTTCTGGATGATCGGGCGACAGATGGTGATCTTCATCGCGGGGCTGGGCAACATTCCGCAATCGCTGCTGGAGGCGGCCAGCATTGACGGGGCCGGGCCGGTGCGCCGCCTGTTCAGCATCGTCATCCCGCTAATGACGCCGCTCATTTTCTACAACTGCGTGATTGCCATCATCAACTCTTTCCAGATCTTTGTGCCAGCGCTGATCATGACCGATGGCGGCCCGCAGAACGCCACGCTGTTTGCTGTGCTCAACATCTATCGCGAAGGCTTCCAGTTCTTCAACATGGGCTACGCGGCCGCGCTGTCGTGGGAGCTGTTCGTCATCGTCATCGGCTTTACCATTGCCCAGTTCGGCATCGGCCAGAAGTGGGTGTATTACTCGGATTGACGGGTTGCGCGGCGCGCGTGACCCGCCGGCAACAGGGTTGCCCTAACGATGAACATACAAACGCTCAATTCCTCCCCGGCTGCGCCAGTCTGGAGCAGCGCCAGGCTTCGGCGCACGATTGGGCTGGTCGTCCTCCAAATCGGGTTGACGCTCTTTCTGATCACCTTCCTTGCACCAGCATTCTGGATGGTGTCCTCGTCGCTCAAAGCTTCGACCGAGGTCTTTCAACATCCGATCGTGTGGATTCCGCAAACGCCGCAGTGGAGCAACTACGCCAAGGTGTTCCAGACGTTGCCTTTCGCCAAATTCGCCTGGAACACATTCGTAGTGGTGGCGCTGGCAGTGATCGGCACGGTGCTTTCGACAGCCATCGTCGCCTACGGGCTGGCGCGTCTCAACTTCCCCGGCCGGCGCATCATCTTCGGCCTGATGGTGGCGACGATTATGCTGCCCGAGATCGTCACGCTCATCCCGCGATTCATCATGTTCCGCACCTTTCGCTGGATTGACACGCTTGCGCCGCTGACCGTGCCGTTCTGGTTCGCCCTCACCACGCTCTACGTCTTCCTGATGTATCAGTTCCTGCGCGGCATTCCCGCCGAACTGGACGAGGCCGCCACAATTGACGGGGCGAACCGCTGGCAGATCCTGTGGATGGTCGTGCTGCCATTGTGCAAGCCGGTGATCGCCACCATCGCCGTGTTCGCGCTGATTCAGCACTACAACGAATTCCTCACCCCGCTGATCTACCTGAACAGGCTGGACAACTGGACGCTGGCGCTCGGCGTGCGCGCCTTGAACGACTCGAACGTCGCCAACTGGGAACTGGTGTTCGCCGCCAGCACGTTGATGTTGATCCCGGTGCTGACGCTGTTCGTCATCGCCCAGCGATACTTCGTGCAGGGCATTGCGCTGACGGGATTTGGGGGAAGGTGAAATTGAGAATTGAGAATTGAGAATTGAAAATTGAAAAATGGAGAAAGAAGAGAGGAGAGATGAAGTTCTTTCTGGATAGCGCCATGGTAGACGAGATCGCCTATGCGCTCGACATGTGGAACATAGACGGCGTGACGACCAACCCGCGCCACGTGCAGGCGTCCGGCAAACCGATGCTGCAGGTGATCCGCGAGATCGGCAGGTTGGTCGAAGGCACCGACAAGACGGTATCGGTCGAGGTCAATCCGCACTACAAAACCGTGGATGAGTTCGTGAGCGAAGGGCGCAAGCTGGCAGCCATCCACCCAAACTTCGTGATCAAGCTGCACTGCATCGAACCGGCGTTCAAAGCCATTCCGATTCTGGCCCGCGATGGCATCCGCGTCAACGTCACGCTGATCTTCAGCGCGACGCAAGCGCTGGCAGCCATGCGAGCCGGCGCCTACTACGTCTCGCCCTTCATCGGCTGGAAAGAAGCCAATGCCGAGGAGACATGCAGCCTGATCGAAGATATCGTGGACATTCGCGACAACTACGGGTTCGAGACCCAGGTGCTGGTGGCCGCCGTGCGCAATGGCCGACAGATCGCCGACGCCGCTGTGGCCGGCGCAGATATCGTGACGGCGGCGCTGGCCGTGTATAAAGACGCCTTCGACCATCCCTACACGCGCGATGGGCTGGTCAAGTTTCAGGAGTTCTGGGATAAGAGCCGGTATGAGTAAACCAGTGCACATTGCGCAATAAAACGCGCCATGCGCGATATGTGACACCTGACATGACTACTCCACATCCATTCCTCGTCGGCGGCCAGTGGCGCGCCGGCAACAAGACTTTTGAGCTGAAATTTCCCTACACGGGCGAGACGGTCGCCGAAGTGTGCATCCCGGCCGACGCCGACCTGGAAGAAGC
>JAIMBB010000037.1 GCA_023511655.1 Anaerolineae bacterium
ACATCACACCCCGCCGCCCGTTGTAGGGGCGACCCTATGTGGTCGCCCGCGCAACTCAAGCAAGCAGCCTGCTGGCAGCCTGCGGGAGGTTCCTGCCCCTATTTGTGAACGCACTCGACAAGCCCACGATCACGCCAGTCAAGATAGAATCACGATATGCACGCAACGCCCGCACCCATCGTCTCCATTGAGGACCTCTCGCGATACGTCGGCCAGGTGGTCACGCTGCGCGGCTGGCTATACAACAAGACCGGCAAGGGCAAACTGGCCTTTTTGCAGGTGCGCGATGGCACCGGTATTTGCCAGTGCGTGGTATTCCGACCGAGCGTGGGCGACGAGATGTTCGCCATCGCCGACAAGCTGCCCCAGGAGAGCAGCCTGACCGTGACCGGCGCCGTGAAGGCCGACGCGCGCGCGCCGGGCGTGCCGGGCGGCTATGAGCTGGACGTTCAGTCGCTGCAGGTGATCCAGCGCGCCGAGGACTATCCCATCGGCCCCAAGGAGCACGGCACCGAATTTCTGATGGATCACCGCCATCTGTGGATTCGCTCGTCGCGGCAATGGGCAGTGCTGCGCGTGCGCGCCACGGTCATGCGCGCCATCCGCGCCTGGCTGGACGACCATGGTTTCATCGAGGTGAGCACGCCCATCCTCACCCCCAGCGCGGCCGAAGGCACCACCAACTTGTTCGAGGTGGACTACTTCGGCGACAAAGCCTACCTGGCGCAGACCGGCCAGCTCTACAACGAGGCCAACATCTTCGCCTTCAACCGCGTGTACTGCTTCGGCCCCACCTTTCGCGCCGAGAAGAGCAAAACCCGCCGTCACCTCACCGAGTTCTGGATGGTGGAGCCCGAAATCGCTTTTTGTGACCTGGAGCAGTTACTGGAGATCGAAGAGCAGTTCGTGAGCCACATCGTGCAAACCTGCCTGCGCGAGAACGCCGACGAGCTGAGGGTGCTGGGACGCGACGTGAGCCGGCTGCAAGGCATCGCGCCGCCCTTTCCGCGCATGACCTACGACGACGCTGTGGCGACGCTGCAGGATATACACACGCGCTTGAAGGCGGGAGAAACGGTGGAAGCGCACGGCGGCGTGCCGTTGCAAGGCATCGAGGATCCCGATCTGCTGAAGATCGAGTGGGGCATGGACTTCGGCAGCCCGCACGAGACGGCGCTGACGCAGCTCTACGACAAGCCGGTGTTCGTCGTCGGCTTCCCGTCGGCGGTGAAGGCGTTTTACATGGAGCCGTATCCCGGCCGGCCGGAGGTCTGCAAGAGCGCCGACCTGCTCGCGCCGGAAGGGTATGGCGAGATCATCGGTGGCAGCGAGCGCATCAGCAGCGGCGAGCTGTTGGAGCAGCGCATTCAGGAGCACGGCCTGCCGATGTCAGCGTACAAGTGGTACGTGGAGCTGCGCAAATACGGCAGCGTGCCGCACAGCGGCTTCGGGTTGGGCGTGGAGCGCACGGTGGCGTGGATTTGCGGCATCGAACACGTACGCGAGGCTTCGCCATTCCCGCGGTTGCTCAACCGGCTCTATCCGTAAACGAACGGAGTGCTGGAGCCTCGTCGTCAGCGGCGCACTCCGCCGGTTGCACGTTCTGGCTGCTGGCTACAACGCCAGGCGCAAATGCATCACGCCCGCTTGAGCGTGACCAGCGTCGGCACCGCGTCGAACATCCAAAAGCCAAGCGGCAGCCCGATGATGGTCATGCACAGCGCATAGGCCAGCACCATCCAGATCGCGCTCAGCCACCAGCCGATCAACAGGAAGTAAACGGCGCGGATGAGAAGGTTGATCTGTGGCACATCGCTCGTCTGGCCGTCGGGCGTCACCCGAACCAGCCGTCGCCCGCGCAACGCCATCACCTGCGGCACATTGTTCAGCATGGCTGCGCCGACCGGCAGGCCGACGACGGTCAGGCACAACAGCCAGGCCACGCCTACCCAGATGGCGCCCAACCACCAACCAATGAAGGCGAACCACAGAATTTGCCACAAACAGCCCGGTCGGCCGGTTTGCTCGTAGATGATCGGTTGAATCACTTATCAATCCTCCGCGCGCCATTACACCCCTGGCTCTCCAGAATTGCATGACGCCGCGCTGACGAGTAACCACGCTTCACGAATGGTGAGCGATGGCCTCGACGAATCGTTGTGCGCGCTGAACGGCCTGGGTCATCGCGTCGAGCCCTTCGGCATAGCTGGTTGCGTTTTTCCAGCGCAACTCCAGGCCGGCGATCTGTTGACGGACCAGGCGCCATTCATCTTGTAGTGCCGGGTTGGCTGCGGCAGCCGCTTCGCCATCCGCCAGCGCCTGCGTCAATTGCGCCCGGCGCTCGCGCACCTCGGCGACGCGGCGGGCAATATCCTGGTGAACCGTCGCCGCCTTCTCGCGGGTATCCTTCACCAGCGATTCGATCTGCGCCATCGCTTCCTGCGCGCCCTCCGGCGTGAATTTCTGCTCCGGCTGTTCCAGCCGCTCCAGCCGGCCGAGCGCTTCAGCGAGCAGCGCACGCGCCGAGTCGAGCATGGGCTGTCCCCATCGCTCACCGCCGATGTCGGCCATGTCATGCAGGCCGGCCTGCGCCGCGCTCAGCGTGCCATTCAATTCGGCCAGCGCCATCCTGGTCGGACCGATCCGGTCGTTGACCGCTCTGCCAACCGCAACCGCCGCGGAGAGTTGAGCCGCCGCCTCGCGCTCCACTTCCTCACCGGCTGCGAGCGTCGCTCGAGCAGCATCCAGCGGCGCCGTCGCTACTGCGCTGAATCCGGCCAGCCAGCCCTGGATGCGCTCGCTGACCGGTTCGACCAGCGGGACAAAATCAATGCGTGGGTCCTGGCGCAGCCGGTTCAGGTTGGAGTGCACCTCTTCCAGGCGGTATTTCAGCAGTCCGAGCTGCCCATGCACTTGCTGCAACTGCTGCCGGTAGCCGGCTACGAAGGCCTCCGCTTCTTTGCGCAACTTTTCCGCACTCGCGAGGATGTCTTTGTAGTTGGGCGCGGGAGCCTGAAGTTCCACCCGCAACTCCTGGACGCGGGCGTGGATTCGCGCCGCTTGCTCGGCCGACGACGGCGATTCGGCGGCGATCTGCTGAACGCTGGCGAGCAGCTTCGCCATCACGTCATCGTTCAGGGCTGTCGAGGCTTGCAGCTTATCGGCGTCGAGCTGGGTGAGCGCCCTGACCGCCTGGCCATGCAGATCGCCGACGCGATCGAACGTTGCTGCCAGATCCTCCATTCGTTCGATCACCTCGCTCAACTCGCTCTCCTTGATCGCCTCGAGTTGGTCACGAATAGCATCCCATTGATCGGTTAGCTGGTCGGCGGCCGACGTGATCGCCTCGGGCGTCAGGTCGCCCCAGTAGCTGCGATTGGCCTGGCCCAGCTCCGATGCGACGCGCGCCGCGCCCGAGGTGAGTGAACGCACACTCGCCTCGTTCACCTTATCGCTCAGCGCTTCGAAGCGCTGGCGCGCGGCAACGAAGGCGGCGTTTGCGCGATCGGCCTGCGTGAAAGCCTCCTCGACCTGTCGGTCGTACTCGTCTGCCGAGGTCATCCGCTCGATCTCCTCCAGCGGGAGGAGAGCCTGCAACTTCGCGATCAGCTCCTGCAAGCGAGGGACGACTGCACCGGTCACATCGCGTTCGAAGCGCGTGGGCGTCTCGTTGATCCACCCGACTACGGTGCTCAGCCTTTGCGAGGCTTTGTCGGTCAGGCCGGCGACGCGCACGCGTTCTTGATTGAGGGCAGCCAGGGCATCGCGCTGAGCGGTGACTTCCTTGTCCACCTCGGCGAGGCCACCTACAGCCGATTCATAGTCGCCTTCGCGGATGAGCGACTGCGCCATCGTAATCTTTTCGGCCAACCGATCGGCCGCAGCGGCGAAGCGAGCCCGCACAAAGCCGGCCTGTTCGTCTTCGCCAATTGCCGACTTGAACGCGTCTAAGCGTGCGTTCGATCGGGCGAGCGCTGCTTCGGCTTCGCTACGCCGCTCGATCGTGACCCCAACCATCTTGTCGAGCGATTGCAACTCTTCGCCGGCTTTTGTGCGCAAAGGATAGGCAACGATGACGGCAGATTGCGAGGGTTCGGGAGAGACCAACAGCTTATCGGCCTGCTCCAGACGCGCGCTCACCTCCCTCAATACACTGCGCTCGTCGGTCAACGGTCGCCTGGGGCGAGTCTCGCCCTCGATCAAGGCGGCAATCTCGGCGGCGCGTTTCTGCAATTGCAACAGGGCTTCCTTTTCGCGGCGCGGGATTGTGGCGATATCTCCCTGGAGCTGCTGAATGCGCGCGAGCGTATCGTTCACCTCGGTCAGGTGCACCGATACGGTCTTGACGCCCCGACGCGCCTGCCAGCGGCGCACTACCTCGACGCTCATCGGCACCAGCTTGAACGCTGCGCTCCAGGGCTGTTCGGGGATGTCCTTGGCCGTGATGGCCGCCAACTGGCTGCGCACCTCGTTTACATTTGCCATGCCTCGCTTCAGCAACAATCGGGCCTGATCGTAGAGCGGGCCGTAGGGCATCTCCTTGGGCCCGCCATTGATGATCGGTGCCAGCGCCTCCAGCTTGCCGCTGACGTCGGCGATCTCGCGCTGGGCTTTCTCGATGCTGACGCGCATCGGTTCGGCCTGCCGGCGCAGTATCTTTGCCAGGACGAGCTGAACGAGCACGGCGATCAGATAAAGCGCAGCCAAAACAGCCAGGACGATCAAGACGGTCTGTAGCCACTGAGGCATCTTTTCCCTCCGATCAGATCGAATAAGATGTCGTCAGGGCGCGCTTTGTCCGAAAGCCCGCGCCCCAAGGCAACAACATCTTACGAAACCGCCGCGTTTGCCGCAAGATAATTGCGGCGCTAGGTCTTCGAGGGCTTCGCCGGCGACTTATCCTTTTTGCTCGCCTTGCGAGGTAGCGGCGCGAGGGGCTGCGGTTGGCTCACCAGCGCCACGCGCAGCACCTCGTCCATGGTCGTCACCTGAATCAGCGTGAGGTCGCGCTGCACCTTCCTGGGCACCTCTTCCAGGTCTTTGGCATTCTTCTTCGGCATGATGAAGGTGCGGATGCCCGCCCGATGCGCGGAGAGCAGCTTCTCTTTCAAACCGCCGATGGGCAATACGCGCCCGCGCAGGGTGATCTCGCCGGTCATCGCTACGTCGCGGCGCACGGGGATCCTCGTCAAAGCGGAGACGAGCGCCGTGGCCATGGTGATGCCGGCGCTGGGGCCTTCCTTCGATATCGCGCCCTCCGGCACGTGGATATGGATATCGCTCTTTTCGAACGTGCGCCGGGCGATGCCAAGTTCGTTGGCGCGCGAGCGGGCATAGCTCACCGCTGCCTTGGCGCTCTCCTGCATCACGTCGCCGAGCTGGCCGGTGAGGATGAGTTCGCCTTTGCCCTCCATCAGCGTCACCTCGATTTGCATCAAGTCTCCACCCGCTTCATCCCAGGCCACGCCGTTCGCCACGCCGATTTGATCCTGTTCGTCCATCTTGCCGAAGTCGAACTGGGGCGGGCCGAGGAAGCGCGGCAACATGCCAGGGGTGAGGCGATGGACGTGTGGCTTACCCTCCGCAACGCGCCGGGCAACCTTGCGGCAGATGGTCGCAACGGCGCGATCGAGGTTGCGCACACCGGCTTCGTAGGTGTATTCGCGGATGATGCGGCGCAACACGTCGTCGCTGAAAGTAATGGCGGGTTTGGCGCCCGGCGGCTGCAACCCGTCCAGGCCATTCTCGGCGATCTGTTTCGGCACCAGGAAGCGACGGGCGATCTCCAGCTTCTCCTCTTCGACGTAGCCAGGGAACTCGATGACCTCCAGCCGGTCGCGCAGCGCAGGCGGGATGTCGTACAGGTAGTTGGCCGTCGTCACCCACATCACCTTGCTCAGGTCGTAGGGCAGGTCGAGGTAGTGATCCTCGAATTCGAAGTTTTGCTCGGGATCGAGCACTTCGAGTAATGCTGCGCTGGGATCGCCGCGGAAGTCGCTGCCCAGCTTGTCAATTTCGTCGAGCACGAACAGCGGGTTGACGGTGCCAGCCCGGCGCATGGTTTGCAGAATGCGGCCGGGCAACGCGCCGACGTAGGTGCGACGGTGGCCGCGAATCTCGGCCTCGTCGTGCACGCCGCCGACGGACATGCGCACGAACTTGCGGCCGAGCGAGTCGGCGATGCTGCGCGCGAGCGAGGTCTTGCCGGTGCCCGGCGGCCCGACAAAGCACAGGATCGGGCTGCGCGACAGGTCGCCCTTCAACTTGCGCACGGCGATGTGTTCGAGGATGCGCTCCTTGGCTTTGCCCAAGCCGTAGTGGCGCTCATCGAGGATGCGCGCAGCGCGCTTCACGTCGAGGATATCCGGCGTGCTCTCCATCCATGGCAGTTCGAGCAACCACTCGACGTAGTCGCGCACCACGCTCACCTCAGGCGACATGCTGTGCAGTTGCTCGAGTTTGGCGATCTCGTGCTCGGCGCGCTCGCGCACGGCATCGGGCAGCGCTTTTTGCTTCAACCGCTCGCGCAGCAGGTTGATCTCGCCCATGCCGGCGTCCATCTCACCCAGCTCGGTTTGGATGGAGCGGAGTTGTTCACGCAGGTAGTACTCGCGCTGACTCTTGTCCACCTCGCTCTGAGCGCGCTCATGGATGCGATCCTCCAACTCGAGCACGTCCAGCTCGCGGGCCAGCACGGTGCTCAGCTTCTGCAAGCGGCTCACCGGATCCACTGCTTCGAGGATGCTCTGGCGGGTGGGCACGTTGAGCGGCATGGTCTGCGCAATAAAGTCGGCCAGCCATCCCGGCTCATGGATGTTCATGGCGTAGACGAACGCCTCTTCCGGGATGCGCTCGTTCAGCCCCACCACGTTGTCGAACAGGGAAAGCACGGCTCGCATGAGCGCCTCGGCCGCCGGCGATTGCGCCTGCGGCTCGCGCAACGTCTCGACGCGCGCCAGCAGAAACGGCGTGGCCTGCAACCACTCCACCACCCGCACCCGCGCGCGCCCTTGCACAATCAAGCTGGCCGACCCATCCGGCAAATTCAGCACCCGGCCAATCGCCACCACCGTGCCGATCTCGTACAAATTGGACGGCCGCGGGTCTTCGACCTCCACCGATTTTTGAGCAAGAGCGACGGCCAGGCCGAGCGAGCGTGCCATATCCAACGCGCGCAGCGAACGCTCGCGCCCGACCGTCAGCGGGGTGACCGAGCGCGGGTAAACGACCAGGTCACGCAGCGGCAGGACGGGGACCTCGAAGACGTCCGGCAACTGCGGCTTGGCGTCGGCCTGCTGCGGCAAGCCATTGCCGAAGCTGGCGCCGATCAACCAATCCTGTATCTGGGAAGTAAACGAACTGTTCATTGAATCGAATCAAACACCGGCGGCGTTTCGGCCCCCGTCAACAGCGCCCATTTCACGCGCGCTTCTCCGACGAAAGCCACGCTGCCGAAGATACAAACGGGGTCACCACCCTTGATAGCAGCGCTGAGCGCATCAGCCAGGTCAGGCAAGGCAACGGCGCGGGTGATATTCGCCTGTGCGGCGATGGCCAGTAAATTTTCAGCCGGGATGGCACGAGGAGTATTGGACTGCTGCGCAAAGATCCAACGGGTGGCGCGTGGATTGAGCGATTTGATCATCCCCCCAGCGTCCTTGTCCTTCAGCGTGCCGAAGACGAAGGTCCAGCGCTGGCCGGGGAAAACTTCCGCCAACGTGGCGGCGAGCTTGTTGGCGCTGTCCAGGTTGTGCGCACCATCGGCGACGACGGGTGGATCGGCCCGCAAAATCTCGAATCGGCCGGGCCACGTCGCCAACCGCAACCCATCGCGCACTGCCCGTGCGCCGAAGTCATGAGCGCCGGTCGCCAGCAATGCGTCGCGGATCACGTCCACCGTCGCGATCACGGTCGCGGCGTTCTCGATCTGGTGTTTGCCCAGCAAGGCGATCTCGTACCAGCCCTCCAGGTCGTTGACGAATGGCTTCTCCTTGCTGCGGATCAGCGATACCTTCTTGATCTCGAACGACTGTTTGATGAGCGAAAGGGGCCCCGGGGTCCAGCGCCAATGACGACCAATCACAGTGAGGCGAGCGCCGCACTGTTGCGCTGCGCGCTCGATTACCGCCATCGCTGCTGCTGGTTGCGCCTGGCTGATCACCGGCACGCCGGGTTTAATGATGCCGGCCTTCTCTGCAGCGATCTCGCTCAGCGTGTTGCCAAGCAGATGCTGGTGGTCGTAGCTGATCGAGGTAATGATGCTGGCCTGCGGCGTGATCACGTTAGTCGCGTCCAATCGCCCTCCCAGGCCGACCTCAATCACGGCCCAATCCACATCCTGGCGCGAGAAATGTAGGAAGCCCATCGCTGTCGCTGCCTCGAAGGTGGTGAGGCCGGGCACGTCCTCAGCGGCTTCCTTGATCTTCTGCGCCAGCATGCCAACCACTTCCGGTGCAATCAACTCGCCGTTGACGCGGATGCGCTCGCGAAAGCTGCTCAGGTGCGGCGAGGTATACAGGCCCACTCGCAACCCGAGCTGTTGCAGGCAAGAGGCCATCAGCGCGCACGTCGAACCTTTGCCTTTGGTGCCGGCCACATGAATGGTCCGATAACGCTCCTGCGGATTACCCAACCGGGTCAACAGATCACGCATCCGGTCGAGGTTCAGCACCTCGGGCGTATAGGCGCCTATCGGCACGCGTTCGTAGTTGGCGAGCGAGTACAAGTAGTCCAGGGCTTCGGTGTAGAGCATGGATATTTGCTACCCGCCGGCGCCGGCCGATTGTTATCGCGTTGATGTGTGACCGGCGAGGCTGCGGCAGGTGGTCACCACGAATCATATATCATGTCGCACATGACCCACTCCGCTTATGCCGCCGCCGGCGTGGACATTGACGCCGGCAACGAAGCCGTCGCGCGCATGAAAGCCGCTGTGCAGGCTACCTACACGCCAGAAGTGTTGGGAGGGATTGGGGACTTCGGCGGGTTGTTCGATGCGGCGCGGCTGAAGGCCATGCGCGAGCCGGTGCTGGTAGCCAGCACCGATGGCGTCGGCACCAAGGTAAAGCTGGCGGCGACTTTCGGCCGCTACGAGTCCATCGGCCACGATATCGTCAACCATTGCATCAACGACATCCTGGTGCAAGGGGCACGTCCGCTCTTCTTTCTGGATTACATCGCTGCGTCGAAGCTCGACCCTGCCCGGATCGCCGCAGTGGTGAAGGGCATGGCCGAGGCATGCCGCGCCGCCGGCTGCGTCCTGTTGGGTGGAGAGACCGCCGAAATGCCCGGCGTGTATGTAGAAGGTGCTTTCGACGTGGCTGGCACGATCGTCGGGGTGGTTGAGCGCGAGGCCATGCTGCCCCGGCGCGACGAAATCGCCCCAGGCGACGTGTTGATCGGACTGGCTTCTTCCGGGCCACACACGAACGGCTACTCGCTGATCCGCGCCGTGCTGGTCGACCGGCTGGCATCGGCGCAGCCGGACTCGCCGCTGGTTGACGCGCTGCTCGCCCCGCATCGCAGCTACCTGACGCCGATCGAACATGCGCGTAGCGCTGCGCCGATCAAAGCGCTGGCACACATCACCGGCGGCGGGTTCGTCGAGAACGTGCCGCGCGTGCTGCCGCCCGGCCTGCGCGCGGAGATTGATTACACCGCCTGGCCAATGCCGCCCATCTTCGAATTGATTCAGACCGCCGGCGGCATCGGCGATGCTGAGATGCGGCGCGTATTCAACTGCGGCATCGGCATGGTGATGATCGTCCATGCAACGCACGTCGAGGCGATTCGCGCCGCGCTCGACGAGCCATCGTGGGTGGTCGGAGAGGTCGTCAGGGGATAGCAATAAGTTGTTGGGCCTGGGCAACCCGATGACTAACGTCCACCGCCTTTAACCCGCAATCCGCATCGCCGATGAAAGTCACCCTCGTCTTCACCGTGCTTAACGAAGCCGACAGCCTGCCGACGCTGCTGGATTCGATCGCGGCACAGACGCGCCGGCCGGATGAAGTCGTCGTCTGCGACGGCGGCAGCAACGATGATACCGTGCGCCTCTTGCGCACCGAGGCCCGCTTCGACATCCGCGTGATTGAGGCACGCGGCGCGAACATCTCGCGCGGGCGCAACCTGGCCATTGCCGCAGCCACCCACGAGATCATCGCCTGCACCGACGCCGGCGTGCGGCTCGACCCGCGCTGGCTCGATACCATCGTCGCCCCGTTCCAGGGGGATAACCGGCCGGCCGATAATCGGCCATCGGAGACGGCTGCCCACCCCGCGCCCGCCAAGCTTCCCTCTCCCGCTGCCGTGGCCGGCTTCTTCCTCCCTGATCCGCACACGCCCTTCGAAGTGGCGATGGGGGCGACGGTGCTGCCGGAATTGCGCGACATCCGGCCGGAGAAGTTCTTGCCTTCTTCGCGGTCCTTCGCATTCCGCAAGTCGGCCTGGCAGGCCGTGGGCGGCTATCCGGAGTGGCTGGACTATTGCGAAGACCTGATCTTCGACCTGAAGCTTCAGGAGAAATTCGGTCCGTATGCTTTCGCGCCAGAGGCGATCGTCCACTTCCGCCCACGCGGCTCGCTGCGCGCATTCTTCAAACAATACTATCGCTACGCGCGCGGCGATGGCAAGGCCGATCTATTCCTCAAGCGTCACCTGGTGCGCTATGCCACGTATCTGGTCGCGTTGCCGGTGTTGCTGATCGGCATGTTGGCAGGGTCACCCGCGCTCAAGCTGGCTGCCGCGCTCTTGTTGCTCGCCGGCATCGGCGCTTATACACGAACGCCCTACCGCCGGCTGCAACGCCTGTGGCAAGGGTTGCCGGCATTGGAGCGGATGAAAGCCATCGCGCTCGTGCCGATCATCCGCGTCGTCGGCGATGTGGCGAAGATGATCGGGTATCCGGTCGGCGTGTGGTGGCGATTGAAACACCGGCCGGAGGGCACAACCGCCTGGCAGCAATAAAGGGCGCCGCTCACACCACGGCATTGGCCGCAATCACGTCGCGCAGGTAATAGCCGCTGTCCTTGATCAGGCGCTGTTGGGTAGCGTAGTCCACGCGCACGACGCCGAAGAACTGCTGGTAGCCAAACGACCACTCGAAGTTATCCATCAGCGACCACACGAAGAAGCCGCGCAGGTCGGCGCCGTCCTGGATAGCCTGGTGCGCAGCGGCGAAGTGGGCGCGCAGGTAAGCGATGCGTCGCTCGTCGTGCACGCGGCCATTGGTTACCTCATCGGCGAAGGAAGCGCCATTTTCGGTGACGTAGAGCGGAATCCGGCCGCGCGTGGCGTGGTGCAACCGCATCAGGATGGCGTGCAGCCCGGCTGGCCGCACCGCCCAGCCCATGCGGGTGAATTCGGGATCATCGTCGTATACCTTGCCCCTGGCGGCGCTCATCAGCACAGCGCTGTAGCAGTTCACGCCGATGAAGTCGTTGCGCGCAGCGATCAAGGCCAGGTCTCCCGAGCGGATGTCAACCGCGCCGGCCATACGGTCGAGCATTCGCTGGCTATAGGCGCCAGTCAGGATGGGCTCGGCGAAGCCCTCATACTGCCAATCGAACGCCTGCGCGGCAGCCTGCCGGTCGGCTTCGCTGTCGGTAGCGGGCAGGTGCGGCTCGAAGTTCAGCGTGATGCCGACGCGCGTGTGAGCATCGCCGGCAGCGCGGATTGCCTGCATGCCGAGGGCATGCGCCAGCAACAGATAGTGCCCCGCCCGCGAAGCCAGATCTTTGTTCTGATGCCCCGGCGCATGCATGCCGAACTCGTAGCCCAGGTAAGCGCTGCACCACGGCTCGTTGAGCGTGATCCAGTCCTTAACGCGGTCGCCCAGCGCATGGACGACGACGGCGGCGTAATCGGCGAACCAGCCTGCGCTGTCCCGCGTCGTCCACCCACCCAGGGCGTTCAGCGCCGAGGGCAAGTCCCAGTGATAGAGGGTGACGAAGGGACGAATACCGGCTGCCAGCAACTCGTCCACTAACCGGTCGTAGAAGGCAAGCCCCTTGGGATTGAGCGCGCCGCGACCGGCCGGCAGGATGCGCGGCCAGGCGATTGAGAAGCGATACGCCTTCAGGCCAAGCTGCTTCATCAGCGCCACGTCCTCGCGATAGCGGTGGTAATGATCGCATGCCACGCCGCCGTCGCTGCCATCCTGGATGGCGTCTTTGAGCCGGCAAAAGTCGTCCCAGATGGACGGACCGCGTCCGTCTTCTTTGACTGCGCCTTCGATCTGATACGACGACGTCGCTGTGCCCCACAGAAAGTCGGGAGGGAAAGTTAAGGCATTCATGGATGGTGATGGATCAGGATGAAGTGGCAGGTTGCAGGTTGCAGGTTACAGGTTTGTGGTGTGAGTCTAAGATTGGGATTGGGTCAGTTGATCGGCTGTGAAGGCGAAGGCGCGCCCAAAGCCGCCGATGAAACGCCCGCCGGTGGGCGTGATGCGAAAGAGATCGAAATCGGGCAGGCCGAACATGATCTCGCTGGCGGGCAAACGGGCCAGGAAATGAGCCTTTGCGCGCGCATAGTCATCGCTACCTTTCTCGATCTTCGCCGCGACGCCCTGCAGCATGACGCGCGCCAGCGACATCACCTCGGCGCGGCCATCATCGGCCTGGGCGATGAGCAGGCTACATTTCGGATTGGCCAGCAGCATGCGCTTGTGCGGCGAGAGGTCGCTGAGGTGAATCAGGAAGCCGGTCAGCCCCGGCTCGACCGCATAAGACGTCATGGCCGTGAAAGGCTCATCGCCGGCGCTGACGGCCAGGACGGCCTGGCGGCGAGCCAGGATGAAATCGCGCACTTCGGCGAGCGGGTCGGTCGTGTTCATTGGTCGGACAGGGCTATCGGGTCGGTCAGGTCGGTCGGGTCGGTCGGGTCGATCAGGTCGGTCGGGTCGGTCGTCATGTGAACTGGGGGAGGTACTTGGCATGAGCTTTGAGCAGATCATCGAGCAGATGGGTGGCCTGGGCGTAGCTGTGGATGTGTGGATCGAGCAGCAATGCCTGCAGTGCGGCGTTGCGATCACCGTTCACGCCGGCTTCCACCACCAGCTCCTGAATTTCGACCTCGCGGCGCATCAGCGCAGCCAGCCCCTTGGGCAACGGGCCGACGTGGATGCCGTGTGCACCGCGCGCGTTCACTACCGCCGGCACTTCGACGATCGCGTCGTCCGGCAGGTTACTGATGCAGCCATCGTTGCGGATGTTGACGGCAAGCTCATACTGATTCAGGTCGCGCAGCATGGCGCTGATGATCGGCACGGCCCGCTCGCCGGTCGGCTGGACGGATGACTTCAGGTCGGACCAATCGGCCGGGTCGGTCAGGTCGGCGATGCGGCGGATGCGATCCCACTGCTCGCGACTGCGCTTTTCGTAGCGGCCAAAGTCATAGCCAGTCAGCGCCATGGTCTCGGCAGCGAAGCCGATGTATTCACCGGCATGGCCGTCGCCAGTGGCGCAAAACAGGCCGAAGACATCCATCAGCCGACGCGACATCAGCTCGAAGTCCATGGGCATTTTGGCCAACCGCTCGCGCAGCAGCGGATACAAATCCGCGCCAGTGTGGGCATCGCGAATATCGAGGATGAAGGTGAAGTGGTTCAACCCGGCCGCGGTGATGTGAATGCGCTGCGCGATGGCGCGCGCATCTGCCCACCAATCGCCCGTCTCCGGCACCAGGCCGAGGGCGCGGTTGACGATATGATGCCCTTCGCCGATTTGATGACACAGGCCGATGAAGCGCAATCGCGTGTGCCGGTCGAGCGCCATGCACAGCCGGCTCATCGGGTTGGTGAAATTGAGCAGCATGGCTTGCGGAGCCAGACGCTCCACGTCGCGGGCGATGCTGAGCAACAGAGGGATGTTGCGCAGCGCGTGGCTCAAACCACCCGGCCCACCGTTTTCACCCAGCACGTGGCGCACGCCGTGCTTGAGCGGAATCTGCCAGTCCAGCTTCCACGTCGCCAGCCGATCCACGGCCACCGAGACGATGACGAAGTTTGCGCCAGGCAGCGCCTCGCAGCGATCGGTCGTCGAGCAGAAAACGAACGGCTGCTCGAAGGCAGCGTTCAACCTCGCTGCATAGCGCGACATCAGATCGAGCGATTCGGCGTTGATGTCCACCAGCCAGATCTCGCTCCCGCGCAAATCATCGGCCTGGATAAAGAGGTCACCAAGGATGGCCGGGCCGAAGCTTGCGCTGCCCGCGCCGATGATGACGATCTTGGCCTGTGTATTCATCGCAAATGCCAGACGAATCGGCGACGATTTTTTGTAGCTCGGAAGAGCACCGCCGCTTCGTTCATGATGTCCATTGTAAACTCGCCGCATGGCCCGATACAACGTGCTCTATCTGTGTCCGCTGGGCAAGCAGCATCAGGCATGGCGGCTGGCCGCTGCGCCGGCCGATTTCGACGTCGTCATGCGCCGCAGCACCGAAACCTCGCGCGAAGAGGTGCTGGCGCTGGTCCGCCACGCCGACGCGTTGATCACCGAGCGCGCCGGCGAGGTGGATCGCAGGCTGATCGAAGCCGCACCACGCTTGAAGATCATCCAGCGCATCGGCTCGCTGTATCACGATATAGACCTGGACGCCGCACGCGAGTTTCACGTGCCGGTATGCGTGCGCCCCATTCGTGGCACTATCGCCGTAGCCGAGAACCTGGTGTTGCAAATGCTGGCCGTGTTGCGCCGGGCCATGCCGCTGCAAAAAGTCCTGCACATGCCGCCGGAGGTCTTTTCACCCTCCGGCCCGCGCCGCACCAGCGAGGACGTGTTCGCTTTCAACTGGAGCAAGCAAACGCGCGTCAGCCTGATCCACGGCAAGACCATCGGCATCCTGGGGTTTGGCGAGATCGGCGCGGAGCTGGCGCGCCGCTTGCAGCCTTGGGGGTGCCGGGTGTTGTATGCCAAGCGCCACCCTTTGCCACGTCGGGTCGAAGAGGAACTGCGCATCGCGCATCGCGACGCAGAAGTGCTATTGCGCGAAAGCGACATCGTGGTGTGCTTGCTGCCCTACTTCCAGGAAACCGACTTGTGGCTGAACGCGCAACGCATCGCCATGATGAAGCCCGGCGCATGGTTGGTGGAAGCCGGCAGTGGCAGCGTGGTAGACGAGCGCGCGGTAGCCGACGCCGTTCGCGCCGGTCACCTGGCCGGCGCGTCGTTCGACACCTACGAGTGGGAACCGATCCGGCCGGATAATCCGTTGCTGACGCTGGCCGATGGCGACCCAGCGGCCAACGTCTTCCTGCTGCCGCACGTCGGCAGTTGCAACGACAGCCCCGACCACGAATACGCCGCGTTCTACGACAACATCCGGCGCGCGCTGGACGGCCAGCCGCTCGAAGGGCGCGTCGCCTGACCGTGGCGTCGCCTGACCGTGCTTGTAGGCCAGTGCTGTAGGCCGGTGCCGGTTGGACAGGTCGTGGGATGCCCGACTTGTGCATGAGCAACCGGCTACTACAATGTCAGCACATTCGGCTTTCGTTTTTCGCGGGACGCGCCGGAGGCGAGCTGAGACGGGGGCAGCCAGCCGCTCGCGCGTTCACACGGTTATTTCTCAACAGGAGCACAACAATGATTGACATCGGACGAGCCGTGCAACATCCTACCGAGGATCAAAACTGGCCCAGCAAGCTGGGCATCGGCGCCCTGATCTCCCTCGTGCCAATCCTCAACTTTGCCCTCGCCGGTTATGCCGTCGAGCACATCAAGAACACGTCGAACGGCATAGACGTTCCGCTCCCGGCATGGGACAACCTGGGCGAGAAGTTCATGGACGGCCTGAAGCTGATCGCCGTTACTTTCATCCTGGCGTTGCCCATCTTGGCGCTGGGCTGCATTTTCACCGTGCTGGGCGGCGGCCTGGCTGCGCTCTCCGAAGACGGAGGGGCTGTGCAAGATGCTGCCGCTGCTGGTTTCGGTGTGGTCGGGCTGGTGCTGACCTGCCTTATCTTCCTCTACAGCTTGCTGCTGGCCTACCTATCGCCGGCGATCTACATCCGATATACCAAGACCAGGGACATCGGGGCGTGTCTGCGCATCGGCGAGCTGTTGAGCATCACGCGCACGAACACTGGCGATTACCTTTTGATCTTCGTCGTGATCATCGGCATCGCGTTCGTCGTCGGATTGATCGCCGGCGTCCTGAACATCATCCCATGCCTGGGCCAGATCCTCTCCCTCGTGATCGCCCTGGTGGTGACGCCGTATCTGGCCGTGCTGTTCGCGAATCTGTGCGGTCAATACGTGCGCAACAACAACATCATCTGACAAACTTTCTTAACACGTTCAAGGTATCTTGCCCGGTGAAATTCGCCAGGAGGTAAATCATGACCACTTCTACATCCTCTTCCCTGATTGATCGTTTGATTGGCATCATTACGTTCAAGGCCCCTGTCTATCGCGAAGTGGCACACGACGAGCGCGCGCTACAACCAGCCGCCATCATCGTCGTCGTGGTCACATTGCTCGTCGGCGTCATCAGCGGCTTGCTCGGCAGCCCACTCGGCTTGCTGGGCACCATCATCATCGCCATCGTGGCAGCGCTGGTCGGCTGGCTGATCGGCAGTTGGCTCACGGCGTTCGTGGCCACCAAGTTCTTTCAGGGCCGGACGAACACCACGGAGATGCTGCGCATCCTTGGACACACCTATGTCTTCCAGATTCCCAGCATCATCCCCGCGGTCGGCTCCCTGGTGACGCTGGTTCTGTCCATCGTCGCCACAGTGCTGGCCATTCGCGAGCCAGCCGGCCTGGATACGCAGAAAGCCATCCTGACCGCGATCATCGTCAACGTCATCATATTCGTGGTCATGTTGGTGTTCGGCGGCATCGTGGGCGGCATCATGATCGCCGGCGCGATGATGGGCGGCCAGTAGAAGAAGCGGACGAGAGCCGTTCCGGACGCTCGAGCCCGGATCAAGCGCGCAACTTGCCGACGGCGTCCGGAACGGTCGAGGAAATTCGATGCGCCTAGATGAACTGGTGGCTTTCCGGCTGTAGCACCATCTCGTTCAACACGCCGTTCGCCGGGGCCTGTAGCGCAAGCACGATCGCCTGGGCTGCATCGTCTACGCTGAGCATCTTATCTCGCTGCACCTTCATCTCGATCGCATCCCAGAACGGCGAATTCACGCCGCCCAGATATAGCAGCGAGATGCTGATGCCATTCCGCTGCCATTCGGTCGCCATCGCTTTGAGCGCGCCAACGGCGCCCCATTTGCTGGCGCTGTAAGCGGCGCTGCCGCGCATGACGTAGCGGCCCATCGTGCCCACCGGCGTGACGATCCTGCCGCCACCGGTCTTCAACATCGCCATGCCGACCGCCTGCGAGACCAGCATGACCCCTTTGGTGTTCACCGCATAGGTGCGGTCAATGTCTTCCTCGGTCAGTTGCTCGATCGGCCGAATGACGCCGACGCCAGCACAATTCACCAACGCATCAATTCGGCCGAAGGTAGCCAGCACCTCGCTCACCAGGTCGGCTACCTGATCCTTTTGCGTCACATCGGTGGGAACGGCGACGGCCTGTGCGCCGAGCCGCTTGGCCTCGTCGGTCACCTCCATCAACGCCGGATAGTTGCGCGCGGCCAGCCCCAGCCGTGCGCCCAACTTCGCCAACGCCAGCGCGGTTGCACGGCCGATGCCGCTGCTTGCGCCGGTGATCACAACTACTTTGTCCTTCATCATCCTTCCAACCCCAGTGTTCTTTATTCGAGCGCACGCCTTTCTTGGTTCCGGCGAGAGCACCTATCTTGTGCCCGATTCAGACCGCCGTTCAACGCATCGGCCGGCGAGAATCAGCCAATTCCGCGACGGCCGACTCTTGCGATTCCAGCCAGCGCTGAGTAGCCCTGGCGCGGGCGGCGAACAGGCCTCGCATCACGATGCGGCCGAACAATGCGTCGCCGATTTTGCCGAGCAGCCCGAACGGCAGTTCATACTCCAGACGATCAATCACGCGCGTGCGATGCGCATCCACCGCCTCGAAGGCATGGGTGTGGCGCCATCGCCGGAATGGCCCTTCCCCCACGATCTGCTCGTCGGTGAAGGAGACAAGGGGGACTTTTTCACGCAACTGCACGTTCCAGCGCCGGCGAAATGGGCCGATCTGCATGGTCATCAGGATGCGGCTGCCAGGCTGAAGCGGCCGATCCACATGGTGCACGCGCATCTTTACCGGGCCGGTCATGACTTTCGGCAGCGCGGATGGATCGTCGTGAAAGGCCCATACCTTCTCCAACGGCGCATTCACCACAAAGGTGTGCTCGAATTGACGCATGGATGGCGGTTACGGATTACAAATTGCAGATTTTCACGCGTCGGGCGGAGCGCCCTGCGCGCCGCAGCGCGTCAGCGATACTCGGCCCGACCGAAGGTGCGCGCCATCAGTCTGCTGAAGGACATCTCCCTCACGAATCCGATGCCCTCGCGCAGCTTGATCGGCTCGATGCCAAACACCCGGGTGGTGGCGTTATCGGTCGCCACGTTGTCCACGCCCAGTTGCGCCAGCAGGCTGGGCGTGACCGGCGGCTTAGGCAACACCGCGTCCATGACGGCCACAGCAGGTTTCAACAAACCAACCGGCATGTGGATCTTGACCCGTCGCACCTGCAGCTCGGCCAGAATAGCATCTATGATGCCTTCGAGGGTGATCACCTCGCTGCCGCAAATCTGCAGGCGCTGGTTGATCACCTCGGGCTTGGAGAGCGAATGTACGAGACAGGCAGCCACGTCCTGAACGGCGATCGGCTGGAATTTGGTCTTGCCATCCCCCGGCACGATCATGAACGGGGGGATGCGCGCCAGGCCGGCCAGCGTGTTGAGGAATTCATCGCCCGGCCCAAAGATCACCGACGCTTCCAGGATGGTATAGGGAATACCGCTGGCGATGATGGCCTCCACGCCGCGCCCCTGCGTGTATGCCAGCGGAAAGGGCCGCTTGGGATCGGCGCCGAGGCCCACCAAGTTGATGATGTGCTTCACGCCAGCCTTCTTTGCTGCCTCGACCACGTTGATCGTGCCTTGGGCGTTCACCCGTTCCATCGTCACTTCGCCGCGATCGCGATTGACGGCTGCCAGGTGAATCACCCGCTCCACGCCTTCCATGGCTTTGGTCAGCGACGCCGGATCGGTGACGTCGCCGATGACCGGCTCTCCGCCCAAGGCGCGCACTTTGTCGGCGCGCTGCGGACTGCGCATCAGACCTCTCACGCGCACATCCGCACCGAGGCTTTTCTGAGTCTTCAGCGCATTCAACAGTTGCAGGGTGTGCCCGGCAACGTAGCCACTTGCACCAGTGATTAGGATCATGTCGGTCGGCTCCAATACCTAGAGGATACCGGATATGCTGAGATTCCGGTTAGCTGTCATTGATAACTCGCACAAAGTTTGCCCAATGCTGCTCAAGCGGGTCCGTGTTGGATGAAGGCGCTTTGCATCTCCTGGAAGTAGGGCTGCAGTTGCGCCAGTTGAGACGAAGGCAGCACAGATTCCGCGGCCTCGGCGAGCGCCTGAGCGGAGCGCTGCAACTGCAGACTGGTGATGCCATCAGGAGGTAAAGCGTCCCACAACCAATTCGCCCGGTCGCCAAGGATCGAGGGCTCGCCGAAGCGCAACGCCGCATCTACGAACTGCAGCAGGTTCTCGTTGGCCTGCAAGAGGTGCCTGTGGGCGAGGGCGTCTTCCGCGTGATGCTGAATCAGGCGCGTGGCCACGGCCACGATCTCCGGACCATGGCGTCGCAAAGTGGCCAGCGCTTCCAGCCTTTCGGCACCGGTCGGGATGCGGCTCACCTCCGGCACGACCTCGACAGCTTTGTCGGCCAACAAGCGGACGATGCGGTTGGTCGCTGCCTGCGCATCCTCACCCACGTAAATCCCGGGCACGTGTCGCCGAAGCTCGGGCACGCGGTTGAATATCCGCCCACCGAAGGCGATGAGCGTGCCGAGCTGAGCGGAATGCAGACTCAGCTCTTCGGCCACTTCCAGCAAGTTGGCAGCCGCGACCAGCCCACTTGCCGAGAGCAAGAGCAAATCGGGGCGCGCCTTCGATAGCATCTCCTGAAAGCGCATCGCGGCGATGTTCTGGCCGAGATAGATCACCTCATGCCCGCGACGGCGCAGGAACAGCGAGAGCATCAGGATACCTAGCTCGTGGTACTCGCCGGGCGCACATCCACTGACGATTCGCCCCTCGCGACTGACCGGTGGCGACGC
This sequence comes from Anaerolineae bacterium, assembly GCA_023511655.1. Lineage (GTDB taxonomy): Bacteria > Chloroflexota > Anaerolineae > J036 > Brachytrichaceae > JAAFGM01. The sequence continues at coordinate 20,228 of JAIMBB010000037.1, forward strand.
AGCCATCAGCGCCAGCAATCGGCGGCGCATGATGTTCGTCGCGAAGTGCTCAACGCCGACGTTGATCTCCCCCACGTGCCATTTGTCGCCCAACGTCACCAGCACCCGCTGGATCAGATTCAGACACACGTCTTCGACCGGGAAGAGCGAGAATGCTTCACCCAGCGCGTATTCGATGCGCCCCTCGTCGAACTCAATTGCCGCGGCGACGATTTCGTCATGCAGGCGTTGATACGACGAAGGTGCATCCGATTGACCTCGCTCGCCGGCTGGCCCCGCAGCTTGTCCGTCGGCAGATTGCGCTTCAAGCGAGCGCAGAAGATGAACGGCCTGGCTGATGCTCATGCCGTTCTCGATCTGCAATTTGAGCCAGCGAACAATGGCCACATCGCGGGCGGAATAGAGCCGGTAGCCGCTGTCGGTGCGCGGAGGCGATGGCACGCCATAGCGCCGCTCCCAGGCACGCAGCGTAGCCGCTGCCACGCCGGTCTGGCGCGAAATAGCCTTTACGTTGTAGATGGGCTCGTCGCTGTGGTTCTCAAACATTAGGCAGCGGCTAATTTAGCGCCGTGTCCAATGTTTGTCAATGAATGTTTCATCCTGTATGCCGAACGGATAGGCTGAAAGTGTCCTCGCCGCGATCAGGGTGCAACCGATACCACGCCGGCGCACACGCGCAACATGGCTGCGTCGCGCAGAAAATCCCGGTCGAAACGGTGGACATCGGTCGTGGTGACGATGGTCTGATGGGCGCGCCCGATGCGCCCCAGGAGGCAGTGCCGGCGATGGGGATCGAGTTCGGCCAGCACCTCGTCCAACAGCAGCACGGGCTCTTCGCGCGTCCGCTCGCGCATCCATTCGACCTGCGCCAGCTTGAGCGCCAGCACGGCCGTGCGCTGCTGCCCGCGCGAACCAAAATCGCCCAGGTCCATCCCATTGGCGACGAAGCGCACCTCGTCGCGGTGAGGGCCGACCAACGTCATGCCGCGGGCGATCTCCTCGCGTCGGCGCTCCTCCAGCGCCTGGCGAAAGGCTTGATACAGCGCGTGCCTGTCCACGCCCGCCGGCGGGCGCGAATCGTCTATGCTCACTTGATACGGCTCGTCAAGCGTATGGGGGCGGGCCGGATCGAAATTTGGCTGGTAGATGATCTGCAGATACTCCAAGCCGTTAGACAGCTCGCGGTGGATCGGTGCCGCCAGCCGGGCCAGCTCGGCCACGGCCCGTCGCCGCTGCGTGGCGATCTCCACACCGGCGGGCACCAGTTGATCATCCCAGATCGCCAGCTCGTCAGGATCGAGTTTGCGCTCCTGAGCCTGCTTGAGCAAAGCGTTGCGTTGCGCGAGCGCGCGGGTATATTGATCGAGCGCGCGCACGTAGTCCGCGTCCAATTGGGACAGGGCAGCGTCGAGGAAATCGCGGCGCAGCGCGGGCGCGCCGGCGACCAGTTCGACATCACCAGGCAAAAACAGCACCACGTTGAGCTGGCCGACCAGATCAATGCCGCGCCGAGAGACGCGGTCAATGCGGATTTCCTTGCGCAACCGATTCGACTCGCCACGCTGCAATGCCATCTCGATCAGGTGCAGGCCATCGCTGCGCTCGATGTTGGCCTTCAGCATGGCAAAGGGAAAGGGCCCCTCCTCTTCAGCACCCCAGCGGATCACCTGACGGTCGGCGTGGGTATGGGGCGAATGAGCCATGGCCAGGAAGTAGATCGCCTCCAACAGCGATGTTTTGCCCTGCGCGTTATCGCCTTGCACGATCACCAACCCGCGCGGCAAGTCCAGCTCCAGCCGGGCATACAGCCGGAAGTTGGTGAGAGAAAGGTGACGGACGATCATCTACACGAATTCCACTTTCACCCGCCGCCGGCCATTCCTGAGCGGGTGTTCAAGCCAGATGCTGCATGGTCGGTCGGTCGTCAGCGTCGCCTGGTTGATGCGCTCCTCGATCAGCACGGGATAGGTGCCCGGCGCCGGCAGCCATTGCCGTTCGTCTACGCACAAGGTGCGATCGCCGTCGTAGCCGCCGATCACGCGAAAGGGGCGTCCCAGGCATAGATTGGCATCGCTCACGTCACCGCGCGACAGCGCATCGCGAATGCGCGTGCTCGAGATGACGGTCGCGCCCAGGCTCAGCTCCGGCATCACGTTCACCCGAAAGCCATAGGTCTTGCCCACTTCGGTCAGATAGGCCGCATTGCCCTGCCGCTTGTGCCCTAGTGCGAAATCCGGGCCGATCCACAAGCTGATCGGCCGGAGCCCGGCGACCATCCACTGCACGAACTGAAGCGCCGTCACCTGCGCCATATGCGGCGTGAATTCCAGCGTGATCATCGCATCCACACCCAGCGCCGCGATTTGTTCGGCTTTCTCGTCGGGCAGGGTGAGGTAGCGAGCCGGCGCCCGGCCCAACACCACGCGCGGATGTGGGAAGAAAGTAACCACAGCCGACCGGACGCCTCGCTCATGCGCCTCGCCGACCATCGCCCGAATCAGTTGCTGATGGCCCAGGTGCACGCCGTCGAACGTGCCGATGGCGCAGGCGGATGGAACGGGATGGATGATCTCATCGAACGAGTGGAGGAGCTGCATCGAAGACCTTTATCGGCTTGAGTTTTGTTCCATCCCAACAGGCAATGGCGAAGAACGTATGCTGCGAATCATACACGCGCACCTTCACCCCCCCCTGCGCCTGCGCAGGTGGAACGAGCACGCGCGCGGGAATGATCATCTGCCCCAGCTTCAACCGCCGGGCTTCCTCGTGGCTAAGGTAGGCGGCGGGCCAACCGGCCACGGCCCGATCCATCGGCAGCAATAACGATTCAGCCTGACCCTCCCGCACCGCTGCTTCCAGTTGGTCGAGCCTAACGGCATCGGCCAGCGTGAAGCGGCCGGACTGCGTGCGCCGCAGGGCGACCAGATGCGCACCGCAGCCGAGCGCTTCGCCGATGTCGCGCGCCAGCGCGCGGATGTAGGTGCCGGCACTGCAACGCACACGGACGGCCAGATGACCGACCGGCAACGCACCTCGATTCCCGACCTCCGACTCTCGAATGACGCCGGACGGTTCCGAGTGATCGGTCATGGATCTTGGGTCATCGAGCGGTGCGAGTTGCAGCTCGTACACCGTCACGCGCCGCGGCTCCAGCGCAACCTGTTCGCCTTTGCGCGCCAGAGCGTAGGCGCGCTGGCCGCCTCGTTGGATGGCGGAGAACTGAGGCGGCACTTGCTCGATCTCACCCGTGAAGCGCACTTCGAGCCGGCGCAGATCGGCCTGGCTGATGGTCGGCACGGGGTGCGCCGCGATCACCTCGCCCTCGGCGTCGTCTGTAGTCGTGCGCTCGCCCAGCTTGATCACGCCCTCGTAGGCTTTGTCTTCGCCGAGCAGGTATTCGCTCAGACGCGTGGCCTGGCCGACGCACAGCACAAGCACGCCGGTGGCCAGCGGGTCGAGCGTGCCGGCGTGGCCGATGCGCTTCTCGCGCAACAGCCGGCGCGCGCGGGCCACGGCATCGTGCGACGATAGCCCTCGCGGTTTGTCAACGATGAGCAGGCCGTCCAAGTTCTGGGCTTGAGGTTACCAGATTTCGCTGCGCAAGCGGCGCATTCCCCCCGGCATGTGTTGCGGGTTCGCATCAGCTCGTCGTGTTCCTCCGGCGTCTGATTTCGCTGACGGCACAGCCCCAACAGGTCGGACAGATCAAGGCAAGCCGAGGCGTGATCGGCTCGGCACGCACACTCACGCGCCCAGGGTGCACAGCCCGGCATCGGCCAGCGGCGTGCGCAATCTACACTCGAGATAGGCCTGGCCGCCGAGCCTCAAGCACAAGCTGACGTTTATGCTTCGCGGATCACCTGCTTCAGGCGAGGGAGTACGCGGTTTACAGCGTCGCGCATCGGGCCAGGCAACGTGCAGCCAGCCGCCGCCGGGTGTCCACCCCCGCCCAACTCCAGCGCCACCTGAGACACGTCGAAGCCCGGCTGCGCCCGCAAGCCAATCTCGATGTCGCCATTCGGCAACTCGACGAACACGGCCGCCACGTCCACTTCATAAGCGGTGATCAGCATCCCGACCAGGCCAGCGTCACCGCGCTCTTCCTTCACGCCCAGTTCCTTGCGCAGCTTGCGGCCCAGCGTGGCATAGGCCAGCCGCCCTTCCACCCGCGCGTTCATGAGGCCGGCGCCCAACAACCGCAGCGAGTCGAACGAGCGCATCACCAGCGCGTGGCGCGTGACTTCTTGCAGATTGCCGCCGCAGCGCATCAGTTCCATGGCCACCGCCAGGGTGTCGGGTGTGGTATTCGACGTGCGAAAGGCCAACGTGTCGGTGATCACGCCGGTCAGCAGCGCGTTGGCAATGTCGGGGGTGATCAGCACATCCATCCGCCGGAGCAGCGTAAAAACGACCTCTGCCGTCGAGGAGGCAGAAGGTTCGACCACGTTCACCGTGCCAAAGCTCAGGTTGGTGATGTGATGGTCGAACACCACAATCGGCAAATGCCCGTGCTGGGCAGGCACAAAGACCGAACCCAGGCGCGCCAGGTCGCTCGAATCGAGTGAGACGATCAGATCGAACTCGCCTTCGCCCGACTGGCGGATGTCGCGCACGCCCTTGAGGTAATCGAAGCGCGGATGTGCCTGGTCCTGGCAAACAGGCGTGACCAGCTTGCCGAGGCTGCGCATTCCATGCGTGAACCCCAACAAGCTGCCGATGGCGTCGCCGTCCGGCGAAACATGGGTGATGGCCAGGATGGACTGAGCACGGCGCAGATAGCCCTCAGCTTCCGCCCAGGCGTGTGGGTCGGTCAACATCAGGGTTTCGGTTGTTCATTCGCCTTCAACTCGTCCAACAGACGCGACAGGCGGTCGCCGCGTTCGAACGACTCGTCGAACTCGAACGTCAATTGCGGCGTGTGGCGCGTGCGCAGGCGCTTGCCCAGCTCACGGCTGAACCAGCCGGCGGCGCTTTCCAGGCCGCGCGCCACCTCGGCCTTGACATCCTCATCCCCAATCAGGCTATAAAACACCTTGGCGTGGCGCGTGTCGGGCGTGATCTCGACATCGGTGATCGTCACCTGCGCACCGTTCACGCGCGGATCGTTCAGCTCGCGCTCCAACAATTCGGCCAGATGCATGCGGATCAGCTCGCTGACCCGTCTTTCGTATTTTTTGCTCATCGTGCCTGCTCTTCTTCCGTCACGAATTCGATCACGTCACCGGGTTTGAAGCCCTCGAAGCCTTCGATGCCGACGCCACATTCGAAGCCCTGCCGCACTTCCTTCACATCCTCGGTCAGCCGTTTGAGCGAAGCGACCGCTCCAGTGTGCAGCACCTGATCGCCGCGCATCACGCGCGCCCTGGCGTTGCGCAGGGCGACGCCGCTCGTCACGCGCACACCGGCGATCACACCCACCTTGGGGATCTTGAAGGTCTGCTTCACCTCGGCCGTGCCGACCACTTTCTCGACGATCTTCGGGGCGAGCATGCCCTTCATCGCCAGCTCCACATCCTCGAGCAGGTTATAGATCACGTCGTACAACCGGACGTCCACGTGGTTGCTCTCCGCCTTGCGCCGGGCGGCCGTGTCCATGCCCACTTCGTAGCCCAGGATCACGGCACCGGACGCGATGGCCAGGTTGACATCGCTCTCGGTGATGTCGCCGGTGCCTTGGTGGATGACCTCGAGCCGGACATCATCACCCTTCTCGGTGTTGACCGAGGCGTTCAGCTTCTGCAATTGTTCGATGATGGGCGGCAGCGATCCCTGGTTGTCGGCCTTGACGATGAAGAACATCTTCTTGGCCTTGCTGGCCTTGGCCAGGGCGAAGTATTGCTCCAGGCTGGTTGCCCGCTGGATGCCGCTCTCGCGTTCGCGCTTGGCCTGGTGTTGCGCGGCCAGCGCGCGCGCAGTGCGCTCATCCTGCACCACCTCGAACACATCGCCCGCAATCGGCACCTCCGACAAGCCGGTGATGCTGACCGGCACCGATGGCCCGGCTTTCTTCACGCTCTGTCCGCGGAAGTCGAACATGGCTCGCACGCGGCCATGCACGCCGCCGGCCACGAAAGCGTCGCCCACGCTGAGCGTGCCGTTTTGCACCAGCACCGTCGCCATTGGGCCTTTCGACTTGCTCAGGTGGCTCTCGATGATGGTGCCGACGGCCTTTCGATTGGGGTTGGCTTTGATCGTGTCGAGCGACTCGGCCACCAGCAAGATGCCCTCGATCAGATCTTCGATGCCTTTGCGCTGTTTGGCCGACACGGGGATAAACAGCGTGTTGCCGCCCCACTCGTCGGGCACCAGCCCAAGCTCGCTCAGCTCCTTCTTCACCAGCTCGGGGTTGGCATTGGGCTTGTCAATTTTGTTGATGGCCACAACGATGGGCACCTGAGCGGCCCGCGCGTGGGAGATCGCTTCGCGCGTCTGCGGCATCACGCCGTCGTCGGCGGCCACGACCAGCACCGCGATATCGGTCACCTGGGCACCGCGCGCCCGCATGGCGGTGAAGGCCTCGTGACCCGGCGTATCTATGAAGGTCACCTTGCGGCCCTGATGCTCGACCATGTAGGCGCCGATGTGCTGGGTGATGCCGCCCGCTTCGGCACTGGCCACGTCGGTCTTGCGGATGGCGTCCAGTAGCGACGTCTTGCCGTGATCCACGTGCCCCATCACGGTCACGATGGGCGGACGCGGCTTGAGCGCGCCCTCGTTCTCGGCTTGTTCCTTGGCCAGCAAGCGCTGCTTGAGGGTGAGGGCCTTGCCGGCGGGCACGGGCTTGCCGGCAGGCGTCACGACCACTTCTTCCGGAATCTGCGATTCGACCACGATGGGGATCGGCCGGGCTTCCCAGCCGAAGGCGCTGGCCACGATGGCCGCCGTGTCGAAGTCGAGTTGCTGGTTGATGGTCGCCATCACGCCGTTTTGCATGAGCTCGCGGATGACGTTGATCGGGCTGACGTTCATCTTGCTCGCCAGGTCGCGCAGCGAGATGGACTCCGGCAATTCGATCACCTTGGGCTCGGCCGGTTTAGCAGGCGGCTTCGGTTGCGCGGGCCCACCGGATCGCGGCGCGTCGCGCGACACGTCGCGCCGTGCATCGCCGCCGCTGCGTCCACCGCCGCCGCGGTTGCCCTGTGGCGAATGCTTGACAGGAGTTTTGGTCTCTGCAGCCATAGATATCACCTCATCTTCACCGTGCTCCGCAAGGCGTTGGAGTGGAGGCTTGAGCCGGCTGTCGCGTGCCGTCAGCCGGCTCAAGCC
>JAIMBB010000038.1 GCA_023511655.1 Anaerolineae bacterium
CGCAACGTCTTCGCCACGCTGCGCGACCTCTTCGCTCGCCAGCCAGTCTGCTTACTCGCAGGCGGCTAGGCAGTTACTCAACGTCATGGGTTGTGTGTGTGCCTGTTGGATCGGCGTGGCTGCCTTCCTGCCGCGTACAATGCCGTCGGTCAGATTCGGGCCATGAAAAGAAGGAAGTTCATGCACATCCTCGCCGGTTTGGGCACTCTTCTTCTGACGGGCGCAACGCTGACCTGGCTGTGGCAGCGTAACAGCGCGGAACGGCAGCGCATGGCGGAGCTGATGGGGCTGCCGCCGGTGCAGGACGAGGTGACTGAGGAAGGAAAGGATGCGGTCAGAGACGCCGACCGCCTGTGGCAGCGCTTAATGTTGCGCGGTCAGATCAACGGATATCAGGCTTCTGTCTGGCAACGCTTCTGGTATCTCTCGCCGGGAGACTCGCGACCTTATCTGCGGATGCCGTTCTGCATGTTTGCCTTTCGCCTGCCCGCGCCCGCGCCGGTGCAGCTAATCATCGAGCCACAGGGGTTGGCAGAAGACGTGCCTCCGCTGGTCAGCCGTTGGTCAACCTGGCAAACGGGCGACCCGGCTTTTGATGTCGAAGCACGCACCACCAGTCCTCAGCCTGCCCAGGCCGCTGCGTGGCTGAGCCCCGAACTTCGTGGCTACGTCCTGGACTTTTTCAAGCGCTTTGCGTGCGATGACCCGCTGAATTACCGCACGGACCTGCGCAGAGCGGTGCTCGGATGGTTCGAGGTCGAGACGATGCGCGTTACCTACACGACGTTTGGCCAGACGGATCAGGCCAGCGCGAAGCGCCTGTTGTGCGCCGTTCCAGTGCTGAGCGAACTGGCCAGGGCTGCCTCGCTATGAGAGGGCGCCCAACGCGCAGCATTACCCAGTTGCAGGCGCACGCAATCGCGCGCTGCGTCATACAATCTCAGGGCAATGGTAGCTTTGCTGAACCCACAGCGCGTCATCGCCGATCTGCGCGAACTGGCTGCGCTGACCTCCGACGAAAACGGCGCGCAGCGTGTGGCCTGGACGCCGACCTGGGCGAAGGCGCGCGACTGGTATCGCGCCAAGCTGGCTGAGCTGCCGGTCGAGGTTGAACAGGACGAGGCCGGCAACCTGTGGGCTACGCTGCGCGGCGCATCATCCAAAGCGTTGATCATGGGCAGCCACCTGGACAGCGTGCCGAACGGCGGCTGGCTGGATGGGTGCCTGGGCGTGTTGGCCGGCCTGGAAGTGCTGCGGCGCATCGCGGCGCGAGGCCGGCCACCGGTGACGGTGCGGCTGGTGGATTGGGCCGATGAAGAGGGCGCGCGCTTTGGCCGCAGCCTGTTCGGCAGCAGCGCCGTCGCCGGGCGGCTGAACCTGGAATGGGTCAGCCGACTCGCCGACACCGACGGCGTGCGGTTGCCGGATGCAGTGCGGACGTTCGGCGTGAATGTGGAGACGGCCGAGCAAGCTCGCCGACAAATCGCCAACGCCGGCGCATATCTGGAGATGCACATCGAGCAAGGGCCGGTGCTCGAATCGCTCAGCTTGCCGTTGGGCGCAGTGATCGGCTGCTACGGCATCGAGCGGCATCAGCTCACGTTCGTCGGCGCCGCGGCGCACGCCGGCGGGTTTCCCATGCACCTGCGGCGCGATGCCTTCCTGTCCGCGGCGCGCTTCGCGCTGGCCGTCCGCGAGATCGCCAGGCGCTGTGGCGGCGTGGGCACCAACGGCCGGGTGCGCAACGTGCCGGATATCCCAACTGCCGTGGCCGGGGAATGCGCCATCACCCTCGACATGCGTCACATGGACGCGGCCCAGTTGCAAGCGATGGTGAATGAGGCGCGCGCAGCCAGCGAAGCCATTGCGGGCGAAGAAGGTGTAAGCGTGGCCTGGCGCACAATCTACCAGTCGCCGCCGCAGCCGTTTGATGCCCATCTGGTTGACCTGTGCGATGCGGCCATCCGCGAGGTGAACGGGGGCGTCTCGCATCGCATGCCAAGCGGCCCCGGACATGATGCGATCGAGATGGCGTGGGCTGGCGTGCCGACGGTCATGCTGTTCGTGCAAAGCCTGCGCGGCCTCTCGCACAACAAAGAGGAGGACACGCGCCCGGAGCACCTGGAATTGGCCGTGCGCGCCTTCGACCGCCTGGCCGACAAGGCGATGGCGTGGCTGGCGGCCTGATGTTGTGAGGAGCGCAATCAGGTTGCGCAGAGGCGACGGTTGGCTTCGATGATGGCTGCATCGGCAGCCCAGAAAATATTGTGCTCGCCGATCTCTTCGGTCAGCCGGGAGCGATCCAGCATCTCCCGCACAGCCGGCTGCACGGCACAGAGCATCAGCTCGCCACCGCAAGCATGCTGCGCTTCGAGCACTTCCTCGATCAGCTCCAGTCCGCTCACGTCAATCAACGGCACGCCGCGCATGGAAAGGATCAATACGCGGCTGCACTGGTGCTCTCCGAACTCGCGGCGGAAGGCTTGTATGGCCGCGAAGAACAACGGCCCGGTGATGTAAACCACGCTGATGTCAGGGTGGGTGCTATCAATCTGGTGGCCGCGCGCTTGTAGCATCTTTACGTCCACTTCTTTGCGCGATACGGAGACGTTGCTGGATCGGTAGATGTAGAACAACGCACTCAACCCTACGCCGATGATGATGGCCTGCGTCAGATCGAGCAGGGCCGTGGCAAACATGGTGATGAAGAACAGGGCGATGGCGCTCTTGAAACGGTGACGGAACATCCAGCGGATCTCCTCCCACTCGTTCATCTTGATGGCTGTGGCCATCAAGACGCCAGCCAAAGCGGCCAGCGGCACGCGGGCCAACACCGGCCCCAGAAACAACGCGCACAATAGCAGGATCAGGCCATGCAGCACGCTCACCAGCCGCGTCTGACCGCCGCTGTTGATGGCCACGCTGGTGCGGGCAATGGCTGCAGTGGCGGGCACGCCGCCGAACAAGGGAATCACCAGGTTGCCGATGCCTTGCGCGATCAGTTCCTGGTCGCCGTCCATCTTCCTGCCGGTGGCTTTGCTGCCCACTGCTCCGCACAATAACGACTCGATCGCCCCCAACGCGGCGACGCTGAGCGAAGGCACAAGCAGCTTCGGCGCTTCCTCAAACAACTTGGGGCTTAGCGTCAGGCGCTGATCGAGAATGATCGTGCGAGGGATCTCGCCAATGATCGGCTCTTTCCATCCCAGGCCAATCACGATGAGCGAGGCGACGACCAGGCCAAGCAGCGAGCCGGGCACGCGTTTGCTGATAGACTTTGGCAACAGGAAGATCATCGCAATCACCAGCCCCGCCGTGACCATTGTTTGCCAGTTGATGGGGTAGTCGAAGCGCAGAAAGCCGAGCAACTTGAGCACGGTGCTTTCTTCGCTCACTCCCAGAGAGGTGAGAAAGGGCACCTCGGCCGGTTCGACCTTGGTACCGAAGAAGTTGCCGAGTTGGCCGACGAAGATGATGATGGCGATTCCGCTGGTGAAGCCGGTGATCACCGGTCGCGGGATAAGCAGCACCGTGCGCCCCAGCTTGAACAGGCCGATCAGCAGGATGAGCGCGCCGGCCATCGCACCTACCAGCAACAGGGCTTGTGAACCGTACCGGTTGGCCACCAGGATGAGCACAGCCGACATCGCGCCGGTTGGCCCGCTGATCTGGAATGACGCGCCCGACAGGCCACCGATCACCACCCCGGCAATGATGGCGGTCACCAGGCCGGCGGCCGGCGTGCTGCCCGAGGCGATGCCGAAGGCGAGCGCCAGCGGCAGGGCCACTGCTGCTACTGTGAGCGCCGATAACACGTCTTGCCGGAAAGTATTCCGGTCATACCCTCTGAATTCCTCACGCAACATGCGAATGAACGAAGAAGCTACGGACATGTCGAACGTCTTCTCCTGAGGTTCGAAGAGATTTGTGCTTGAATATCAGGCTGCGCGACTGCGGCTTTCATTTCTCAATTGCCGCAATAGGGCTTGCCGATCAACCAGTTGATTGTTGAAGATCTTCTTGGCCACATCCATCAACTCGAAAATGGCTGGGTCCCGGATGGAGTAGTAGGCTGTAGTGCCCTCCTTGCGCACCTGGACGAGGTCGCTGGCTCGCAAACGGGCGAGGTGTTGGGAGACGGTGGATTGGTCGGCGTTCAAGCCGGCCTGCAATTCGCCCACGCTCTTTTCGCCTGTGCGCAGCTGCTCGAGGATGGCGAGGCGGGCAGGATGGGCAAGCGCTTTGAAGAACTCCGCCTTGAACTGGTGGATCAACTGGTTCATCGAGGCGACCTTATTATATATAAATATTCAAATATAAGGATGCATTTGGCCTGCCGCGCACTTTTCGCTCCGCCGGTCGAGGACTAGAATCCCGAGCATGAGCATCCTTGATCCCAAGCGAACCGTCGAAGAACTGAAAGAACTGCGTGCACTGACGAGCGACCCAAACACCGGCGGCGCGATGCGCGTGGCGTGGAGCGACACGTGGCTGAAAGCGCGCGAGTGGTTGCGAGAAAAGGCCGCCGGCTTGCCCCTCGAGATCCACAACGACGAAGCCGGCAACGGTTGGTACACCCTGCCCGGCAAGAGCAAGAAGGCCCTGCTCATCGGCGGGCACATGGACAGCGTGCCGAACGGCGGCTGGCTGGACGGCTGCCTGAACGTGCTGGCCGGCCTGGAAGTCCTTCGGCGCATCAACGATCAGTATCAGGGCAAACCGCCCGTCACCGTGCGGCTGGTGGATTGGGCCGACGAAGAAGGCGCGCGCTTCGGCCGCAGCCTGTTGGGCAGCAGTGCGTGCAGCGGACATGCCACGCCAGACCAGGATCGCAACCGCACCGACAAGGAAGGCATTCGGCTCGAAGATGCCTTGCGACGTTGCGGCGTAGAGATTGACGAAATGGGCAAGAGCCATAAGGAGCTGAAAAACGCCGCGGCCTATCTCGAGCTGCACATCGAGCAAGGGCCGGTGCTGGAAAGCATGGGACTGCCCCTCGGCGCGGTGCTCGGCACATTCGGCGTCGAGCGCCATGCCATCAAGTTCACCGGCCAGGCCGCGCACAGCGGCAGCACGCCGATGGACAAGCGGCGCGATGCCCTGGCGGCGGCCGCCAAGTTAGCCCTGGAGATCCGCCCGATCGCCAACAAATACGGCGGCGTATGCACCGTGGGCAGTTGTATCACCAAGCCCGGCATCGTCACCGCCGTCGTCGGCGAGTGCGATATTACGCTCGATCAACGCAACCTCAGCGCGAGCAAGCTGGCCCGCATGTACAACGATGCCGTCAAAGCCAGCAAACGCTTTGCCAAAGAAGAAAAGTGCGAAGTGGCGTGGAGCCGCATCTGGAATATCGAGCCGATCCTGTTCAATAAGGACTTGATCAAGATGTGCTACGACAGTTGCGCCGAGGTGGCCGGAGCGGCGCACAAGTTGCCCAGCGGACCACTGCACGATGCCGCCGAGGTGGCCCGCGCCGGCGTGCCGACGGTGATGATGTTTGTGCAGAGCCTGCACGGCATCTCACACAACCCGATCGAGGACACCAGGATCGAGCACATCGAGATGAGCGTGCGCGCGCTGGACAAGCTGGCCGACAAGGCGATGGCGTGGATCGCCAAGGGTAGCCGATAACTTGCTCGTCCGGCAGCGAGCCGGGCGGCCTGTGCCAGGGCTGCAGATGCGTGCGCGGTGCGTAAACTCGTCGGCGGGAGTGAATACACATGAACATCGGCATCATCGGCACGGGGCGCGTGGGCAGCGCATTAGCGCAACGCTGGCGCGCACTTGGACACGACATCCTGTTCGGCGCGCGCAACCCGAATAGCGAAGCGGCAAAAGCGGCGCTAGCGCAGGTGAGCGGAGCCCGGATTGGTAGCCTGCGCGACGCAGCTACATTCGGCGAGGTGGTCTTGATCGCTGTGCCGGGCATTGCCGTTCCCGACGCCGTGCGCGCCTGCGGCAGCTTGCGCGGCAAAATCGTCATAGACGCCACCAACTGGTTCGGTGAGCGACCCGAAGCCAGCGCGCCATCCGTAGCTGAGGAGATTGCCCGGCTGGCGCCCGGCGCGCGAGTGGTGAAATGTTTCAACACCACCGGCACCGGCAACATGCTCGATCCGCGCTACAGAGCGCAGAACGCCGATATGTTCCTGTGCGGAGATGACGCCGACGCCAAGGCCGTGGTGCACGCGCTGGCGTCGGGCATCGGCTTCGATGTGATAGACGTCGGGCCATTGAGCGCAGCCGCCTTGCTGGAGCATCTGGCGCAGCTTTGGGTGCATTTGGCCTACCGGCAAGGCCTGGGGCCAAACATCGCCTGGAAGCTGCTCAGGCGTTGATGTCGTTGCGATGGCATGTGGCCGAGCGGATTAAGCCTGGTTATCTCGGCTCGTCCAGCGGTAGGCCAGGTAAATCGGGATGGTGGTGATGGCGATGACAATGAAAGCCGCGACGTTGGTGACCGGGCGTTGACGAGGGCGAGTGAGCTGCGAGAACATCCAGATGGGCAGCGTCTGCTGCTGGCCGGCGGTGAAGGTAGTGACGATCACCTCGTCGAACGACAATGCGAACGCCAGCATTGCGCCGGCCAATAGCGCCGTCGCCAGCTCCGGTAGCACCACATAGCGGAAGGTCTGAAAGCTATTTGCGCCCAGGTCCATCGAAGCTTCGGTCAACGATTTGCTCATGCGCCGGAAGCGCGCCAGCGCGTTGTTGTATACCGTCACCACGCAAAATGTGGCGTGGCCGATCACGATCGTCCAGAAGCTGAACGGGATCTCGAGCAGACCGATGGATGAGCGGAGCGCAATACCGGTGGCGATGCCTGGCAGTGCAATGGGTAGCAGCAGCAACAACGAAACGGTTTCGCGGCCGAAGAAGCGGGTGCGATATACCGCAGCAGCGGCCAACGTGCCCAGCACCAGCGCAGCCAGCGTGGCAACCAGCGCTACTTGCAGCGACAATCCCAATGCACGCCAGAAGTCTTGGCGCCGCAACGTCACCGCGAACCATTCCAGCGTCAGGCCCGGCGGTGGAAAGGTGAAGGCCGCTTCCTCCACGTTGAAGGCGTAGAACAACACAATCAGCAGCGGCACATGCAGGAACAGCAGCGCAGCAAATGCAGCGATCTTGAGGCCGAGTGATGCTTTCATAGCGGGATCGAAAATGGTGTCGCTAGTGTCGTTAGTGTCATTGGTGTCGATAGTGTCGGATACTCACCGACACCACTGACACCAACGACACCAATAATCACAGCGCCTCCAACGCGCCGGTGCGCTTTGCGCCCAGCAAATACAGGATCATCACGACCACCGGCACGACGGTGAACGCCGCTGCCAGCGGGATATTGCCACTGCTGCCCTGAAACGACAGCACCGCCTGGCCGATGAAGAAGCTCGAGTTGCCCAGCACCGTTGGCACGATGAAGTCGCCGAGCGTGAGCGAGAACGTGAAAATCGAGCCGGCGATCACGCCGGGCATCGCCAGCGGCAGCGTGACGTGCCGAAAGGTGGCGTTGGGTCGCGCGCCCAGATCGACCGATGCCTCCAGCAGCGACTTGGGAACGCGCTCCAACGCCGCCTGCACCGGCAGGATCATGTAGGGTAGCCAGACGTAAACGAACACCAGGAACATGCCCAGGGGCGAAAACGACAGCGATGGCCCACCGATGCCTGGCAGGCTCAAGGCCGCTTCCAGCAGGCTGCCCAGCCCAAGCCGCTCGAAGAACCACGTGATGATCCCTTCTTTCGCCAGGATCAGCTTCCAGGCATACACGCGGATGAGATAACTGGACCACAAGGGCAGCAATACCGCCAGATATAGCAGGCCCTTCCAGCGCGGCGAGGCATAGCGCACCACGTAGTAGGCGAGCGGAAAGGCCACCACTGCGCACGCGATCGTCACCGCTGTCGCCATCAGCGTCGTGCGCAAGAAGATCTCTAGATTGGCTGGCTGCAACAGCGCCAGGTAGTTTTGTAAGGTGAACTCGCGCACCACCTGGCCGGTGAAGTCATCCAGGCGCCACAGGCTGTTCAATAGCAGCACGCCCAGCGGCGCGATGTAGAAGACGAGCATGTAGACCAGCGGCGGCGCGAGCAACAAGAGCAACGCCAGCCCTGGGCGCTTGTAGAGGGTCGTCGAAAGCGAAGTGAGCACTTTCCCCAGCCTCCCCTGACACTACTGACACCTGACACCAATGACACCACCGATACCAACGCCCCCAGCACTCCCTATCCCAACCTGCGCAAATGCTCCGGATGCCATGCTAACTTGACGCGCTCTCCACGAGTGCGCATCCGCGAATCGAGATTCTGTTCGATCACGACCAGATCTCCACCGCCTTCCAACTCGACCAGATAGCGCGTGTAGGTGCCGAGGTATACGGAATCGCGCACTACACCGCATGCCGATTGCAAGCCCGCGGCAACGCCTTCGTCGGCACCGAATATGCGAATCTTCTCCGGCCGGATGGCGATCGCCCCCGCTGAGCCAGTCAGGGCCCGCGCCTGCTCGCCGCTCAACAGGTTCGACGTGCCCAGGAAGCCGGCTACGAACGCGGTGGCCGGCTTCTCATACATCTCCTCCGGCGTGCCGATTTGCTCCACCTTACCCTGATTGAAAACGGCGATGCGGTCACTCATCGTCAACGCTTCTTCCTGGTCGTGTGTGACAAAGACGAACGTGATGCCCACCTTCTTCTGAATGGCCTTGAGTTCGACCTGCATCTGTTGGCGCAATTTGAGGTCGAGCGCGCCGAGCGGTTCGTCGAGCAGCAACACGCGCGGGTGATTGATGAGCGCTCGGGCCAATGCGACGCGCTGGCGTTGGCCGCCGGAGAGCTGTGAGGGTTTGCGCTGCTCGAATCCGCTCAGTTGGACCAGGTCGAGCATTTCGCGCACGCGCCGCATCCGTTCTGGCTTGGGCACCTTGCGGATCATCAGGCCGTAACCGACGTTATCGGCCACGTTCATGTGCGGGAAGAGCGCGTAGTCCTGAAAGACGGTGTTGACGTCGCGCTCGTAGGGCGGCTTGCCGGACACGTCCTGGCCATGCAGGAAGATGCGTCCCCTGGTCGGCTGATCGAAGCCGGCAATCAGCCGCAGGCAAGTGGTCTTGCCGCTCCCGCTCGGCCCAAGCATCGTGAAGAACTCGCCATCGTAGATGTCGAACGTGACGTCGTCCACAGCATGCACGTCGCCGAAGTGACGAGAGACGCGATCGAGACGCACAGCGTAGTCGCACTGCATCGTTTACCCGTCGGGCGTAGTGTACTAACCGACCTGAATTTGTCCATCGGCCCGGGCTGGCGAAGCCAGCGTCATACCATCACTGGTCCCAGAGCGCAGTCGCTCGTCATCAGACGACTGAAGGAATGAGCAAGCCCCCCAGTGCCGACTTTATTTCTCCGTCCGGCAACCCAGGCCAATCAATCGTTCGCACATCCGGGCAATAAATTGCGCCAAGATGCGATATCAAGGCTGTGAGAGTAATTTGGTTCAGCCGGATGAGGGGAAATCTCATCCGTTGCACGCTCATGAATGTGTCGTGCGCTGTTCGTCCGCAATCCTCGACGGGGGCGCGATTGCAAAAAATGTGCGGTCTTCCCCGACGATCGCGACAATCTGAGTGGCGAGAGGGACGGCTACAACGAGCTGGCAGCTACCTACGCAGGCAGATCACACGGTGGGAAGTCCGGCTGGCTCGTCGCGGTTCACAACGGAGTTCACCCTCAGCCGCGTTTTGATCGGGCCCTGGCAACCGAAAACAGCACGTTCAACGCATGAATATCGAGGTAGACAGATGGTCGAGCTTTCCGACAAGCCGGAGTTGACGCCAACTTCTCACCCAAATGTCGAAGGATCCTCCGTTCTGAAGCGGACCCAGGCACGCCGGCGCTCGCGCACCGATGAGGTCCTCAAGGCGTTGATGGACTACGGCTTCACGGCGATCGGTCTCGTGTTGCTCGCCCCGCTACTCATCGCACTTGCCGTGATCGTCAAGCTCGACAGCCCAGGGCCGGTGCTTCATCGCCGCCGGGTGATGGGCAAGGGCGGCACGCAATTCGATGCGTTCAAATTCCGAACAATGTACGTCAACGGCGAAGAGATCCTCGCGTCTTACCCGGAGCTGAAGGCCCAGCTTGAGCGCGATCACAAGTTGCCTAACGACCCCCGCGTGACGCGCTGCGGGCGGTGGATGCGCAAGTTCAGCCTGGACGAGCTGCCACAGCTTTTCAACGTCATGCTTGGCCAGATGAGCCTGGTCGGCCCGCGCATGATCTCGCCGAAGGAGCTGAGCCGCTACGGCGAGCATGCGGATGAGCTGCTCACGGTCAAGCCGGGCATCACCGGCCTGTGGCAGATCTCCGGTCGTTCTAACCTCGCGCCCGGCGAGCGCGTTCGCCTCGACATGCAATTCATCCGCACGCGCAGCGCCTGGGGCGATTTCAAACTGCTGTTGCTGACCATTCCTGCCGTGCTGCGGGGGCAAGGAGCGTATTAACGTATGCTGATTGCAAGAGCGCCAGTGCGCGTCAGCTTCTTCGGGGGCGGCACGGATCTGGCAGCCTACTACGAGCGCTATGGCGGTGCCGTCCTAAGCACCACCATTGACAAATACGTCTACGTGCATCTGAATACCAATGCGCGCGATGCGCTGCAGATCACCTCTTCGGACTACCGCACGTTCTATCGCCACACACCGGGCGAGCCGCTGCTCTGGGACGGCGACCTGAGCCTGCCGCGCGCGGTATTGCAGCAATTCGGCGTTGAGCACAGCGTCTCGATCTTCCTCGCCTCCGAGGCACCGCCCGGCACCGGTCTGGGTTCCTCGAGCGCGGTGACGGTCGCGCTGATCAAGGGCATCAGCGCGGCGTGCGGCCTGAACCTGTCCAAGGCTCAGGTAGCGGAACTGGCGTGCTACATCGAGATCAAGAAGTTGGGCAAGCCCATCGGCGTGCAAGATCAATATGCTGCGGCTTTCGGGGGCTTGAATTGGATCACATTCAGCGCGAACGGCATCCAAGTTCAGCCGATGAATGTGGCATCGCATATCGTGGCGCGACTGGAATCGAACCTGCTCCTGATGTTCACGGGCGCCACGCACGACTCTGCCCACATCCTGGCCCAGCAGACCAAGGCAACCAAGAACAGCAAAGGCATCGTGGTCGAAGCCTTACAGGCGGTTCATGAACTTGCACTGCAAGCGCGCACCTATCTGCAACGCGGAGAGGTGGATCGCTTCGGGGCGTTGCTCGATGTGGCCTGGCAGCACAAGAAGAAATTCGCCCCCGGGGTGAGCAACGAATACATTGACCGCTGCTATGCCATCGCGCGCAACAACGGCGCACTAGGCGGCAAGATCGCCGGCGCCGGCGGCGGTGGCTTCCTGTTGCTGTATTGCGAGGAGGGCGCGCTCGACCGCGTGGACCAGGCTTTGACGCGCGAAGGGCTGCGCCGGATGGACTTCCGGTTCGAAAGCGATGGCGGCCGCGTGCTGTTCAACGCCGGGTTGCGGCTTAGACACAACCCTCAATGGCAACCAGGGCAACCAACTGCATTCGAAGAGCAGTCGCTCAAGAGGCGCCTGCAGGACGCTGCGGTCAGTCACGCCTAGATACGACTATATCCACAGGTACCGACGCCGTCGGCCCTGCAACAGGGGGAGAAATTATGCGCAGAATAGAAGCTCTTACGACACGACCAAACGAAAGATCCGAGAACGAACGCCAATGGCGCACGCTGATCGCTGCCCTGCTTATCCTGGACGCGCTGTGTGTGCTGGGCAGCCTGACGCTCGCCTACGTCATCCGCATTGACGGCTTGCTGCCGTATTATGCTGAGGCGAAGGACGAGGTCTACCGCAGCCTGGTGATCATTGCGATCCCGCTGTACTTGGCTTGCTTCGCCGCCCTCGGGCTGTACCAGCGCGACAACTTGCTCGGCGGCATCGTCGAATATAAGCAGGTGATCAAAGGGTGCACGGCCGGGTTGATGTTGCTGGTCATCTACATCGTGTTTGCGCGCGTAAACGGCTTCGAGCCCTCGCGCGGCTGGCTCATTCTCTCGTGGGCGCTCTCAATCGCGTTGATCGGCATGATGCGCTTCTTCGTGCGCCGCGTCGTGTACCGGCTGCGCGAGTCGGGTTGGCTGACGTCACGCACGCTGATCGTCGGCGCGAATGACCAGGGTGTGGCTATCGCCGAACAATGGATGCACAACCCCATCTCTGGGATGCAGGTGGTGGGCTTCCTCGACGATTTCAAAGCCATCGGCAGCAGCGTAGTGGGCAACGCCAAGGTCATCGGCCGGCCGAGCGCCCTGAACGAGCTGAGCCGCCAATACCGCATTGACGAAGTGATCGTCGTGTCCACCGCCGTCGCCTGGGAGTCCTTCGGCGAACTGGTGACGCACAACGCCAAGACCCAGGGTTACACGCTCAGGCTGTCGCCCGGCTTCTACGAGATGCTCACGACCGGCATGGCGGTGACGACCAAGACCTTCGTCCCGCTGTTGACCATTAACGAGAGCCGCATCGTCGGCGTGGATGCCCTCCTCAAGTGGTCACTCGACTACGGGCTGGGTATCCTGCTAACCCTGATCAGCCTGCCGTTCGGTTTGGCAATTGCCGGGGCGCTTAAGATACGCAACCCCCATGCACCGGTGATCGTGCACAACCGGGTGATCGGTCGCGGTGGCAAGCCCTTCAACGCTTACCGATTCAACACTCGCGCACGGTCGGGTGGACAGACTGCCTCGAACACCAAGAGGTCCTTTGAGCGCTGGTTGCGCATGACCGGCCTGGACAAGATGCCTCAACTGTGGAATGTGTTGTGCGGACAGATGAGCCTGGTGGGGCCGATGCCCCGCAGCTCACTCAATCGAGTGACCGACATGCACGCCATCCACAACCTGCAAGCGGTAAAACCCGGGATTATCGGGCCGTGGGTGCGCAATGACCATCTTGCATCTTCTGATCCGCTGCACGACGAACTGAGCTACGTGCGCAACTGGCAAATCTGGACCGATCTGCCGATCCTGTATGAGGCGGCCGCCAAGCTCTTCTCGCGCATCGTTCGTCGAGGCAGTCACCCATCCCACGCCGAGCAACGAGGATGGCTGACAGGCGGTGAGAAGAGCTTTAAGGAAGACGTACTGTATTGATCTGTGTTGACTGGTCATGCTGTTGCCGGCCAGCTCGAATGCTGGCCGGTTCGTTCGTTAGCCGTAGTATTTCATCATCTCTTCCAGCCCGACGCATCATGAGTGCATTTCGATCGGCCCACGACATACCGGACGCGCGCGCCTTGATCCTGGCTGCCGGGGAGGGCACGCGATTGCGCCCGCTGACCCTCGAACGCCCCAAGCCGATGGTCCTCATCGCCGGCCGGCCCTTGCTCGATTACACAATTGGTTGGCTGCGCGATCATGGCCTCACGAACATCGCCATCAACCTGCATTACAAGCCCGAGGTCATCGTGCAGCATTTCGGCGATGGAAGTGCCTTCGGCGTGCAGATTCATTACTCGCACGAACCGAAAATCCTCGGCACCGCCGGCGCGGCCCGCAAGATCAAGGCCTGGGTGGATGGACGGCCGCTCGTGGTGGTCTACGGCGATGTATTGACCGATCTCGACTTGCATGCCATGCTGCGTTATCACCACCAGGTGATCACCCGCGATGCGACGGCGGCGGTGACGATGAGCTTGTACCACGTGCCGAACCCCACCGAAGTCGGGCTGGTCGGCATGGATGCCACGGGAAGGGTCAATCGCTTCGTTGAGAAACCCAAACCATCCGAGGTGTTTACTGACCTGGCCAACGCCGGTGTGCTCGTTTTGCAGCCGACCGTGCTCGACTTGATCCCGGAGGATGTGTTCTGCGACTTCGGCATGCATGTCTTTCCGATGCTGTTGCAGGCAGGATTGTCCATCTACGGTTGGGTTATCCCCCACGATACGTATCTGTTGGATATCGGCTCGCCGGAGAAGTATGCCCAGGCCAATCGTGAGTGGCCGGAGCACCGGCGCCGGAAGGCGGATGTGCGGCCCGCTGCGGCGAATTCCTGAATGCGGTTTGGTGGAGATGAATACGACAATCGGTCGAAAATGTGCTATTCTCGCACTGTCAACCGGGGGAAGAGCACTCGTTGAACCGTGCGAACCGGGTGCTCGCATGAGCGGTGCGCTTGTGGAGAAAGCGAGATGGAACTGAGCCAAATATCGTCTGCCTTGCGTCGCTGGTGGTGGATCATCGCTGCCAGTGTGCTCGTCGCCGCTGCGACCAGCTACTTCGTCACGCGCGCGATGCCTTATACGTACCAATCGCAGACTACGCTGCTGGTCGGATCGGTCACGAACCCCAACCCCTCTCAAAATGACTTCATGCTTGGCCAGACACTGGCACAGGTCTATGCCAGCCTAGCTCTGCGTGAACCCGTGCTGCGGGGCACGCTGGAGGCGCTCAACCTGGACTGGGACTGGCAGGCGTTGCGCGAGCAAGTCAATACGCGCACCGACCTGAAGTCGCCCCTGATCGAGATCTCGGTCGTGGATACCGACCCGCAACGGGCAAAGGTGCTCGCCGACGAGATCGCCCGGCAGCTCATCCTGCAGGGCCCAGGGGGCACCGACGCCGTGAAGGCGATGGATCGCGAGTTCGCGATGCAGCAACTCGCGTCGTTGAAGGCGCGCATCGAGAACGGCGAAGCGGAGCTGCGCCAGTTGGATGAAGAGATTGCCAAGGCCACTAGCCGGCGCGAGATCGAAGACGCACGCCAGAGGCAAATTGCCATCAATACGCAAATTGCCACCTGGCAGGGCAACTATGCCCAGATTCAGGCCAACCTGCTCAAGGATGTGCCCAACTCGCTGACCGTGATCGAACCGGCTGCCGTTCCGACCGTGCCGATTGGCCCGAAGCTGGCGCAGAACGTGTTGCTGGCAGCCATTGCCGGCTTGTTGCTGGCCGTTGCCGCCATTGTGCTGCTTGAGCTGATTGACGATACCATCAAGACTTCG
Organism: Anaerolineae bacterium; assembly: GCA_023511655.1. Lineage (GTDB taxonomy): Bacteria > Chloroflexota > Anaerolineae > J036 > Brachytrichaceae > JAAFGM01. Next base: position 15,020 of record JAIMBB010000038.1, read on the forward strand.
GACGACGCACGACGGTTGCTCGGCCTGCCGCTGCTCGGTAGTGTTACCTACATCGGCGGGAGTGGATACGCCGACCGCCTTGTAACGACCTCGCCCCAATACTCGCGCGTTGCGGAAGCTTATCGCGTGCTGCGAACGAATCTGCAATTCAGCGCGGTCGGCCACTCGGTGCGCACGTTGATGGTAACCAGCAGCAAGCCGAAGGAAGGCAAGAGCACCACGGCGGCGAACCTGGCAGCGGTCATTGCCCAATCCGGCAAGCGCGTCATCCTTGTGGATGCCGACCTTCGCCGGCCGGTGCAACACCAGATCTTTGAGCTGGACAACGAGGAAGGGCTGACCACAGCCTTTCTGGAAGACCAAGTGAGCGTCGAGAAGCTCCTGAAGCCGGTGATGGCCGATTCGTTGAGCGTGCTGCCATCGGGCCCTATCCCTTACAACCCGTCCGAGCTGCTTGATTCGGAGCGCATGTTGCGCATCTTGGAGGAGCTAAAAGGTAAGGCTGACCTGGTGATCCTGGACTCCCCACCCGTCCTGAGCGTAGCCGATGCCACCATTCTGACTGCTCGTGTGGACGGTGTGGTGCTGGTCGTGGACTCGGGCTATACCCGGCGTGGCACGGCCAAGCGCGTCAAAGAGACACTGCAGCGCATTGGAGCAACCATCGTCGGCGTCGTGCTCAACCGCGCGCCGGTTCAAGGCGATGCTGATTACGACTACGATTACTCACCCGAGTCGGACACCAAGAAGAAGCGCAAGAAGTCTAAGGCAGCTAAAGCATCTTCCGAGCCGAGCACAGCGGGTACAACGGGCAGTGCGCTCAAGCCCGTAAAGCTGACCAAGCCCATTTTGAAGGCCAATCCTCCCGCCAGCAACGGTACGGGAGCCACCACCGAGCGCGCCGGTTGATGGCTCCTCGTTCACCGCGCAAGAGTAAAGCCCTGAGCCTTCCTGGCCCAGGGCTTTCTGTTTGCCGAGTCATAAGCGCCCGGCTATACTCTTTACGCCTCAGCGCGCGGCCGCAATTGCCCGGGCCAATGCGCGGCTGAAACAACACCAAAGGTAAAGAGGGAGGCTGACGACCCATGAGTAAGAAGGCGATCAATCCAGCTCGAATGATGTTCAGTGTCCTGGCAGGGATGGCGCTCGTGCTGACGGCATGCGCCATGCCGAGGCAAGCGGCGCCGCCGGCCGCTGCGCGTCGTTGAGGCTTTGGTGCAAGCTGGCCTGCGAGGCCATGCCGAGGCAAGCGGCGCCGCCGGCCGCTGCGCCCGCCGCACCTGTCGCCCCGGTCAAAGGCGCGCCGCTCCAGGCCATCGGCGAGGGGGAAGGTCAGGTGGACATCGTGGCGTGGCCTGGCTACATCGAACGCGGTGAGACGGACAAAAACTACGACTGGGTGACGCAGTTCGAAGCCGACACCGGCTGCAAGGTCAACGTCAAGACGGCTGCTACTTCCGACGAGATGGTCGCGCTGATGAACGAAGGCGGCTTTGACCTAGTGACGGCCTCGGGCGATGCCACCAATCGCCTGATTAGCGGTGGCAAAGTGCAGGAAATCAACATCGCTCTTATCCCCAGCTGGAACAAAATAGATCCTCGCCTGCAAAACGCGCCCTGGCACACGGTGAACGGCAAGCACTACGGCGTGCCGTATCAGTGGGGGAGCAATGTGTTGATGTACAACACGGAAGTGTTCAAAGAGCCGCCGACGAGCTGGGAAGTGGTGTTCAAGGAAATGACGCTGCCGGACGGCAAGAGCAACAAGGGCCGCGTGCAAGCCTACGACGGCCCAATCTATGTCGCCGATGCGGCACTGTATCTCAAATATCACAACCCCGAGCTGGGCATCAAAGATCCTTACGCGCTGACGCGAGAGCAGTTCAACGCCGCGCTCAATTTGCTGCGCGAACAACGCAAGATCGTCGGCCGTTACTGGCACGATGCTTTCATCCAGATTGACGATTTCAAAAACGAGGGGGTCGTCGCCAGCAGCTCCTGGCCATTCCAGGTGAACTTGCTCAGGGCCGAGGGCAAGCCCATCGCCAGCGTCATTCCCCAGGAGGGCGCCACCGGCTGGGCCGATACCACCATGATGCACATTGACGCGGCCCATCCAAACTGCGCCTACAAGTGGCTGGAATGGTCGCTCAACCCCAAGTTGCAAGGCGACCTGGCGTCCTGGTTCGGCAGTGTACCGGTCGTGCTGGAGGCGTGCACCGGCAACAAGCTGCTGGGTGAGGATGGTTGCAAAGTCAACGGCCTCGATAACTTCGACAAGATTTCGTTCTGGCGCACACCAACCACCGACTGCGGCGACGGCCGGAAGGAATGCGTCCCCTACCACGAGTGGGTGACAAACTACGTGGCGGTTATCGGAGGAAGGTAGAGAAGTGTCGGATGGTGTCGTTGGTGTCAATCGTGTCAATCATGTCAATCATGTCAATCATGTCAATGGTGTCAGCACTGTCAATAGTGTTGGACACCCGACGACACCACCGACACTAACGACACCAGCCATCCCACTGCTACCACTGACACTGACGACACCATCAGACACTCACAACTGCTATGAACCAGCATAAACTGTGGATCAACGGCGCATGGGTCGAAAGCCAGGGCGGCGCGCAAATGCCGATCGAAAACCCGGCCACGGGCGAAGTGATCGCCCACGTTGCCGACGCCAGCCGCGCCGACGTGGATGCGGCCGTCCAGGCGGCCAAGACGGCGTTTTACGACGGTCGGTGGAGCAAACTGACGCCGGCTCAGCGCAGCCAGGCCATCTGGAAGCTGGCCGATCTGATCGAGCAACGCGCCGAGGAGATCGCGCGCGTGGAGAGCGAAAACACCGGCAAGCCCTACGCCTTCGTGTCTTTGGGCGGCGACCTGCCTTTCGCAGTGGATAACCTGCGCTTCTTCGCCGCGGCTGCTCGCGATACTCATGGCCATCACGCCGGCGAGTTCATGGCCGGTTACAGCTCGATCTATCGGCGTGAGCCGGTGGGCGTGGTGGCGCAGATCTGCCCCTGGAACTACCCGTTCATGATGGCGGCCTGGAAGATCGGCCCGGCGCTGGCCGCCGGATGCACCGTCGTGCTCAAGCCGGCGCCCAGCACGCCGCTGACCACGCTGATGCTGGCCGAGCTCATCAAAGAGGCCGGCATCCCCGACGGCGTGGTCAACATCATCACCGGCGGCAACGAGACCGGTCAGGCGATGGTGGAGCATCCCGACGTGCGCATGGTCAGCCTGACCGGCTCGACGAACACCGGCAAGAAGGTCATGAAGACGGCGGCTGATACCCTGAAGCGGGTGCACCTTGAGCTGGGCGGCAAGGCGCCGTTCATCGTATTTGATGACGCCGATCCCGAACTCGTCGCAGCGAAAGCCACGCTCGCTGCCACGATCAACACAGGCCAGGATTGCACGGCGGCCACGCGCGTATACGTGGCCGAGAACAGATCGAAGGCGGTGACCGAGGCCATCGTCGAGGCCATGCGCAGCGTGAAGATCGGCCTGCCCTTCGACCAAGACGTGCAAATGGGGCCGTTCGTCAGCCGCGCCCAGCGGGAGCGCGTGATGGGCTTCGTCGAGCGCGCGAAAGCCGGCGGCGCGAAGGTGCTCACCGGCGGCGGCGTGCCCAAGGCCTTCGAGGACCGGGGCTACTTCTACGAGCCGACGGTCATCACGAATGTGGATCAGAAGAGCGAAATCGTGCAAAGCGAAGTGTTCGGCCCGGTGTTGACCGTGAGCGAATTCAAAGACGACGCTGAAGCACTGCGCAACGCCAATGACGTGCTATACGGCCTGGCGGCCAGCGTGTGGACGCGCGACATCGGCCGGGCGATGAAGTTCGCCGCCGACCTCGAATTCGGCACGGTGTGGATTAACGATCACCTGCCGCTTGCCAGCGAGACGCCGCACGGTGGATTCAAGCAGTCCGGTTTCGGCAAAGACCTGAGCGCCGAGGCGATGGCCGACTATCAGATCACCAAACATGTGATGATCGCCGTTTAGGCCGATCGTTGACCCCCATCGCTGCTCAATGGAACACGCCCACGCGCGACCTCGTCGTATTGCCGGCGTCTTGCCCGTCTTCCAAACGCCCTATCACGACGACGAGACGATTGACTTCGCCACGCTGGAAAGGGAGATCGGCTGGTTGTTCAATCACGGCGCAGACGGCATCGTCATGGCGATGGTGTCGGAGACGCTGCGGCTGAGCAGCGAAGAGCGCAGGGCGCTGGCTCGGGCGGCCTGCGAGATCGGCAGGTCGCGCGGGGTGGTGGTCATCAGCGTCGGCGCGGAGTCCAGTCGAGTCGCTGCAGACTATGCGCGCCACGCCGAGTCGGTCGGCGCGGATGCGGTGATGGCCATCCCACCCATCGCCACGGCCACCGACGAGGCGGAACTCAAGCGCTACTACGAGCGCATTCTGCAGGCCGTCTCCATCCCGCTCATTGTGCAAGACGCCAGCGGCTATCTTGGACGGCCAATGTCCATTGCGCTGCAAGCCGAGCTATTCAACGAGCACGGCCCGCGCGTGATGTTCAAGCCGGAGGCGCAGCCTGTTGGCCCTCGCCTGAGCGAGCTGCATCGCGCCACCGGCCACCGCGCCAGCGTCTTCGAGGGCTCCGGTGGCATGGCGCTGGTTGACAGTTACGCGCGCGGCATCGCCGGCACCATGCCCGGCGCCGACTTGATTGACGTGATCGTCGCGTTGTGGCGCGCGCTGCAGGCCGGCGACACAGAGAGTGCGATGCGCCTCTCCGCGCCGCTGAGCGCCTTGATCGCACAACTGACCAACCTCGATGCCTTTCTGGCAGTGGAGAAGTATCTGTTGGTCAAACGCGGCGTGTTCAGGAACGCCATCGTGCGCGGGCCGGTGGGCTATCGCCTGGATGACGCGATGCGCCAAACGGTAGATCGGCTGTTCGACGAAATGCGGGCGGCCCTGCCGGCGGGCGTGCGCGGGTGAGCAGCTTTCTCTCGAGATCACGCCTCGGCGGGCGAGCTAGCGATTGCAACCAACGCCCGCCACAGGCATCCACGCCGGTGGCTTACAGGAACGTGCGCGCGTCGGTGACGACACCGGTGATGGCGCTGGCTGCCGCCGTCAACGGCGAGGCCAGGAAGGTGCGCCCGCCCTTGCCTTGCCGGCCCTCAAAGTTGCGGTTGCTGGTGCTGATGGCGTACTGGCCGGGCTCAAGTTGATCGCCGTTCATGGCGATGCACATGCTGCAGCCCGGTTCGCGCCACTCCGCGCCGGCGGCCAGAAAGATCTCATGCAGCCCCTCGCGCTCGGCCTGGCGCTTCACCTGAGCGCTGCCGGGCACCACCATCACGCGCAGCCCTTCCTTCACTTTGCGGCCCCTCAACAGCCGGGCCGCCTCGCGCAGATCGCCGATGCGACTGTTGGTGCAACTGCCGATGAACACCACGTCCACCGGATGGCCCAGCAGAGGCTGATTGGGCTTGAGGTCCATATAGGCCAACGCTTTCTGCAGCGCCGCCTTCTGGCCTGGGTCGCCGATTCGATCGGGATCGGGCACGCGACCGGTGATTGGCATGCCCATGCCGGGGTTGGTGCCATAGGTGATCATCGGCTCGAGCGCACTGGCATCGAGGGTGATCTCAGCGTCGTATGTTGCGCTCTCGTCGGTGGGCAGGCTGCGCCAGTAGGCCAATGCCCGATCCCACGCTTCACCCTTAGGCGCGAATTCGCGACCAGCCACCCACTCGAAGGTGGTGTCGTCGGGGGCGATCATGCCGGCGCGGCTGCCGCCCTCGATGCTCATGTTGCAGATGGTCATGCGTTCTTCCATCGAGAGCCGGCGGATGGCCGCGCCGGTGTACTCGAACACGTAGCCGGTGCCCGCGCCCACGCCGTATTTGGCGATGATACCGAGGATGATGTCCTTGGCGGTCACGCCGGGTTGGAGTGCGCCTTCGATGCGCACGTTCATCGTCTTCGGCTTGCGCTGCAACAAGCACTGGGTGGCCAGCACCATCTCCACCTCGCTGGTGCCGATGCCGAAGCCGAGCGCGCCGAACGCCCCGTGAGTGGCAGTGTGGCTATCCCCGCACACGATGGTCATGCCGGGTTGCGTCAGCCCCAGCTCCGGGCCGATGACGTGTACGATGCCTTGCTTATCCGCGCCGGTCTTGATGCCGTAGAGCGGGATGCCGTTCTCGGCAGCGTTACGCTCCATCATCTCGATCTGCTTGCGCGCCATCTCGTCCACGATTGGCAGGCTGCGATCGTGGGTGGGGATGCCGTGGTCGAGCGTGGCGAAGGTGCGATCGGGCCGGCGTACCTTCAGGCCTCGCCGGCGCAATCCCTCGAACGCTTGAGGGCTGGTCACTTCGTGAACCAGGTGCAGGTCAATGTAGAGAACGGCCGGGCTATCCGGCTCTTGCGCTACCACGTGCGCATCCCAGATTTTCTCGAACAGAGTTCGCGGTCGGTCGGTCATGGCGAAGATTCTACGGGTTCAAGCGAGCGTTGAAAGAGAGGGTGTCTGACAGGTGAGCGCGGTAGGCGTTGATGGCCGCCAGCAGCCCCAGGCGCGGGCTGCTGAGGACAGGGCAGGGCAAATCGGCGCAGGACGGCTCGGCTGCGGCCATGCTGGCCTGGGCCAGCACGATCACATCGAATGTGCGCGCGGCGCACGCCTCGGCCAGCTTCGCGGCGATCTCACGGGCGTAGCCTTCTGTGTCGCCGCGCTCCATGAACGGCCAGGCCGACGGGATGAATAGCTCGATCAGCTCGACCGGCTTGTTCACTCTGTGCGCCACGTCGCGGAGCAGCGCGATTGTCGGCGCGATCGTGCTCTGCAGCGTGGCAGCCACGCCGATGCGCTCGCCGAGTGATACAGCTCGTTCGGCCATCGGTCGGTCCACCCGCAGCACGTTGGGATAGCTGGATTCGGCCAGGCTGCCGATGGTCGAGCATGTGCACAGCACCGGCGACCCATCGGCGGCCAACTGCGCCAGCCTTTCTGCAACGCGACCTATGACAAAAGGCGTCACCGTCCCGGCCTCACGCACTTCGCGCAGGATCGCCTCGTCCACCACGTGTCGCACCGGTATATCCGGCGCGAGCGCTTCGAGCAGCGCATCGAACACAGCGACGTTAGATGCGGAAGTGTGCAGAAGGGTGAGCATGGCTCATGGGCAGGGAGACGCGCTCGCGCCTCCCTGCCTGCATTGGCTAAACGGTCTCGACCGTCGTCTTCTTGTGTGACCGGGTGCGTCGCAGTCCGCGGTTCACCGCGGCCAGATACGCCTTGCCGCTGGCGACCAGCGTGTCGGTATCGGCACTGCGCCCGCTGAAGATGTACTTGCGGCCGTCCTCGTCGCACATCTCCACGCGGATGGTCACGTGGGCGATGGCGTCAATGCCCTCGGTCACGGCGTGCACGTGAAACTCCACCAGCTTGGCCTCGGCGCCGGTGATGCGATTGATGCAATTGCACACGGCGTTGACCGGGCCGTTGCCCAGCGCAGCGTCCTGGTGCGGTTCGCTGTCTTCGTCCAACAGGCGCACGCTGGCGACCGGCGTGTTGCCGGTGCCGGTGGTGACGTGCAGTTCGTCGAGCCTGAACACATCGTTGCCCAGGCTCTCGAACTGGTCGGTAAGTAATGCTTCGATGTCGGCGTCGCTGACCACTTTTTTCTTGTCGCACAGGGCCTTGAAGCGCTCGAACGCTTTGTCCAGTTCGTCGCGGTTGAGATCGTAGCCCATTTGTCGCAGGCGATCGGCAAAGGCATGGCGGCCGCTGTGCTTGCCCAGCACCAGGTTAGTGCTGTTCCAACCGACCGTCTCCGGCCGCATGATCTCATAGGTCAGCGGGTTCTTCAGCATGCCGTCCTGATGGATGCCTGCCTCGTGGGCGAAGGCGTTGGCGCCGACGATCGCTTTGTTCGGCTGCACCGGGATCGAAGTCAGGCTGCTGACCATCTTGCTGGTGCGCACCAGTTGCGTGGTGTCAATGTTGGTGTAGAGCGCGCCGAAGAACTGCGGCCGGGTCTTGATGGCCATCACCACCTCTTCCAGCGAGGTGTTGCCGGCTCGTTCGCCGATGCCGTTGATAGTGACTTCGGCCTGCCGCGCGCCGGCCTTGATGCCGGCCAGCGTGTTGGCCGTCGCCAGGCCCAGATCGTCATGGCAGTGCACGCTGACGATCACTTTGCCCTCTTTGATGCCCGGCACGTTCTCTACGATGCCCTCGATCAGCCGGCCATACTCCTGCGGCGTGCAATAACCAACCGTGTCGGGGATATTCAGGGTGGTCGCGCCGGCCTGGACGGCCACGGCCAGCACCTGCCACAGGAACTCCGGGTCGCTGCGGCCGGCGTCCTCCGGAGAGAACTCGACATCTGGACAGAGGCTCTTGGCGTAGGACACGAATTCGCCCACCTGTTCGATGCAGTCGTTGCGGCTGATCCTGAGCTTGTGCTCAAGGTGAATGTCGCTGGTGGCGAGGAAAGTATGGATGCGCGGGCGCTTGGCCCATTGCACCGCGCTCCAGGCCTGGTCTATGTCCTTCTTGGCGCAGCGGGCCAGGCTGGCGATGATAGGTGGGTTGTCGAGCTGGCCGACGTCCTGGGCGATCTTGCTGACCGCCTCGAAATCGCCGGGCGAAGCGATGGCGAAACCGGCCTCGATGATGTCTACGCCCAGCCGGGCGAGCTGACGCGCGATCTCTAGCTTCTCGGCCAGGTTCAAGGTTGCGCCCGGCGATTGTTCGCCGTCGCGCAGCGTCGTGTCGAAGATCAAAACGCGATTCGGGTCCATGGCAGTTTCCGTTTGCCTGAGTTTTCGGTGACCGGGGATTTCACTTACAGGTTGCAGGTCTTGGCTTATGAATTGACGGTTGCAATCTTCGATCTCCACCAGTCTTACGAGATATCACTCTAATCCGCCGGTAATCGGCGATCCACTGTCGGTTATACGGTGCGTCTTCCTGAGGGCTTGCTCCGCTGCAGCGGTCACAGTTTCGATCATCTCCGCGGGCAACCCGCGGAGCGCCTCGCGGCAGCCGGCGATTCGCTTCGTCAAATGGCCGGCGCCGAAAGCAGGGTCGAGCGGCGCCTCCCCATGTGCGGCAACGAAGCTGTGTTTGCCGTCGTAGAAGCTGGTGTTCCATTGCATCGTTGGCTGCTCCTCGCTCATGACCTGATCCGCCGCTCTTGCGACTTGATCTGCCCGTGTGCGATCACCATTCGATGGGTGATGCACGGCAACACGTCGGCCGGGTGGTGGGTGACCAGGATGATGCCTGTGTGCCTGGCAATCGCTTCCAGCATCGTGGTCAGCCCGGCGCGGAAGTTCGCGTCCAACCCGTCGAAGGCCTCATCCAGGATCAACAGGTGCGGTTTGTTCACCAGCGCGCGGGCCACCAGCACCTTGCGCGCCTGGCCATAGCTCATCTCCAGGATGCTGCGTTTGGCCAATGGTTGCAAGTCGAATTGGTCGAGCACTTCCTGGACGCGCCGTTTTTGCGCGCGGGTGAGCGGCTGCAGCCAGCCCACGCTGGCGAAGAAGCCGGAAGCGACCACCTGCTCGGCAGTCAGATCGGCGTGGTAACGCGCCTGGAACTCGCACGAGACGTAGCCGATGCGCTTCTTGATCTCCCAGACGTTTCGAAAGCTGTTGCTTGTCGCATTGTGCTTGCCGTTTTGGAAAGTGGTCTGTGCATTGCGGCTGAAGCGTTCGATTTTGCCGCCATGGGCCGGCCACAGTTCACCCAGGATCAACCTGAGTAGCGTGCTCTTGCCGACGCCGTTGTCGCCCAGGATCATCCAGTGTTCACCCTCGTTCATGCGCCAGGTCACATCGTGCAACACGACCGTGCTACCCTCATCCAGAGCGACGCTGGCGTTGGTGATGTTGATGAGAAACGGCGATGACCGGGGAGATGCCTGCGAGCGGCGGACGATGGTCGCGGCATCGAGCGGCTGCCACGCATCGGCTGAACCTGTCATCGGATGATGCTCTGCAGCCGTCTCGCGCCGCCGCACCGCGGCAATTCTGCCGTGCTTCAGTTCCATCACATGGGTGATGGCCGGGAGCAGTTCGTCCCGTCGGTGCGATGTCATCAGCACCTGCGTGCCTTGCTCGGCCACCTGCTGGATCATATCGAGCAAAGCGCGGCGCGAATGGGCATCCAGTCCGACGCCAACTTCGTCGAGGATGAGCACATCCGGTTGGCTAATCAGGGCGCGCGCGATCAACGTCTTACGCAGTTGGCCTTGCGACAACTTGTCGAACGGCACGTCGGCCAGCGCGTCGAGGCCGACCGCGCACAAGGTGTGTGTCACGCGCTCAGCCTCGGCAGGGGTCGGTCTGCGGGTGACCAGCTCGCTGTCCAGCAGGCCGGTGAACACGATCTCGCGGGCGGTGATGCGCGGGGCATGAAAGTCGTCGCCGTACTTGCGGCCATGCACGCGCAGGTAGCGCTGTTGCTGCTCTGCGCTGACGATGGCCATGCGCCGTTTCACGCCGATGGGGGAAGCGGTTGGTCTTCCGTCGAAGTTGTAGAGCCGCACGCCGCCGTCGGCCGGCGCCGGCCAGACTTCGCCGCGCAGCAGGCGCAGGAAAGTGCTTTTGCCGGCCCCGTTGGGCCCGAGCACGGCCCAGTTCTCGCCGCGCCGCAACTCCCACGACACGTCGTGCAACACGCGCTGGCCGTTGAGCGCAACGTTGACTCCTTCCAGGCGGATCAACACGTCGCGCTCCAGTGCCTGCCCACGGCTCGCTTGCTCAACGCGCATCTCCACTCCCCGCTGCAGCCTGCAATCACGCTCCGCCCGCGCCGGGCTTCACCTCGCGCGGGTTCAGCCAGGGCATCATGCGGCGCAGCTTCAGCCCGACTTTCTCAATGGGATGGTTGATGTCGCGCTGGCGATATTCGTTGAAGCGCTTGCGGCCGGTCTGGTTTTCCTTGATCCATTCGCGGGCGAATTTGCCGGATTGGATGTCGGCCAGGATTTTCTTCATCTCGGCGCGCGTGCGGTCGTTGATGATGCGCGGGCCGCTAACGTAATCACCCCACTCGGCTGTGTCGCTCACGCTGTAGCGCATGAAGTTGAGGCCGCCGCGATACATCAGGTCCACGATCAGCTTGAGTTCATGCAGGCACTCGAAGTAAGCCATCTCCGGTGCGTAGCCAGCCTCGGTGAGCGTCTCGAAGGCCGCCTTGATCAGGTGTGAGACGCCGCCGCACAGCACCACCTGTTCGCCGAACAAATCGGTCTCGGTCTCTTCCTTGAAGGTGGTGCGGATGACGCCGGCGCGAGTGCCGCCGATGGCCTTGGCATAGGCCAGGGCGTTTTTCAATGCGCGCGTCCCGCCCTGGTGCACCGCGACCAGACAAGGGGTGCCGCCGCCATCTTGATAGGTGCCGCGCACGGTATGGCCGGGCGCTTTCGGCGCCACCATGCTTACATCCACATATTTAGGCGGCACGATCTGCCCGAAGTGGATGTTGAAGCCATGCGCGAACATTAGCGTCTTGCCCCTGGTCAGGTGCGGCTCAACGTGCTCCTTGTAAATTTGCGCCGCCGGCACGTCGGGCACCAGCATCATGATGAAGTCGGCAGCCTGAGCAGCCTCGTCCACGTTCATCACCCGCAGGCCGGCGTTTTGGGCCTTCTCGCGGCTCTTGCTGGTCTCCGGCAGGCCGACCACCACGTTCACCCCGCTGTCCTTCAGGTTGAGGGCGTGGGCGTGACCCTGGCTGCCGAAGCCGATGACGGCTACCGTCTTGTCTTTGAGGAGTTCGAGATCTGCGTCGTTGTCGTAGTAAACCTTGGCCATGATGTCAATTTTGGATGACGAAAGGCTGTGATGGAAGTCGGCTCGGCGTTGCGCCTAGCCGCGCGTCATTGCGATGCGACCGGTGCGCACCACTTCCAGGATCCCGTAGTCTTGCAGCACGTTGAGGATCGAGTCCACCTTTTGCTCTTCGCCGGTGACCTCGATCATGACGGACTCCTTGGCCACGTCCACCACGCGGCTCTGGAACATATCGGCGATCTGCTTGATCTCGCCGCGGTGCTGTGCGTCGGTCACCCGCACCTTGATCAGGGCTAGCTCGCGCACCACGGTCGGCAGGTTGGTCACGTCCTGCACGTCAATCACGTTGACCAGCTTGTAAAGGTTGCGCTCCACCAGCGCGGCGTTGGTCTTGCTGGCGTCAATCACGATGGTCATGCGCGAGATGGTGGGGTCTTCGGTCGTCCCGACGGCCAGGCTCTCGATATTGAAGTTGCGCCGGCGCATCAGGCTGGCCACGCGGTTGAGCACGCCGGGTTTGTTCTCCACCAGCGCCACCAGGGTGTGTTTCGTCGGATTCTTTTGGGCTTCGATTCGGTCTATGAGCATGTGTGTTGTTCCTTAAGTTGGTCGGGTCGGTCAGGTCGTCGGGTTGGTCAAGTTGGTTGGGTCGTCGGGTCGTCAGG